>NZ_LZZV01000114.1:0-242683 GCF_014170385.1 Delftia sp. UME58
GGGGTGTTCATGGGGGCGGGCTCCCGGGACACGGCGGCCTCACTGCCAGGCGGGCACGTTGGCCAGCCGCTCGACCGGGAAGCGATCGATCTCCTGGAGCAGTTGCACGAAGCGCCGGGCCACATGGTCGAGCACGGCCGCGCCCTTGTCGGCGCTGGCGCGCGACGCATCCCCGGCGGCGCCGGCGGGATTGATGTCGTGCATCTGCCAGCCCAGCTTGCCGCTGGGCGTGATCGACAGGAAGCGGTTCTCCTCGGCCAGTTGCTCCGTCATCGACGGGAAGTTGCGCAACTGGTCGCGTCGCACATGCGCGGGCGCCAGATGCAGCATGACCGAGCTTTCCAGATCGCCGGCGTGGATGCCGTGCCTTTCCTCGTGCGCAGTGAACAGGCCCTCGGGCAGGCCCAGCGTGTACCAGTGGGCTGCGACCACCATCATGCCGTGCGCCTCGCGCAGGTCGCGCGCCACGATGTCCATCACGCTCATCTGCCCGCCGTGGCTGTTGTAGAGCACCAGCTTGCGCACCCCGGCCCTGGCCACGCAGGCGCCAATCTCCGTCCACAGCGCCATCAGCGTGCGCGCCGACACCGTGAGCGTGCCTGGATAGCGTGAATGCTCATTGCTCTTGCCATAGGCCACCGTGGGCAGGAACAGCACCGGCAGGCCGTCGGGCAGCAGGGGAAGGCTGGCGCGAACCATGCCATCGATGGTCGCGGTGTCGGTGGACATAGGCAGATGGGGGCCGTGCTGCTCCGTGGCACCGACCGGCAGCACGGCGATGAGCCGTTCGCGGTCCAGCCGGGAGAACTCTTCGCTGGTCAGGTCCGACCAGAAGCGGGTGCGCAGGGGAGTCGGTTGCATCGGGACGCGCCTTTCTGTGGTGGCATCGATAAGCAAAATTATCCATATGATCAAAAATAATTGGATAAGTGATTACCCATTGGGTAAAAACTCTGTAGTTTTTGATGACAGATAAGAGCATATGGATGAATTTGTGCACCTGGCACACGCCTGCGGCGCGGCACCAGGGAGCGATCCGGCCCCAGGCCGTGCCCCGCCAGCGCCCGGAATGCTCGCAATGTTCTGGCCTGAATTTTGGAAAATTCTGGCCAGAATGATAGAATCCGGCCTGTGCCTGATTCCAGGCCTTTTCCGTTTCCAGCCCAGCCATGCAATCTGTCGGCATCTACGAAGCCAAGACCCGTTTCTCCGCCCTGATCGAACTTGTCGAGCAGGGCGAGGAGGTGCGCATCACCCGCCACGGCAAGGAAGTGGTGCGCATGCTGCCGGTGCGCCGCCGCCCCGTGATCACCGACGAGCAGATCGCCCGCGAGCTGGAGCAGATGCAGGCGTTGCAGGCCACGGTGCGGCCGGCCCAGTCGGCCCCGGCGGCACAGGCGCCGGACTCCACCACCCGACTGCGCCACGCAGGCCGGAGCCAGGCATGACCTCCTTCGTGCTCGATGCCTCCGTCACCGCCGCCTGGCTGCTGCCCGATGCCGCCAGCGTGCACACCCAACGCCTGTACACCCGCATACGCCGCCACGAAGTGGACCCGCAAGCGCCCAACCTCTGGCAGTGGGAGTGTGGCAACCTGATCGCCTCGGGCGTGCACGGCGGCCGCATTCCGCACAGCTCGGTCGAAGGCCTGTGGAGCGTGCTCGAGGCCATACGCCACCGTGTGGAGCTGCACGAACTGGCGCCCGCCCAGCACAAGGCCGTGCTCGACGTGGCGCTGGACACCCGGCTGCCGGTCTATGACGCGGCCTACCTGTGGCTGGCGCAGTCGCTGCGCCTGCCGCTGGCCACTTTCGACCCGGCCCAGGCCGCCGCCGCCCGCAAGCGCGGCCTGGCGCTGCTGGCCCCTGAAGATTTCTGATTCCCTCCAATCACCTTTGCCTGAGATGACCATGCAACACGACAAGATCCTCATTCTTGACTTCGGCTCCCAAGTCACCCAGCTGATCGCCCGCCGCGTGCGCGAAGCCCATGTCTACTGCGAAGTCCATCCCTGCGACGTCAGCAGCGACTGGGTGCGCGAATTCGCCGCCGATGGCCGCTTGAAGGGCGTGATCCTGTCGGGCAGCCACGCCAGCGTCTACGAAGTGGACGACCGCGCCCCCGACGCCGTGTTCGAGCTGGGCATTCCCGTGCTGGGCATCTGCTACGGCATGCAGACCATGGCCACCCAGCTGGGCGGCAAGGTCGAAGGCTCGCACACCCGCGAATTCGGCTACGCCGAAGTGCGCGCCCATGGCCACACCGAACTGCTCAAGGGCATCGAGGACTTCAGCACGGCCGAAGGCCACGGCATGCTCAAGGTCTGGATGAGCCACGGCGACAAGGTCACCGAACTGCCCCCGGGCTTCAAGGTCATGGCCTCCACGCCGTCCTGCCCCATCGCCGGCATGGCCGACGAGGCGCGTCGCTTCTACGCCGTGCAGTTCCACCCCGAAGTCACGCACACCGTGCAGGGCGCGGCCCTGCTCAACCGCTTCGTGCGCGAGATCTGCGCGGCCAACGCCGACTGGATCATGGGCGACTACATCGAGGAAGCCGTCGCCAGGATCCGCGAGCAGGTGGGCGACGAGGAAGTCATCCTCGGCCTGTCCGGTGGCGTGGATTCCTCCGTGGCCGCGGCCCTGATCCACCGCGCCATCGGCGACCAGCTGACCTGCGTCTTCGTGGACCACGGCCTGCTGCGCCTCAATGAAGGCGACATGGTCATGGAAATGTTCGAGGGCAAGCTGCACGCCAAGGTCATCCGCGTGGACGCCAGCGACCTGTTCCTGGGCAAGCTGGCCGGCGTCAGCGAACCCGAGGCCAAGCGCAAGATCATCGGCGGCCTGTTCGTGGACGTGTTCAAGGCCGAAGCCGCCAAGCTGAAAGCTGGCGACGGTGGCCACAAGGGCGCCACCTTCCTGGCCCAGGGCACCATCTACCCCGACGTCATCGAGTCGGGCGGCGCCAAGAGCAAGAAGGCCGTCACCATCAAGAGCCACCACAACGTCGGCGGCCTGCCCGAACAACTGGGCCTGAAGCTGCTCGAACCCCTGCGCGACCTGTTCAAGGACGAAGTGCGCGAACTCGGCGTGGCCCTGGGCCTGCCGCGTGAAATGGTCTACCGCCACCCCTTCCCCGGCCCGGGCCTGGGCGTGCGCATCCTGGGTGAAGTCAAGAAGGAATACGCCGACCTGCTGCGCCGCGCCGACGCCATCTTCATCGAGGAACTGCGCAACTGGACCGACGAGGCCACCGGCAAGAACTGGTACGACCTCACCAGCCAGGCCTTCACCGTCTTCCTGCCCGTCAAGAGCGTGGGCGTCATGGGCGACGGCCGCACCTACGACTACGTCGTGGCCCTGCGCGCCGTGCAGACCAGCGACTTCATGACCGCCGACTGGGCCGAGCTGCCCTACGGCCTGCTCAAGAAGGTGTCTGGAAGGATCATCAACGAAGTGCGCGGCATCAACCGCGTGACCTACGACGTTTCGACCAAGCCGCCGGCGACGATTGAGTGGGAGTGATTTGACGTCCTTCGGGGACTATCGCCAGCCATCGATAAAGCTGCCGTAACGTGTTGATTTAAAAGCAAATGCGTCGCGGCAACTATCGGTGACTATCGCCGGCCAGCAAAAACGGCTGACGGTAGGGCTGACGGTAAGAATCGAGGCGGAATTAAGACACTCTCGTTCACTATTGAGCCTTTTACCGTCTTTGACGGTAAAAGGCTTCTCAGGAAAGCTTGTTTCATGCGGCTTTCCGGGCATCAGCGGGTCTCCTGGTCCCTGACTCGAGCGCAAGACCTGGACGATTCCGAAGCAGCGAATGAAGGGGCGCAACCCGCACGTGGTCTACCTGTCGCGCCAGGCGCTCGATATCTTCGTCACGTTGCACGCCTGCTCGGCAGGCTCAAGCTTCGTTTTTCCTTCCCGCTACGATCCACGGCGATGCATGTCCATGCGACCCTGAATCGCATCACGATGCTCGTGGCAGAAGGCGCCAAGGCCAAAGGCCTGCCGCTACAGCCGTTCACCGTCCACGACCTGCGCCGCACCGGCTCGACGCCCTGAACTTGCCGTTGAAGCTTTCGATGTAGGCGTTCTGGGGCGGGCATCCGGCATCGTTGAGCAGATGCCGAACGCCGCGTGCCGTTGTCCACGCCATGAAGGCCCGACTGGTGAACTCAGGCCCCTGATCGGTGCGGATGGCCAGCGGGTAGCCGCGGAACTGCGCTGCCTGGTCCAGCAAGCGCACGACGTACTCGCCACCCATGCCGTGGTCCACCGCGATGTCCACACACTCGCGGCTGAAGTCATCGACCACCGTCAGGCACTTGATGCGCCGGCCGTTGGCCAGTGCGTCCATCACGAAGTCTGCGCTCCAGGTGTCATTGACGTGCTGGCTGGCAGCCAGGGGCTGGCGCTCGCCAGTGGGGCGTTTGACTTTGCGGCGCTTGCGCACCGACAGGTTGGCCAGCTTGTACAGGCGCCACACGCGTTTGTGGTTCACCTGGTGGCCTTCAAGGCTCAACAGGTCGTGGATGCGCCGGTAGCCAAAGCGCCGGCGCTCGTGCGCCAACTCGACGATGCGCGTGCTTAGGCTGGCCGTGGACTGGTTCATGCTGAGCGGCTCCCGGTAGCTGGTTCTGGACAACCCCGCATAGCGACAGGCGCGGCGCTCGCTGACGGACAGTCCCTGAACCATCCTGGCAGCGGCCTCGCGCCTGGCCTGCGGGGTCAGCGCTTTACCCCGAAGCCCACCTTCAGCGCTTCGATGTGCAGGTGGGCCTCGGCCAGCAGCTTCTTGAGCCTGGCGTTCTCGCTCTCGATCTCGCGTAGCCGCGTGGCCTCGCTTGCCCGCATGCCGCCGAACTTGGTGCGTCACTTGTAGAAGGTCGCATCGCTGAAACCGCCAAGGCGACACAGTTCCTTGACAGGCATGCCGCCCTCGGCCTGCTTGAGAAAACCGATGATCTGTTCGTCGATGAATCTGCTCTTCTTCATGTCCGTTCTTCCTCTGAAAACGGACTCTACTAACCTTCGACTGGTACGCCCTATGGGGAGCAGGTCAGAGAGGGCGTGGCCGCCAATTTGCGCTCCTTCAGGAACTGAACGAACGCCGACACCACCTCCGATTGCACGCCCTTTCTATAGGCTACCCCAATCCAGATCCCCAGCTCCTCGCCTTCAGACAACGCCTTGTAGACCACGCCGTCGTGCTTGACGCTTTGAAGCGAACTGGGAAACAGCGCGATGCCCCGTCCGTCAGCGACCAGACTCAGTAATACAGGGTAGTAAGGCGGTTCGATGGTTCGAGGGGGATTGAACTTCAATCGGGTGAACACGCGCTCGCAATGCTCGTGATACGCAGGGTTCTGTTTGCTGTCGAACCAGTAGAGGTTGTCGTCGCTCAGGTCACGCAGCGCCAATTCTTGTCTCATCGCAGCGGGATGTGTGATTGATAGCCCCACGACCATGGGCTCATCGCGCAGATGCTCTACGGTCAGCCCGCTGGTGTGCGACGGCATGCCAATGATTGCGGCATCCAATGTGCCTGCGTTGAGATTCTGGATTGATTGCACGGACGTCTGTCTCGTCACGTGAAGCCGAATGTTGGGGTGCCGCGCTGCGAACTCGGGCTCAATCCACGAAAAAAGGCCGGCATCGATGACCATCGTGATGCCGATCCGCAGCTCCATCGGTTGTTCGGCGCGTGCGAGGAACGCCGACACCATGCCGTCGGCGTGACGCATCAACTCTCGCGCCTGGTCAAGAAATCGTTCGCCCGCGGCAGTCAACACAGTACTGCGGCCTCGTCGATCGAACAGCCGCGTGCCCAACCGATCCTCCAGCGCTTTGATCTGCCGGCTGAGCGGTGGTTGCGTCATGTGCAGCCGTTGCGCCGCGCGGCGAAAGTTCAGCTCCTCTGCCACCACGATGAAGCACTGAAGCTGTCTCAAGTTCATTGTTTTCGGCACGCATCTCCCCCGTCTTGCTTGTTTTGATACCCAAAAGATGCCGACTTAGAAAGCAATAGTCAATGCAAATGGAAATCACTAACAATTTGGCATGGACAAACAGCCGCATATTCCATCCAGCGTCAGCACGTATGAGACAGGCCTAGCTTGCCTTTGTTCCGTTGAGGGAAGTACTACCCCAGCGATCGTCGGCGCGTTGGCAGACATCGCGCCTGATCTTGCAACGCTTGTCGTGAGCGTCGTGTATGGCGAAATTTACCAGCGCAAGCACTTGAGCCTGCCTCAACGACAACTGGCAACGGTGGCAGCACTAGCGGCTCTGGGCAACGCGCGCCCGCAGCTGAAGTTCCACATTGCGGGCGCATTGAATGTCGGTTGCAACCCTGCTGAGGTCATCGAGTTGATGATGCATCTGGCCGTCTATGCAGGCTTTCCTTGTGCCTTGAACGGAGTGTTCGCAGTCAAGGAAGTACTGGATGAACGGGGGCAGATTTTCGATCCGTCGAGCGTGTGCGTGCCGGCAGGCTCCGGGCGCTATGAAGCCGGGCTGGAAGCCTTATGTCGGATTGATGGTGCTGCGGGAAAAGAAGTCATCGCATCGTTGGCCTCCATTGCTCCGGATCTTGGTCGATTCGTCATCGAATTCGGCTTTGGAGATATCTACACGCGCCCAGCCCTCGGCCTACTGGAGCGCGAGATCGTTACGGTTGCGGCGCTGTCAGCGATGGGTATGGCCGAGCCGCAACTCAAGGTGCACTTGAACGGGCTGCTCAACGTCGGCGGCTGCCGTGAACAAGTGATTGAACTGGCCATACAGGTCGCAGCCTACGCAGGGTTCCCTGCCGCAATAAATCTCGTGTCGACCGCTCGTGAAGTCTTTTTCACTCGCGAACGGTCAGAGGGTGGGACCTAACGTTCGACCCGTCCCGACCTGATGGCCCGCCCATCCCAACCTTGTCAACCAGAGCAGAGAAGGATTGTTCATGTCTACACGGTATCTCTTGGTCACTGAAGTACTGCCGCAACCTGGCCGATGTCTGTCTGTCGCGCGCGAATGGTCGCAAATTTCTCCGACTGCCGAAGGCGGCGTGGACCGCGCGGTGTTCATCGCGTTGGACGACAGCAGCGTGCTGGAACTAAGCGCCTTTCCATCTGTGGAGCAGGTCGCAGCGATGGAGCCTCGCTGGTCTCAGGACTGGGAACAACTGGGTGCTGAGCTGGGCAGCGATTTTCGACGCCAGTTGCTTGTGTTCGTCGAGGCTCCGAAAGATACGCCGGCTGCCTTGCCAACCACACCGTTTCTACAGCTTCGACATGTTGAAGTGCCGCCCGGACGCTTCGAAGCATACCGGGCTTGGCGTGAGAAGACCATCTTTGAGGTGGTCCGGGAAAGCGCCTCTGTCGAGCAGTTCATCGCCTATCACTCCGTCATTAGCTCTGAGCCAGGTGTCCTGTTCCTGTCGGGATTTTCAGTGGACCCCGAGGTCTACGCGGCGACCTTCACCTCGTCCCGTTATCGGCAAATCGTCCAAGAGGCTGGGGACCGCTACATCACAGGCGGAGAACGAGGGCTCTACACGAAGTTGTATCGACGTGTGGTTGTGAAAGACGGGGTGGACACATGACAGACACGACCGAAACCAAGCACGCTAATGGCATGCGGCGCTTGGTGCTGGTAAGCGGCGCGACTGGTGGTATTGGGATGGCAGTGTGCCAACGGCTGCTCCAAGATGGATATCACGTAGTCATGCTGGGTCGTTCCAAGTCCAAGTTGGAACACGCCAGGCGTGTGCTGCTGCAAGCGCAATCGCAGGCGATTTCCGATCGGCTCTCTGTCCAGGTCGCCGACATCGCGCAGCCCAGCTCAGTCGATGACGCAACGCATTCGATTCTTCAGAGTCACGGGGATATTACCGACCTCGTCCATGCGGCAGGTGACGGTCCTGTTGCGCCGCTCATGGAGACGACCGAGTCCATGTGGCAAGGAACTGTCCAAGGAAAGCTGCTTGGCACGGTCCGGTTAACGAAGGCGGTGGCGTCTCGCATGGTGCAGCAGCGGCGTGGAAACATCGTGATCGTGAACGGCATTTTTAGTCGAGAAGCGGACCCCCTGTTTCCGATCAGCACGTTGGTCAACAGCGGGTTGGCGGGGTTCGCGAAAGCGATATCGCACGATCTTGGCCGCAGCGGCGTTCGGGTCAACATAGTTAACCCGGGCGCGACGGAGACTTCGTTGTGGAAAAAGATTTGCGGTGAGATCGCCGTGCGACACAACACGACCGCAGAAGCCATCCATCAGCAGGTCAGGGAGGCGTCTCCGTCTGGCTCGATCGCCGCACCGGCTGATATCGCGGACGTGATTGCATTCCTCCTGTCTCCAGGCGCGCGGCACATGTGGGGTGCAAGCGTCAATGTGGATGGTGGCGCAAGCAGAGCCGTGGGGTGAGCCCGTGATGAATAAGACCGTGGCGCTGTCCAAATTCCAAATTTCCGTCGCATGTCTGATTACCTGCGTTGCGGTAGCGTCGGTCTACTGGACACAGACGGTATTGCTGGAGGTTGGCGTGGCGTTCAGCGTTACTGCCGCTCAGGCTCGGCTGGCCTTCGGTGCGTGCAGTATTGCCTATGCGATAGCTTTCTTTCTTGTTGCGCCGCTGGCCGACAGAATCAGCGCGCGCAGTCTTGCCCAGTTCGGACTCGCGGCAACGGCCATCGCTGCAAGCATATCAGCGTCGCTCAATAGCTTTCATGCATATATCGCCATCGTTATTCTGCACGGTGGCTTTGCTGCGGCCGTACCGGCGGCGATGTTCGCGCTTATGTCGAGAGTTGCGAGAAAGGAGCGGCTGGGAAGTTACTTCGGATTCCTCATTGCGGCCTCCGTGGTTGGAATCACCATAGGACGGGTTGCCATGGGATGGCTCGCCACGCTATTCGGCTTCCGTGAAGGATTGTTGATCGGTGCTGTTGCACTGTTGATTGCGATGGGCTTGGCACAAGCGTTGCCAAAAGAGGACATGACGCGCAAGACCAGATTCATGGATTTTCCGATCATGTACTTGAAAACGGTAAGGATCTTGGTTAATCCTGTGAGCAGCTGGCTGTATCTCATCGGATTTCTGTTGTTCTCCGGATACCTGGGTGTCATCACATTCTTGACACTTCGACTCCAGCAGGCACCTTTTCTATTGGATGGATCTGCGATAGGGGCTGTAAGCCTGGCTGGTTTGAGTGCCGTGTTAGGTGCGCCTATCTCCGGTGGAATTACATCGCGCATAGGTTCATTTCAAATTGCTTTGGCAGGTCTAGCGTGCGTCTTCGTGGGCGTGGTGTGCATCTTCGTGGCGCAATCGATTGCCGCAGTTGTTGTTGGCGTATTTTTGATTTTTCTGGGTGTCTTTGCTTGTCAGCCCGCAATGCTCGTTCGTTTATCTGAGCGCGTGGGATCTGAGAATCGTGGCGCGGCATCATCCCTCTACATGTTGACTTGCCTTGGGGCAGGGGGGGGTGCCAGCGTTGCGCTTGGGCCCGTTTGGTCAAACTATGGCTGGAGGGGCGTATCGATTGTTTGCGGCGTGGCTATCGTGCTAGGGATGGCTGCGCTGAAGTGGGATGCATATCTTTTCACAACCAGGAGGCACGTCCGTGATAGCTAAATCCAATTTTACTGCTGTTCTTAGTTATTCAGGGCAAGGCCAGTTGCTCGTTTCGAGACTGTCTATTTGAAATTGAAGGAGATGCACCATGGTTCAAACGATATATGTGGTTGGGAACAAGTTTCACGAATTTGGGAAGCATGAAAGCGTGAAGACGTTGGCCGAAATATGCGAAATGATCCGCACAAGCTCATTTGATGGCTTGCCAGCTGGTACTCGTATCGCCCCAGGCCAAGGTCTCCGGGAGGCGGATGTTCAGGCTCTGCATGATCACGGCTTGTGGTCACTTGCTGCGCATGGAGTAGATGTTTCACCTACGCTGCTAAGGCCTTCACGCGCAAGCCGTGTGCAAACACATAAGCACCATTTTAGAAATTCCATAATTTCACATCCGGAACGCATAGGGAATACCCACTACAGGGCTTCGCTCCTGCTGGATGAGCGCTCTGAATTGATGGGAGATCACCAGACAGGTCAGCACATACAAGGCATGGTTTTAGTTGAGGCCGCGCGACAGATGTTCCTGGCTGTGACGGAAGAATATTTCATCGGAGATGCGTGGGTCGAACCGTACTACTTCGTCATCAACGAGATGTCGGCGAATTTCTCGGCCTTCGTATTTCCAGTGGAGGCGACGCTGGACTATCACATCAGATCCCATGATGTCGCGAATGCTTCACGTCTTGCATTTGATGTGACTACGTCGATTTTCCAGGCAGGGGAGCCAGCAATGGAGATCTCTTTCCAGTTCACGGCCTACCACGCTTCAAGAATCAAGGAGGCTGAAGACAGGCAGGCCAGAAAGTTGCTTGCGTCGCTCAATGTCGTCGCAGGCGCTCAGCTGGTTGACAGGCCCGCCGGCACCCAGCGGTTGGATGCGTGATGGCTGGAGGGCACCGTCATGCACAAAAAGGCTATTTATGACCTGAATTTGACAACGCAAGGGCCGAGCTATCCACCTAGCGAGGTGATGGATCAAGAAGGTAACTTCATTGTCATTGGGCGTGTGAATCGTAGAGATCAACAGGGCACAGTGGTATCACCATGGGCTAGAGCCATAGTGTCCCCGTCAAGTAGCTTGCCGGTATTTGGCGTGAATTCGCATTATGACATCGTAAGGGAGCTGCCTGATCCGCTTACTCCCTCAGATGCAGCCTTGGTGTTGCACACACTGCCCCTTCCATTACCGTGCAACAACTATCCGATGACGTTTGCCCCGGACCAGCACCCCGCGACAAATTCACTGGAACTGCCAAGCTACCCATTCCACAGGGTTCCGATACCTGATATGCGGATGGAGGACGGATGCAAGATCCAACATCCGATCACGCTTGGACAGTGGAGCCGGGCCCGAGGGCAACTGGAGATTCGAGTTCCATCTGATCGAGCCAATGCTCAATTTCTCTTTGATTTCTCAGGATTAATTCCGAACAGTTTATATACCGTCATGTCGTTGCGTCGGCACGACTTGAATCCGCTGTCTCCAACCAGGCCAGGTCCCCTTGGCATTCCGAATGTGCTGATCGCGGATGAGGCAGGTTCGGCACGCTATCAAGCCACGCTACCCAATCCATTTCCATCAGAGGATGACCCTCGTGCGAATCGGATTGTGAATGTTGTGCTGTTGTGGATGAGCTACCAGATGAATCGCGGTGGTGCGATAGGCTGGTACGGATTGGGTGGAGATGTGCATGCGCAACTGAAGCTGAAGGAGGCGAGTTTTCATGAATTTCTGACGGTTTCTTGTTAGATGTAATTGACCGTCTTTGTGTACAGCATGCCGCTATTAATGCTTGCAACGGTGCCTTAGGTACTCAAGGGAAAACGATGGTGCAACTCGGAGGGAAACAACATGCCAATACTGACGATTACGACGTGGCCCAATTTGGGTGATGAGATCAGCCAAACGTTGATAGAAAAATTGACCGACGTAGTTCATGAGGTGACGAAGGCACCTTTAGATAAAGTGACTGTCATTATCTTGGAGGTGCCTTCATCGCGCTGGGGAGAGGGTGGGGTGCTTGGAAGCAGCCCTGACTTTTCCATTCTTAGCCGACGAGTGAAGAAGACAGACTAATCCGAGCCAGGGCCTGGCTAAGCAAAAATGGAGGAAAAGATGAAGGTGTCTTACGCGTTTTTTGATGTCGATGGAACGCTGCTGCGCGGCAAGAGCATGTTTGAATTCCACGATTTTTGGTATCAACGCTGGATTGGTGTTTCTGATCTTCATCGCCGGGAGGAATATGAAGATGCTAGCGCAGTATTGCGAATGCAATGTGAAAGCACGAATTCTCGCAGTGTGATCAACCTTCGCTATTACGAGCTGTTCGCCGGTCGCCAGGTTGATGAGGTCCAGCGATGCGCGCAGGCATGGGCCAGCGGAAAAATCGCTGACCCAAAGTCCTTGATCACGCATGTCGTGGCGGAGGTGCAATCTCTTCGAGATCGTGGAAGTGAACCTGTTTTTGTTTCGGGATCTTTTGTGGAAGCTCTTCAGCCTATCGCGCAGCATCTAGGCGTATGCCATATTCTTGCCACGCGGCTGTTGCATGATGGCATCCGATATAGCGGGCGCATAAAGCATCCTCAAACGATCGGACCAGGCAAGGCCAACGCCATTCGGAAATTCGCGACTGAGCAGGCTATAGATTTGAAAAATAGCTGGGCCTATGGTGACGATATTTCGGATCTCGAAATGCTGGAAGCAGTAGGAAATCCCGTTGCGGTGGTAGGAGACCCCTTGTTGGAACGCGCTGCCAATGAACGGGCGTGGCGACATATCTCGGCCAACCATTCCTGATGCTTTACTCATTTTTCCATGAGCAAATTTTCTACTTTGGAGGTCTTCATGAATCGCCGACATGTACTCAAGCTGGCTGCAGGCTACTCGCTCACCTCATGCATTTACGGCCGCTCCGCCATCGCTTCCACAACCCAGTGGAGCAGGACGTCCACGATCGCCACGGGCTTGTCATCGCCGGTAGGCATGGCTATTGATTCGGCGGGGTCGGTCATCATTGCCAACTGGAGCGCAGGCACCATCCTCAGGGCTGGTCGCGATGGCAAGGTGGCTTCGTTGGCATCCGGTCTCAGTGGCCCATCTGGGCTGGCGATTGCATCCAGCGGGGACATTTATGTCGCTTCATACAGTCAGGACTTGGTGTGGAGGATTTCACCGACCGGAGGCGAGCCCTCAGTGTTCGTGCGGGGCTTGGCGACCCCCGCAGGACTGTCGTTCGACAACCAAGGTCGCTTGCTGATCGCCAACCGCCGTACCAATCAGATTCTCGCCGCTACTCCAGATGGCAAGCTGTCGGTCGCCGTACAGGGAGAGTTGCAAACACCTGTGGGTGCCGTACAACTGCCGGATGGAAGCTACTTCGTTTCCAATATCAGTGGAGGTGTCTCCTATGCGAAGGCCGACGGCGCTGCGCGAACGATATCGCGGGAGTTCGCGTCTCCGGGTCCGGGCATCGCGATGGCCGATGCCGAGTCCGTCTATGTCGTTGACTATGGCGGAACAGAGGTCAAGCGTGTCTTCAAGGATGGCAAGACGCATGTCGTGGCAGGCGGCTTCCGCAGCCCGGTAGGCCTGGTGGTGGAACGTACGCGGGATCGCGCGATCGTTGCTGACTGGGGGTCCAACTCGGCATATGAGATGGCAATACGCGCTTAGATGTTCAGTCCCACAGTGAGATGGTGCGGATGAAGTCTAAAGCGGCTTGGATCTTTTTCCCATGCCTCGCAAATCGCCCGGAATGGTGTCTTCCACCTGAGCGCCTTCAAGTGCTTGCCGAAGTTGTAGCGTTGAACGAAGGCATGGGATTGTAGGCATTTTTTTTGCACTCTAGATATTTCTGTTAAAATAATCTAAAAAACCCGCGAGGAATTTTCAAAGACTCTATTTCATGATCCAACATTTCAAAAGAGGATCGAATAAAAGAATCAAGTTCATCATTGTTGTTTGATGCAATGGTTAATTGCAGAGAGGAAATTCTCTGAATCACTTCGTTAATTCTCCGTAACTTAGCAGGATCTGTGACGCCGTCAGAATTAATTTCATAGGTGTCCCGGCCGGCCATTGATATGGTATGAATTATTTTTCCAAGTTCTAGCATTTTTTTCAAGGAATCAAATTCAATGAATTCTTGGATTTTTTTTTCAAATTCAGTCGGCATATATTACCCTTGGTAGTTTATTGATGTCATACCCACGCTCTTCGAGAATTAGAGTTCTTGTATTGCCTTGCATTATTCGTCCATCTCGCTTGACCGTTAATGGCTCCTTTTGCCCAGGCGCCAGAGATTTGACGATTTCATTGTCGGTCTTCTTCCCCCAATACTCATAACTTGAGCGATTACTTGAAAGAAGGCGTCTCGGCTGGACTGTTGTTCCAGTGGCGCAAGCTCGAACGCCAGGGTGCTTTGACCGCCGTCTCCGCTGGCGAGGAAGTCGTGCCCGCATCCGAGCTGGCGGCTGCCCGCGCGGAAATCGCCAAGCTGCAGCGCGTGCTCGGCAAGAAAACCTTGGAGAACGAAATCCTCAAGGAAGCCGTGGAGTACGCCGCAGAAAATGTATGGTCCGCC
Source organism: Delftia sp. UME58 (assembly GCF_014170385.1). Classification (NCBI taxonomy): domain Bacteria; kingdom Pseudomonadati; phylum Pseudomonadota; class Betaproteobacteria; order Burkholderiales; family Comamonadaceae; genus Delftia; species Delftia sp. UME58. The sequence goes on from NZ_LZZV01000114.1 coordinate 14,223, forward strand.
TCGCATTTGCCAAGCACTTTCTCTCGGACGAAGGCAGTTTGCACAAATGTATCCGGCCTCTCGCGAGTGGGCTGCGGTTGCAGCCAGGCCATGATGAGATCCGCACGCATCGTTCCCAATAAGTGGACCGGGTTGGAACACCCGTTTTTTTTTGTCGGGCTTACGCTGCGTCGATCGACTGTTTCGTCATCAATCCAGAGCTCAGCAAACTTCGGAAAGCAGAAGTGAGATTAATCGTTTGGTGAAAGGGTCAGATGCGGGCTTCATCGGTCAGGTAACCAACTGAGGGACTTGGCGCTCGTAGAGCGCACCCGGTTTGGTCAGGACCACCCACGCAATGCGCGCCAGCTTGTTGGCCAGTGCGACCACCATCTTGTTGTGATGCAGTCGTCCTTCAAGCGCCTCGATCCACAGTCCCAGCCGGTCCTTCGTTCGGTCAAGGTGCATGCTGCAGGATCGTGCACCGTGGATAAGGAGCTTGCGTACGTAGGAGTTTCCGCGCTTGCTGATACCTGTCAGGTGCGTCTTACCGCCGGTCGAGTACTGCGCCGGAGTCAGCCCAAGCCAGGCGCTCAAGTCGCGTGCTGTCTTGAACTGGCGCGCGTCGCCAACGGCAGCGACGAGTGCGGTGGCAGTCAGTTGCCCCACGCCAGGAATCGTCGCCAAGCGCCGTGCGATGTCGGACGCATCGGCCTGTGCATTGATTTTGCGTGTGAATTGCGCGATCCGATCTTCAAGCGTGGAGAGTTCCTGTGCGAGATCGACCAGCAATTCGCGCATGCCGGGCGTCAGGTCATTGCTCTCGTCGCTCAGCACGGGCGGCAAGGCAACCTTGAATGCCCCAACCCCATTGCGCATGGCGACGCCGTACTCTAAGCAAAAGGCTCGCATCTGGTTGATGAGTCGTGTGCGCGTGCTCACCAGGAGATCGCGGCTGCGGTGCAGTGCCTGCAGGTCAACCTGATCGCATTGTTTGATCTGCACGAAGCGCATGGTAGGCCGGGTAATGGCTTCCGCGATGGCTGCGGCATCGATGGTGTCGTTCTTGTTCGACTTCACATAGGGCTTGACGAATTGCGCCGGCACGATACGCACTTGATGGCCGAGGGCCTGAAGCTTACGAGCAAGCCACTGAGAGCCTGGACATGCCTCCATGCCGACGAGTGCGGCGGGTATATTGATGAAGAACCGGATGATGCTGGCACGGTTGAGCTTGGCACGCTTGATCGGATTGCCGGTGTGGTCAAGCCCAACCACGTGGAACCAAGTCTTGCCGAGATCGATTCCATAGGTGACGGCGGTGCATTGCTGGTTGCTCATGACGGTCTCCTGCAGTGGATGGTGGCGGTTCGCGCTTTGTACTCCCGCACAAGCACGATGGCGAGCTGTGGGGAGGAGCGAGGCGGACCATCTCATTAGTGGATTGCGCGCTCGCCCTTGTTGCCCGGGGAACACCAGTGAAAACGGTCTGCCGGGCGATGGGACTGGCGTGCTCGCATGTGCGCGACCTGCTTGGGCGCGGTGAAGGCTGGGCCGATGGCCGCAGCCATCGCACACCCAGCGACGACGCCGGGTTGCTCGCCGAACTGCGCCAGCAAATTGCCGACTTGCCCAGCTATGGCTACCGACGTGCCTGTGCCTTGGTGAACCGCCAGCGTGCGGCACGGGGCACCCCGAGGGTCAATGCCAAACGCGTCTATCGCGTCATGGCACAAGCCGCTCTGCTGCTGCCCAAGGCGCCTCGCCGGCGCCAGTCCGCACGCACGCATGAGGGCCGTGTTGCGGTCTCGCGCAGCGACCTTCGATGGTGCTCCGATGGTCTGGAAATCAAGTGCGATTCGGGTCAAACCGTGACGGCCGCCTTCGCCAAGGACTGCTGCGACCGTGAGGTGCTGGCCTGGCGTGCATGGGAGGGCAAGGGGCTGCCAGGCGAGCTGGTTCGCGAGATGCTCGTCGAGGCCGTCGAACGCCGATTCGGCTCGGTCGAAGCGGTCCCGCAGGGACAGGAGTTGGAGTTCCTCAGTGACAACGGCGGTGCCTACATCGCCGCCGAAACGAGGGCGCTGGCGCGCGCTCTGGGCCTGAAGCCCATCAACACGCCCGTCTGCAGCCCGCAGAGCAACGGCATGGCCGAGAGCTTCGTCAACACCTTCAAGCGCGACTATGTGGCGCGCATGGACCTGAGTGACGCGCAGACGGTACTGGCACAACTGCCAGCAGCCTTCGAGCACTTCAACGAGGTGCATCCGCATTCTTCGCTGAAAATGCGTTCACCTCGGGAGTTCAGGCGGCAACAGGCTGCAGAGGCTGACCAAGTGCTTTATTGCGAATAGGGTGGGGTCGGGAATACGGGGGCAACATCACCAGAAGATGGGCAAATTGCCCAAGGGTTGACTTAGTTGGTGGCATAGCTGTTACTCGTTGCAACTCATGAGAGAGATTGAACTGTAAAGCCAGAACCCTAGCCAACTCGGGGTTCTTGGTGTTGAGGCTTTGCCTTGTGGACTTGAGCCGTCCTAGATGGTCTCTGTAGTAGATACGGAGACAGAAGACACCGAAACGGTTTGTTGTGAGCCGTGGAACTTTTATCACTAGTGACACCAAGTAGTGACACCGATCAATTTTTTTGCTAAAAATTCTTAAAAATCAAAGACTTATGAGTCTTGGAGCGGGCGAAGGGAATCGAACCCTCATCATGAGCTTGGGAAGCTCAGGTCCTGCCATTGAACGACGCCCGCTTCTACTGGTGGATCAGCATCTTACGCGATGCCGGTATTTGACCAAATGCGTAGCGCTCCGCATCTTCAGTTTCCTGTTCTTCATGCCGACGCGCACCCGGTCGATCACCTCGCGCCCGTACTTGGCCACCACGTGCAACAGGTCGTAGACGATCTCAGCCTGCGGGCAATGGGTCTTGATCTCCAGCCCATAGGCGGTGGTCATGTCAATTGCCACGGCCTTGATACGCTCGGCCACGCCAGCAGAAAGCTGCTGGAGGAAGGCGCGCGCCGTCTCCCGTGGGTGCCCCTGGCCAATCCACGGCACTTGGCGACCAATCGGATCGACCACCATGGTTGGCATAGCGGCGGCCCTTGTGCAACGCGAACTCGTCCATGGCCAGCCGGGCTCTGGCAGGCTGGCCTGCAGGCGCATCTAAAACCACCCGGTACTCGAACATCGGCGGACCGTTGTCTCATGGATGTGCTGGCAGTGCATGACACTGCCAACAGCTTGAGATGAAGTGACAGCGTGCGTCTGCCGCCTTGCGGCCATTGCACTGACTCAAGCCGATAGTCTGATCAGCAGCCCAGTGCCTGAGGTGTCTCGTGGTCTAGCAGTGGAGCCCCCTGATTGCCGTTGCCTCAGGCATCAGGGTACTCAAGCGCTTGCCTGCATTCCACGAAGAGCCTGAAAAAGCCACTCGACGGTGGCTTGTGCTTCAGCGCTGGCGGCGGCGCATTCTCGAGATGCCAAGCATGGCCAGGATCGAAGACGTGAAGATCAGGCCCCACTCGTTCAGCGTGGGGATGCTGGCTGCTGAGGCGACGGGGGTTACTCCGCCAGGCGTGGCAGACGCTGTGCTAACCAAGCTAGCCAAAGTCAACCACCCGCCGTCGGCGGCCCCTTGAGGAGGAGCGTTGAACCAATCCCAACCCATGAAGATCACTTGGCCGGTGCCATTTGCGACCGTGAACATCACGCTGTTGGTACCACCGTCCGGGCTGTATATGCTTTTCGCTCCAGCGGGGAGTGCCGCTGCTGCAACCTGTGTTGTTGCGCTATTGCTCGTTAGTAAAGCGGGCCCGCTTGCGAACGGAGTACCTGCGGCAGCCGCAGTTTTGGTAGATGAGCTAGATGCGTTGCTGTTGGTAGTGATGGTGTATCCGAAAACTCCATTCAGGAAATTCACATCGTTTGGTGTGGTTCCGCCATGTACTTGCACGGTGCCGCCAGCGCTGACAAAGTTAGCGATGGCTGCGCGCGTGGGAGCATCAATTGCTGCAGCCAGGTCTCCATTCTGAAGCTCGGGAATCACTAAAATTGTTTTGCCCGCCAAGCCGGTGTTGAAATCTGCGAGTGTTGACCCGGTGATGTCGCTTACCGTATGGCCTCCCGATACCAGCGTGGTGCGCAGGTTCAGTCCCTCTTGTGCCACATCCACAAACGCTGGGTTGTTGAAGAAAGCCACGTTTGCGGCGTGGGCCGAGAAAGCTGAACAGGCGATCAGTGCCGCAGCGATCTTGCATTTCATTGATCAATCCTCCTAGATAAATCTATTGATAAATCCTAACGTCTTGAAACATATTGAATCTGAGCAAATCTGAGCGGCGGACGGCTGGAACATCGAACTTTTCCTGGGCAAAGCCTGCACGAACAGGCCGCGTGCTTGCTTGGTCAAGGGCGGATGTAGGTGCCCCAGAACGCAAAAAGCCCCCTCGGCTGCCGCGAGGGCGCCGAGGGGGCTTTTTGCGTTTCAGCTGGGGAAAACACCTGGTGGGCGCTGCGCAGTCTGCGGGTGCGCACGAAGACAAGCGGCTTTGGATGCTGTTTAAATACTCAGTGCTGCGGAGCGGAAATCCTGCTCAAACCCGCATGAATCCTGGATTCTCATATCGGCCTGGGAAGCTCAGGTCCTACCATTGAACGGCGCCCGCTTTGGCTAAGTCATTGTCAAAGCGCGAATCTCTTTGCCAAGCGCTTGCTATTGCCATTCGGTTCGCGGTCTGCAAAGCAGCTTCAGCCAGGTTCGCTCCTGCTTGCAGGGTACGACGGCTGGCGATTGGTTGCCGCCTCAGCTCATGACGAGCATTGCGAGATGGCGCCCGCCTTCTGAGTCCGCGCAAGAAAAAGGCTTGCTGGCGGGCACCGTTGCCTGCACGGCAGTGAGCCGAGCGTATGGCTGTGCTCTGCGCAGTGACGGCGAGGCGTTAACGGCTTGCTTCTGTTGCGTGCAGGGCGCTGTCTCACTACTTGGCCGGATGGTCCTTGCGGTACAGCGTCCACTCTTCCATTTCCGTACCGTTCGGCAGTACGCAGATGCCTTCCTGGCCCTGGGGCGTCCTCTCCATCCGAACTTGTCCGCCGATCTCTCCGCAATAGACCGACGCGGGATTGGCCATGCCCACGGACGGTGCCAGCTTCTGCTGGGCGCATGCGCTGACCGCCAGCGCCACCAGCGCGATTCCTGAAAGTTCCAGTGCTTTGTTCATTGCGTCACTCTATACCTCTGGGGGGTGGGAGTGTTGTTGGGTCCGCAACCTTCGGTTTGCGATGCAAAGGCATGTCAGAGCAGCATTTTGTGCATAGAATGTAGACTCGCTAGCATACAACCCAAGAAAAGTCCATGACACCTGATTACAAGACGCTCCTGCAGCAAAAGGCAGAGATCGAGGCACGCATTGCCGAAGTCCTGAAAGCCGAAAAAGGCGGGGCCATCGCCAAGGTTCGCGAGCTCGTCCAGCAATTCCAATTGACCCAGGAAGATGTGTTCAGCACGGGCAAGCGCAAGTCGCCCGTCGGTGCAGGCGTGGCCAAGTACCGTGATCCGTCCACCGGCGCAACGTGGACCGGCCGGGGCAAGCCTCCTGCATGGATCAAGGATGCAGTGGACCGGACTGCCTTCGAGATCTGATCAACAGCCCGCAGTCGCGGGCTTTGTCTTTTCTGGCCATGCGCGCTCAGTGGACCCGCGGCAGTCTGGAAACGGCACCATGCGCCAAGGCCGACGCCCTTGTCCTGCTTTGCGCTGATTGCCTCAGCTGTGCTTGTCCGACAGAGCCGGTCCTGGGCGGCGACCATGCTTGAGGCCATGAACACACCTCCGCCCAACACCCCTGGCCAAGTGCCCACCTCGTCGTCCCGCAACCGGTTCGCCACCAAGCGAACCATGTACATCGCCGCAGCTATTGTGGCTGTGGTGCTGGTGATCATGTTTGCGCCCTGGTAGGCGCTCCTCGCCGTCGCGCTCCCGATCATGTCCGCGAGGGCATGAGAAAGCCCGCCATCTGGCGGGCTGTCGTTTTGGGGAATCGCTTGCCTCAGTGCGTGTGATGCGCCGTGGGTGCTTGCGCCGGGGGGAGTTGGGCCAGCTTCTGCGAGCAGTCGCTGCACACATGCCACGCGTGGAATTGGCGGGCTCCTGTGGCGGGTTTTTCCTGTTCGCACTGGATGCAGAAGACGGCGGGGGCCAGGTCCATGAGCCGGATCGGCTCTCGGCCTTTCTTGGGACTACGCATAGCTCTCCTTCAAAGTGTTGCTCCTCGGTATCCATTGGGCGCCGGGTTGGGGAAGGCCGGTCGTCAGCGGGCGCGCCATGGCGCAGCAGAAGCCAGCGCCATCGAGGGTGCGTGTTCAACTTACAGCCTGGCCGTCTCACCGTTGTGACTTCCGCGTGACCGTGTTGGGAACGCGCCGCAGTGATTTGACAGTGCAATTTGCGCAGTCCTAGAATTTGCCTTTTCCATACTGCGACCGTTGCGAGCCTGACATGAACCTGTGACGCCTTCGGACCCTTGTCCGCCCGATCCCCTTAAGCCCGTTCACGGCCCACGGCGGACGCCCGCGTCACCATCTGCATGCCCGTTGACTGCTCCGCGTTTTTTGAACGCAACCTCGCGTCGCCGTGCGGCCTCTTTTTGAAAGAGTGCCCATGACAGAACCCATCGACATCCTTGCCCACAACTGCGCCGCCTGGAATCTGCAGGCAGCGAAAGACTGCGACTGGTCGCGTCCGGTCGACAGCGCTGAAATAGCCCGGGCCCGTGCCGGAAGCTGGCAGGCGCGGCTCACGCCCGGCCCCTTGCCGGCGGGCTGGCTGGATGATGCGCGCGGCCTGCGCATCCTCTGCCTTGCCGGTGGCGGCGGCGGCGGCCAGCAGGGTCCCATTCTTGCGGCGGCGGGTGCCCAGGTCACCGTGTTCGACGCCTCTGCCGGCCAGCTTGCACAGGACCGACATGTAGCGCAGCGCGAAGGCCTTGCGCTGACCTGCGTGCAGGGCGACATGCGCGATCTGGGCGCTTTTGCAGATGCCAGCTTCGATGTGATTTTTCACCCCATCTCCAACCTCTACGTGCCTGATGTGCGGCCCGTATGGCGTGAATGCGCGCGGGTGCTCGCAAAGGGTGGGCGCCTTCTGTCCAGCTTCTGGAATCCGGTGGTCTTCGTGGAGGATCGCGATCCCGCATTGCGCGAGCAAGGGCTTGTGCGGCCTGCGTGGCGCCTGCCGTATTCCGATGTGGTGGATTTGCCGCCCGCAGCGATCGATGCCAAGCGGGAGCGCAATGAGGCGCTGGTGTTCGGTCATACGCTGGCCGATCAGATCGGCGGCCAGCTGGATGCGGGGCTGGTGCTGACGGGCTTTCATGAAGACTGGCAGCCTCATGCCCGTTTTGTGATCGAGAAGTTCGTTCCGACCTTCATCGCGACACGTTCGGTGAAGGTCTGAAGGTGCTGCGGCCTGGCCTTGCCGCCCTCAGGTCGCTCTCAGGTGCGCAAGGCCGGCGTCCAGGTCTGTTGCTGGGCGGGTTCGGTCACGGGCTGCGCCGGCTTCGGTCGGGGAGCCGGGCCTTTGGCCTGGGACGATGGCTGGGCCTGCCGCACTTGCTCTGCGCCGGATTTGGCCAGCAGCATCATCACGGCCATGCAGATCAGCGTCACCATGAGCACCACGCAGATGGGGCCCAGATCCACGGAGGCGATGTCCAGCCCCTTCAGCGACTGCCAGCGTTCTGAGCGTACTTCCAGTGGTTCTTCGGGATCGGTCATGGCACCTCCACTGCGTTGAGTGTGGGCACATGCTAGGCGTAAGTGAGCATGCAAACAATATGGGGACTTCGCCAGGATGTGAGGGTATACAGCAGCACCGGCTCGGTTGGCTTCACGCTTGAAGGGCTCTTTCCGGTGTTGCCGTGTGACTGCTACCTGACCCACATCAACTGTACCGCCACGGCCAGGGCGATGGCCAGCAGCGCCAGCAGCACGAGCATTGCCATGACGGTGAACGCCTTGCGGCGCTTTGCCTTGCGGGTGTTGCGCAGACGGGGCGGGGCGGCAGGGGGTTGCGTGGCATCCAGGGCCGCAATTCTTGCCAGCCAGTCTTCGGCCGTGGGCATGGTGGAAGTGGGCGTGGGCGTTGCGGGCGGTGGCACGGGCTTGCCACGTTTCATGGCTCCAGCTCCTGCCACATTTCCTCGAGCACCTGGATGGCCCCCTGGATCATGGCCTGTCTGTGCTCCAGCGCAGCTTTCTGGGCCTGCAGCCTGTCCAACTGCTCGGCGACCAGCACCTCGTCGGCCCGCAGCTTCTTCAGTCGCTCCTGCATGGCCTCGATTTCAGGGGCGCTCATCTGCCAATCCTCCAGCACACGAAGGGGCGGCGCGCGGCCGGCTCCCCTTTCACAATTCACACGAATGCCAGGAATTATCTGTGCGCCTTAGTGATTGGCTATGAATGAATTGACATAGATTGTCATCGGCCGACGCAGAAGGCCGAAGACTGTGCAGTTGTTCAAAGCAGCCAGGTCCTGTTGGGCCGGTTGCCGTCGATTTCCACAAGTCCTGCGTCCTGCAGTATGGGCAGGATGTAGGTGATCACCACGGCTGCGTTGTCGTTGGCCTGTTTGGCCGCAAAGCCCAGAAAGCCGGGCCGGTGCTGGCTGGAGGCCACGATGCAGGGCCGCTCGGCGCCGTGATGCTCCTGGGCCAGATGGCGCAGCACGGCGCCGAAGGCTTCCCGCCTTATGCGCACCGTGTTGCCCTTGTGCGTTCTGACTTCCAGGCCGCTGTCGCTGCGGCGGATGACAGTGAAGGACGCGGTGCGTCCCTTGTCGGGCGTCTTCAGGGGCTTGTCCTGGGCGATGCCGTCCCAGAAGGCATTGAAATCGTTGTTGGAGAGCACGCGCACGAAAAAGAGGTCCATTGCCTGGAGGTTTTCTTGGACGTGGAGTCTCCCTGGCTTCGACTGGCCGAAGATGAGCAAATCTGAGCAGTGCCGCTCAATGTGCGAGAAATTTGAGGAAGATCCGGCCTTGCCGCGTTCTGACCTCGGTCCCTTCGATAAAGCCCATCAGTCTGGCCGAACCGTCCATGGAGTACAGCGCCGGTCCATCGATGCGGTAGATGGGCCTGGTCCCGCACCGGACGAATTCATCGCCTTCGACACGCCCGATTTCGTTTCCGTGCCCATCAAGCACAGTCCACGAGCCTCCTGCAATCATGGCCTCACCCGGCAGTTGCCGGTTCCCAAGTGAAACCACCAATCTAAGGAACGCGAGGTGTCTGAATCTGAGCGAATCTGAGCAGTCGTGTAAAGCTGGGCCGCCGACGCCTTGGACAGGGTCCTGTGGAAATTCGTGTGCGCCAGGCCCAACCCGCATCGCACCAGCCAAAAGAAGCTGGCTGCGATCTAGGGGCACTGCATGCGTGGGCGATTGAGCGGTTCGCAGCCAAGTAGAATTGTTTCATATCAAAGACATGCTGCTCTGAAAGTTGCAGCGACCAGGCCCGCTTGCGGGCCTTGTGCATGAGGTGCGCCTCCCGCTGCCTGTATCTGGGTGCATGTCCTGATTCTCTGTAGGCCCGGCCTGCGATCCAATCTCGCGCATGGGGCTGAGCCTTCTCGTCAAATTGCTCTCATTTATGAAGATCTGCTGTCGCCAACCGGATGCGCCTGCGGCATTGCCTTTCGGCTTGCCCGGGGGCCATGCCGTGTGGTGCATGCCGCGCTGCGGAGGGCGGGCGTGAGCGAACAGGCGCTGTACGATCTGGCCCCCGTTCTGGAGCTGATGCTGCTGGGCCTGTTGCTGGCGCTGGGTCCCCTGGCCTGGGTGTGGCTGCGCAATCGCAGCGGCGGCTCGCTCAAGCGGCTGCAGGCGCTGTCGGTGCTCACGCTGTTCCTGACCTTCGATCTGGTGCTGTTCGGCGCCTTCACCCGCCTGACCGATTCCGGCCTGGGCTGCCCCGATTGGCCGGGCTGCTATGGCAGCGCCAGCCCCATGGGTGCCCGCGCGCAGATTGCCGAGGCCCAGGCCGCCATGCCCACCGGGCCGGTGACGCATGGCAAGGCATGGATAGAGATGGTCCACCGCTATCTGGCAACCACCGTGGGCGTGCTCATCATCGCCATGACCATCATGGCCTGGCGGCGCGCGCGGCGCCTGGGCAGGGCGGGTGGCGCAGGGGCCGAGCGTACAGGGGCGGAGGGCACAGGCGGTGCCCTGAGTCCGTGGTGGCCCACGCTGGCGCTGTTCTGGGTCTGCCTGCAGGGCGCCTTTGGCGCCTGGACCGTGACCATGAAGCTTTTCCCGGCCATCGTGACCCTGCACCTGCTGGGCGGCACGGGCCTGCTGGCCTTGCTGTGCGTGCCCGCCGTGGGCTTGAGCCGTGCTGCGCGCCAGCAAAGGGCGACCGTGATTGCACCCGCGCTGCGCGCGGGGCTGTGGCTGGGCCTTGCGCTGCTGGTGCTGCAGGTGGCGCTGGGCGGCTGGGTCAGCACCAACTATGCGGTGCTGGCCTGCAGCAGTTTCCCGACCTGCCAGGGCAGCTGGTGGCCGGCCATGGATTTTTCGCAGGCGCTGCAGATCTGGCGGCCGCTGGGCCTGCTGCAGGACGGCAGCAACATCAGCTTTGCGGGCCTCACGGCCATCCACTATCTGCACCGCCTGGCGGCCTATGTGGTGGTGGCTGCGCTGGCCGGGCTGTGGTGGCGTTTGGGTGAAGTGCCCGCACTGGCGTCGCAGCGCCGCGTGCTGGGTGCGTTTTTGGTGCTGCAGGTGCTGACAGGCCTGTCGAACGTGGTGCTCGATTGGCCGCTGGTGGCCGCGGTGCTGCATACGGGCGGCGCAGCTGCGCTGGTGACCGTGATTGTTTGGTGCCTGGCGGCCAGCCGCCCGGGCGCACTGCGGGACGGACTGCCCGTTGCCCGTGGAGAGATTGCATGAGTAAACAAGCTTCCCTGAGTGTCGAGCCCTCGCGCTGGACACAGTTCTATGCCCTGACCAAGCCGCGTGTGGTGCAGCTGATCGTGTTCTGCGCACTGATCGGCATGGTGCTGGCCGTACCCGGCTGGCCCAATGCCGACCAGTGGCTGCACATGGCGCTGGCCTGCCTGGGCATCTGGCTGGTGGCGGGCGCGGCGGCCGCCTTCAACTGCCTGGTGGAGCGCCACATCGATGCGCGCATGAAGCGCACCTCCTGGCGGCCCACGGCGCGGGGCGAGTTGAGCAGCCAGCAGGCGCTGGCCTTCTCGGCCATCCTGTGCACGCTGGGCGCACTGGTGCTGCTGCTGTGCACCAACCCGCTGACCATGTGGCTGACGCTGGCCACCTTCGTGGGCTATGCCGTGATCTACACGGTGATCCTCAAGCCCGCCACGCCGCAGAACATCGTGATCGGCGGCGCCTCCGGTGCCATGCCGCCCGTACTGGGCTGGGCCGCGATGACGGGCCAGGTCGGCCCCGAGGCGCTGATCCTGTTCCTCATCATCTTCCTGTGGACACCGCCCCATTTCTGGGCGCTGGCGCTGTACCGCGTGGAAGACTACCGCCAGTCCGGCCTGCCCATGCTGCCCGTGACGCATGGCAGCGAGTACACGCGGCTGCAGATCCTGCTGTACACGGTGATCCTGTTTGCGGCCTGCATGCTGCCCTTCATGTACGGCATGAGTTCCTGGCTGTACCTGGTGGTGGCCGTGGTGCTGAGCGTGGGCTTCTGCGGCTATGCCTTTGCGCTGTGGCGCAATTACTCGGACCAGCTGTCGCGCAAGACCTTCCGCTTCTCTCTGATCCACCTGAGCGTGCTGTTCCTGGCGCTGCTGATCGATCACTACCTCTGGCTGGGCTGATGGCCTGAGGGCCATGGCCGCGCAATGACAAACCGGGCCCTTGAGGCCCGGTTTGCCTTGGTGCCTGCCGCCTTACTTGATCTGCCGCTTTTCCAGCTTGCGCGCCAGCGTGCGCCGGTGCATGCCCAGGCGGCGGGCGGCTTCGGAGATGTTGAAATCGCTCTCGGCCAGGGTTTCGTGGATGTGTTCCCACTCCAGCGTCTTGATGGAGGTGGGGTTGCGTGACAGCTCCACGTCGGTGCGGCCTTCGAGGCGGCCGAAGGCGGCCTCGATATCGTCGGTGTTGGAGGGCTTGGCCAGGTAGTGGCATGCGCCGAGCTTGACGGCCTCCACGGCGGTGGCAATGCTGGCATAGCCGGTGAGCACGACGATCACGGCCTCGGGGCTGTGCTGGTGCAGCATCTGCACGCAGCTCAGGCCCGACGCGTTGCCCGCCAGCTTGAGGTCCATGACGGCGTACTGCGGCGTGTGCGTCTGCAGCAGCTCGCGCACTTCCTCGGCACTGGCGGCCTGCAGCACGCGGTAGCCGCGCCGCTCGAACGAGCGCGTCAGCGTGCGTGCAAAGGTCGCATCGTCTTCAACCAGCAGCAGGAGGCGGGAGCTGTCCATGGGCGATTCGGGTTCCTGTGGGCGCCGCTTCAGGCGCCGGGTTCAATGGCAATCGATGACAGGGGCAGGCGGATCTCCACCTCACTGCCCCGCGGCGGGGTGTTCCTCACCTGAACGCGTCCGCCCAGCGAGCGCGCCACGTTGAGCACCAGGAACAGGCCCAGCCCCCGGCCCGGGCGCTCCGTCTTGGTGGAGATATGGCGCTGGCCCAGCTGTTCCAGCACGGCGGGTGCAAAGCCCGGTCCCTTGTCGCGCACGGTGATGCACAGCATGCCGGTGCGCACGGCCAGGTGCAGCGCCACATGGCGGGGGGAGGCTTCGGCCGCATTGTCGAGCACATTGCAAACCATTTGCTGCAACGCGGTATCGGAAAGAATGGGGAAGTCCTCGTCGGCCTGGACGTAGTCGAAACGCTCCACGGCGTGGCGTGACTGCCAGTGCGCGACCACGCCGTCCATGAAGGCGCGCAGCGTGGTGGCCTGGGGCGCATCGGCGCGAGTCTCGCCGGCCGACATGAGCACGCTGGAGACGATGGACTTGCAGCGCAGCAGCTGCTGCTGCATTTCCTGCAGGTCGGCCAGCAGGTCGGGGTCTTGCGTGATGGCCGGCATGCGCTGCCAGTCGCCCAGGATGACGGACATGGTGGACAGCGGCGTGCCCAGCTCATGCGCCGCGCCCGTGGCCAGCAGGCCCATGCGCACGATGTGCTCCTCTTCGCTGGCACGCTGGCGCATGTTGGCCAGCCGTGCGTCACGCCGGCGCAGGTTGGAGACGATGCGGCGCAGGAAGACCACCAGCAGCACCGTGGTCAGCCCGAAGCTGATCAGGATGCCGCTCACGTACAGGCCGGGCAGCCCGTCAGGGCCTGCAGCGCCAATGGGCAGGGGCCAGTGCACGATGGCCAGCACCAGGGTGCACAGCGAGGTGCTGGCAACGATGATCCAGGCGTGCACGGGCCTGAGCAGCACGGCGCCCAGAATGCCCTGCAGCAAAAACAGATAGATGAAGGGATTGCTGGCGCCGCCGCTCAGATACAGCTGTATGGCCAGGGCGAGCACGTCGGCCAGCAGGGCCAGGAACAGGTTGCGTGCCGAGATCTGGCGGCGGTGGCTGCGGTACCAGTAGATGTAGCCGAGATTGGTGAAGACGCTGGCCAGCAGCACCAGGGCCATGGCCGGCAGCGGCAGGGTGATGCCGAAGCCGTAGTGCACCAGGGAGATGGTGATCACCTGCCCGACCACGGCAAACCAGCGCAGCTGTATCAGCAGCTGCATGTTCTGGCGTTCGGTGGTGCGCTCGACGCGGAACAGGGACTCTGAAGGCGAATTCACGCGGGCGATTGTGCGCTACCGGGCGGTGGCCGTGGTGCGGCAGGGTCTTGCAGAAGACTGGCGGAAAAAGGGCCACCGATGTCATCGGTGGCCCTGTTGCCTGCAGCGACAGCTTTGCGGCCTTACGGCTTTACGGCTTTACGGCTTGCTGCTCGCCTGCCGGTCATTGCGCCTGACCAGCCAGGCCGCACCGACCACCATCAGCGCCAGCCCGTACCAGGTCAGCGCATAGACCAGGTGGCTGTTGGGGAAGCGGATCACGGTCATGGCCGGGCGCGGCCAGGTGCCGTCTGCCACGGGCTGTCCCGGCAGGCCTGCGTCGATGAAGTAGGGGGCTGCATGGTCCAGTCCCTGGGCCTGCGCAATGGCCGCCACATCGCGCGAGAACCAGCGCTGCTGCGCGGGATCGTTCTCGCGCAGGAAGCCGCCGCGCGGCTCGCTGATGCGCAGCAGGCCGGCCACCGTCACCTGGTCCTGGTCCTGGGGCGCCTGTGCGGGCTCATCCTGCCAGCGCGCGCGCTGCGCTGTGGGAATGAAGCCCCGGTTCACCAGCACCTGGTTGCCGTCGTCCATTTGCAGCGGCGTCAGCACCCAGAAGCCGGCGCCCAATTCGGTCACGGCCTGGGTCAGCACGGTCTTGCCGGCCAGCCAGTGGCCGCTGGCCTGCACGGCGCGGTACTCGTGGTCGGCGGCCGTGATCTGCGGCCATTCGGCGGGCGGGGGCAGGGCGGCAGGCGCGGCGTGCACGCGCTGGTCCACGCGCTCTATCAAGTCCAGCTTCCAGGCACGGCGCTGGACCTGCCAGCTGCCCAGGAAGATGAAGCCCAAAAACAAGGCGATGCCCACCGAGATGAGCATCGCCTGAGCGAGTGGGCCACGCCGGCGCGATGCGCCGGCGTGGCTGGAGGGCCCGGAGTTTCCGGATGCGGTCAAGGCGTGACCGAGGCCGGAGCCGTCTGCGCGGCAGGGTCGGCCGGCATGGTGTGCTGGGGCATCATGTTGGTGTTCATGTGGAACATGACCCACAGAGTGCCCGCAATGCCGATGGCCACGAAGACCACGGTGAAGATGGTGGACAGCAGGGTCCAGCCGCCTTCGATCTTGCCGTTCATGTGCAGGAAGAAGACCATGTGGACCAGGATCTGCACCACGGCGAAGCCGCCGAGCACCATCACGGCCGTTGCACGGTCCGAGATGACGTTGCTCATCACCAGCCAGAACGGGATGGCCGTCAGGATGATCGAGAGCACGAAGCCCCACATATAGCCCGAGAACGTGCTGTGCGGGCCTGCGTCGTGGTGGTGATCGTCATGGCCGTGATGGTCGTGGTGACCGTGGCCATGGCCGGCGTGGATGTCGTGTGCAGCCATTTACAGCACCCCCATCAGGTAAACAAAAGTGAAGACGCCGATCCAGACCACGTCCAAGAAGTGCCAGAACATCGACAGGCACATCAGGCGGCGGTTGTTCTCGTGCGTCAGGCCGTGCTTGTTGATCTGGATCATCAGCGTGACCAGCCAGATCAGGCCGAAGCTCACGTGCAGGCCGTGGGTGCCCACCAGCGTGAAGAACGAGGACAGGAAGGCGCTGCGCTGCGGGCCCGCGCCCTCGTGCAGCAAGTGGGAGAACTCATAGAGTTCCAGGCCCAGGAAGCACAGGCCGAACAGGCCGGTGATGGCCAGCCACAGCTGGGTGCCGCCCAGCTTGCCCTGCTGCTTTTGCAGCATGGCGAAGCCGAAGGTGATGGACGACAGCAGCAGGAAGGCCGTGTTCATCGCCACCAGGGGCAGGTCGAACAGCTGGGCGCCCGTGGGGCCTGCAGCGTAGTTGCGGCCCAGCACGCCATAGGTGGCGAACAGCGCTGCAAAGATCAGGCAGTCGCTCATCAGGTAGAGCCAGAAGCCCAGAGCGGTGCCGTTTTCGGGATGGGGCTCCTCGGCGAGGTGGTACTCGCGCGGGGCCAGGGCGGCAGCGCCGCCTGCGGTGTAACGGGTATCAGACATGACGTGCCAGCTGTTGTGTGCGCAGTTCTTCCGTGGCCGCGACTTCTGCGGCGGGGATGTAGTAGTCGCGCTTGTAGTTGAACGTGTGGATGATCGATGCCAGCACGGTGGCGGCGAACGACGCGATGGCCAGGGGCCACATGTGCCAGATCATCGCGAAGCCGAAGACCGTGGACAGCGCTGCGATCACGACGCCGGCGCCGGTGTTGGACGGCATGTGGACGGGCTTGAAGCCGGTCAGCGGACGCTGGTAGCCATGCTTCTTCATGTCCCACCAGGCATCGATCTCATGCACCACGGGCGTGAAGGCGAAGTTGTACTGGGGAGGGGGCGAGGAGGTGGCCCACTCCAGCGTGCGGCCTTCCCATGGGTCGCCGGTCACGTCGCGCAGCTGGTCGCGCTTGAAGTAGCTGACCACCAGCTGGATCAGGAAGCTGCCGATGCCCAGTGCCACCAGGCCGGCGCCCAGGGCGGCGATCACGAACCAGATCTGCAGCGAGGGGTCCTCGAAGTGGTTGGCACGGCGTGTCACGCCCATCAGGCCCAGCACGTACAGCGGTGTGAAGGCGACCCAGAAGCCGACCAGCCAGAACCAGAACGAGCACTTGCCCCAGAACTCGTCGAGCTTGTAGCCGAAGGCCTTGGGGAACCAGAAGTTGATGCCGGCGAACACGCCGAACACCACGCCGCCGATGATCACGTTGTGGAAGTGGGCGATCAGGAACAGGCTGTTGTGCAGCACGAAGTCGGCCGGAGGCACGGCCAGCAGCACGCCGGTCATGCCGCCGATGGCGAAGGTGCACATGAAGCCCACGGTCCACAGCATCGGCACCGTGAAGCGGATGCGGCCGCGGTACATGGTGAACAGCCAGTTGAAGATCTTGGCGCCCGTCGGGATCGAGATGATCATCGTCGTGATGCCGAAGAAGGTGTTCACGCTGGCGCCGGAGCCCATGGTGAAGAAGTGGTGCAGCCAGACCAGGTAGGACAGGATGGTGATACACACCGTCGCGTACACCATGGAGGTGTAGCCGAACAGGCGCTTGCGGCTGAAGGTCGAGACGATCTCCGAGAAGATGCCGAAGCAGGGCAGGATCAGGATGTAGACCTCGGGGTGGCCCCAGATCCAGATCAGGTTCACGTACAGCATGGGGTTTCCGCCCAGCTCGTTCGTGAAGAAGTTCGTGCCGACGTAGCGGTCCAGCGACATCAGCACCAGGGCTGCGGTCAGGATGGGGAACGAGGCCACGATCAGCGCGTTGGTGCACAGGGCGGTCCAGGTGAAGACGGGCATCTTCATCAGGTTCATGCCGGGTGCGCGCATCTTGATGATGGTCACGATCAGGTTGATGCCTGACAGCGTGGTGCCGACGCCGGCCACCTGCAATCCCCAGATGTAGTAGTCAAGCCCGACCCCGGGGTTCTGCGCCCCCAGGTTGGACAGTGCCAGCCAGCCGGAGGTGGAGAACTCGCCCAGGAACAGCGAGATCATCACCAGCACGGCGCCGCCCGTGGTCATCCAGAAGCTGAAGTTGTTCAGGAACGGGAAGGACACGTCGCGGGCGCCGATCTGCAGCGGCACCAGATAGTTCATCAGGCCGGTCACGAAGGGCATGGCCACGAAGAAGATCATGATCACGCCGTGGGCCGTGAAGATCTGGTCGTAGTGGTGCGGAGGCAGATAGCCCAGGTTGTCGCCGAAGGCCATGGCCTGCTGCAGGCGCATCATCAGCGCGTCGGCAAAGCCGCGCAGCAGCATGACCAGACCGAGGATCATGTACATGATGCCGATCTTCTTGTGGTCGATGCTGCACAGCCAGTCGCGCCACAGCGGGCCCCACAGGCGGAACTTGGTGAGCAGGCCCAGCACGGCAAGGCCGCCGAGCACCACGGCGATGAAGGTCGCCAGCACGATGGGCTCGTGCGCCATCGGGATGGAGTCCCAAGTGATGCGTCCCAGCAGCCAGTGGGCCTGTGCCGGGGAGGTATGTTCAGACATATCGAGTCTCTTAGGTCGTGATGGGAGCGGGCGGCGGTCTGGCCGTCGTCCGCGTCCGCTAACTGCTTATTGCTGCGCAGCGGCTGCGGAGCCGTCGCGCTGGTCCAGGAAGGCCACGACGCGGTCGGCGTTTTGCACCGTGCACACATCCTGGGGCAGGTTCATGCCCACGGCCTTGAGATAGGCTTCGCCGCCGGCAGCGTCGATGGCCATCATGTGATGCATGCACATCTTGCCTTCTTCGACACAGCGGTTGAGCACCTTGTCGTACAGGCCTTCGTCCACCGTGGCGAAGCGCTCGACCGGGTTGCGCTCGCTGGGCTTGACCAGGTTCAGGTAGGTATCGCGCGTCAGGGCCTTGCCTTCGGACTTGGCCTTGGCAACCCACTGCTCGAACTCTTCGTTGCTCAGGCCATGGAACTTGAACGTCATGCCCGAGAAGCCGGCGCCGCTGTAGTGCGATGCCAGGCCGTGGAACACGCCGGGCTTGTTGATCACGGCGTTCAGCTCGGTCTGCATGCCTGGCATGGCATAGATCATGCCGGCCAGGTCAGGCACGTAGAAGGAGTTCATCGTCGAGGTGGCGGTCAGCTTGAAGTGGATGGGACGATCCACGGGAGCGGCCAGCTCGTTGACGGTGGCGATGCCTTTTTCGGGGATGAAGAACAGCCACTTCCAGTCCATGGCCACGACCTGCACCTCCAGCGGCTTGACATCGGTGCTCAGCGGCTTGGTGGCCGAGACGCGGTCCAGCGGACGGTAGGGGTCCAGCTTGTGGGTGCTGATCCAGGTGATGGCGCCCAGCGCGATGATGATCATCAGCGGCACGGACCAGATCACCAGCTCCAGCGTGGTGGAGTGGTGCCATTCGGGGTCGTAGTGGGCCTCGGTGTTCGACTGGCGGTATTTCCAGGCGAAAAGCAGCGTGAGGATGATCACCGGGATGATGATGATCAGCATCAGCAAGGTGGCCGTGACCACCAGGTTGCCTTGCTGCGCGGCGATGTCGCCGGCGGGGTTGAGCACGACGGCTTTGCTGCAGCCAGTGAGACTGGCTGTCAAAGCGGCCGCGGTGAGCCACGCAGGCCCACGGAGTTCCTTGATTTTTAGCATGCTAGGGGCGCAACAAGAGCGCGTTTACATAGAAACGCGGATTACAAGATCCGGGCAAATGTATTACGAAGTATAAATTTGTCCATTGGACATTTTGTCCAACGTCAAGGAGAAGCCGGGAACTTTCTGCTACCTGGGCGGGTGCGCGGCAGGTGCCTGGTGGTCCGGAGGCCGCAATTTCGCGTCGCGCGCAGCAGGACAAACACCGAGGCCGGTCGAGGTGGAAACCGCCTTGCGCCAGATCAAGCGAGGGCGTAGAACAGAGCTGTCAGTGAGACGAGACAAGGAGCATCCATCTATGAGCGGCCTCGACACAACTGCAAGCTTCCCCCACGGAAGCTATGAGAGCAAAGAATCTCTGTCCCGCGCCGACACCCACGAAGATGTCACGCCCAACGAAATCGCCGTCGGCGTGATCATCGGGCGATCCTCGGAGTACTTCGACTTCTTCGTGTTCGGCATCGCCTGCGTGCTGGTCTTCCCGGCACTGTTGTTCCCCTACCTTTCCAAGCTCGACGGCACGCTGATGTCGTTCGCCATCTTCTCGCTGGCCTTCGTGGCACGGCCGCTGGGCACGGCGCTGTCCATGGCCGTGCAGCGGCGCTGGGGGCGGGCGACCAAGCTGACGCTGGCGCTGTTTCTGCTGGGCGTGTGCACCGTGGGCATGGCCTTCCTGCCCAGCTACCAGCAGGCGGGGGTGAACGCCATCATCGTGCTGGCGCTGCTGCGCATAGGGCAGGGCATTGCGCTGGGCGGCTCGTGGGACGGGCTGCCTTCGCTGCTGGCCATGTCGGCCCCCAAGAACCGGCGGGGCTGGTATTCGATGATGGGCCAGTTGGGCGCGCCCCTGGGCTTCGTGCTCGCGGCAGGGTTGTTTGCCTTCATCTACGCCCATGTGGGAGCCGACGAGTTCCTCAGCTGGGGCTGGCGCTATCCCTTCTGCGTGGCCTTCGCCATCAACGTCGTGGCACTGTTCGCCCGGCTGCGCCTGGTCGTGGGCCAGTCCTACACCGAACTGCTGCAGCAGCGTGAGCTGGAGCCCATGGGCGTGCTGCCGCTGATGCGCGACGAAGGCCGCAACGTGGTGATCGGCGCGTTTGCCGCCCTGGCCAGCTTTGCGCTGTTCCACCTGGTGACCATCTTCCCTCTGTCCTGGATCTCGCTGTACTCGGACCAGTCGGTCACCCATGTGCTCGGGGTGCAGATCGTGGGCGCCTTCTGTGCGGCTGCCGCCATCATGGTCTCGGGCTGGCTGGCCGACCGTGTGGGGCGGCGCAACACGCTGGGCACCATGGCCTGCCTGATCGGCATCTTCAGCTTCCTGGCGCCCTGGCTGCTGGGCAGCGGAACCACGGGCAACAACGTGTTCATCATCGTCGGCTTCATCCTGCTGGGCCTGTCCTATGGCCAGGCCGCAGGCACGGTGACGTCCAACTTCCCCTCACGCTATCGCTACACGGGGGCCGCGTTGTCCTCGGACATGGCCTGGCTGGTGGGCGCGGCATTCGCTCCCTTGGTGGCCCTGGGCGTGTCCTCGCGCTTCGGACTGGTGGCGCTGGGCATCTATCTGCTGTCGGGTGCGCTGTGCACGCTGGCGGCGCTGGGTATCAACCGCGCCATCGAGACGCGTGACTGAACAGGCTCCAGCAAGCCAAAGGCCGGCTCTGCCGGCCTTTTTCGTTGTGACTTCGCCTCAGGGGTTTTCACCGTAGCGCTGCTTGAAGTCGAATTCGAGCCTGTCGCAGTCCTGCACCGATTCAAACTGCTGCGTCTTGCGCTCGGCCTCTGGCCGCGCGGTTTCCTTGCGGCAGATCTTGATGGTTTCGCGCTCCACCCAGCGCGCCTCGCCTTCGGGCGTTGACAGCAACTGGCCAGCCAGCATGAGCACAGCGAAGAAGGCCACGGGCAGGCCGATGAGCCAGGGCACGATGCGGCTTTTTGGCGGCTTGGGCGGCTTGGCCGGATCGGATCCGTTGGCGCTGGAAGCGGGGGGCGGTTCGCTGGAATGAGGCTCGGGTGTCTGTGGTTGCGCCATGGTGTGCTTGCTGTGGTTCCGGCTGGCGATTATCAAGGGCGCAAATCGCGCGCAGCCTGAGCTGGATCAGTGAACGGCGAGATCGCCTGTGCTATCCATCTCGCCCATCTCGCCCATCTCCTGCTCGCGCATCTGCGGTACCTTGGCCGCGCCCAGCCCTTTGGCCAGGCGCAGGCCCGCGCATGGCGACGATCCGGCCAGCGACTGCTTGGAGATCGTGCTCAAGGGCGGGCAGATGGGAGGATAGGCCTTCTTCGGCCAGGTGCGTGATGGAGGCTGGGCAGGGCTCGCTGCCGCAACCATGGGGCAAACCTATAATGCGCGTTGGTCCCGACGGGACACCCTCCCGCCAGGGACAGCGCCCCGCGTGCGCGCTCCGAACTCCTAGACACCATGAGCACACCCACTTTCACCGTTGCCGACATTCGCAAGAGCTTTCTGGACTTTTTCGCATCCAAGGGCCATACCATCGTGGAGTCGAGCCCCCTGGTGCCCGGCAACGATCCGACGCTGATGTTCACCAACTCGGGCATGGTCCAGTTCAAGGACGTGTTCCTGGGCACCGACAAGCGCCCCTACAAGCGCGCCACCTCGGTGCAGACCTGCCTGCGCGCAGGCGGCAAGCACAACGATCTGGAAAACGTGGGCTACACGGCCCGCCACCACACCTTCTTCGAGATGCTGGGCAACTGGTCCTTCGGCGACTACTTCAAGCGCGAGTCGCTCAAGTGGGCCTGGGAGCTGCTGACCGAGGTCTACAAGCTGCCCAAGGAACGCCTGCTGGCCACGGTCTATGCCGAGGACGACGAGGCCTACGACATCTGGACCAAGGAAATCGGCCTGCCGCCCGAGCGCGTGATCCGCATCGGCGACAACAAGGGCGGCCGCTACAAGAGCGACAACTTCTGGATGATGGCCGACACCGGCCCCTGCGGCCCCTGCTCGGAAATCTTCTACGACCACGGCGCGCACGTGGCCGGCGGCCCCCCCGGCAGCCCTGACGAAGACGGCGACCGCTTCATCGAGATCTGGAACAACGTGTTCATGCAGTTCGACATGGACGAGCAGGGCAACGTCAAGCCACTGCCCGCGCCCTGCGTGGACACCGGCATGGGCCTGGAGCGCCTGGCCGCCATCTTGCAGCATGTGCACAGCAACTACGAGATCGACCTGTTCCAGGCGCTGATCAAGGCCGCTGCGCGCGAGACGCACATTGACGACATCGAGACCCCGTCGCTGAAGGTGATCGCCGACCACATCCGCGCCACCGCCTTCCTGGTGGCCGACGGCGTGATTCCCTCCAACGAAGGCCGCGGCTACGTGCAGCGCCGCATCGTGCGCCGCGCCATCCGCCACGGCTACAAGCTGGGCCAGAAGACCCCGTTCTTCCACAAGCTGGTCAAGGACCTGGTGGCCGTGATGGGCGATGCCTATCCCAAGATCCGCGAGCAGGAAGCGCGCATCACCGAAGTGCTGCGGGTCGAGGAAGAGCGCTTCTTCGAGACCCTGGCCAACGGCATGGAAATCCTGGACGCGGCGCTGGCCGGTGGCGCCAAGGTGCTGCCCGGCGACGTGGCTTTCAAGCTGCACGACACCTACGGCTTCCCGCTGGACCTGACCAACGACGTCTGCCGCGAGCGCGGCCTGAGCGTGGACGAGGCGGGCTTTCAGACCGCCATGGAAGAGCAGAAGAACAAGGCCCGCGCAGCAGGCAAGTTCAAGATGGACCGCGCCCTGGAATACACGGGCGATGCCAATGCCTTCACGGGCTACCAGAAGCTGGCCGAGGCCGCCAAGGTGGTGGCGCTGTATGCCGAAGGCAGCGCCGTGCAGGAACTCAAGGCCGGCCAGAGCGGCGTGGTCGTGCTCGACACCACGCCTTTCTATGCCGAGTCCGGCGGCCAGGTGGGCGACCAGGGTGTGATCAGCACCACGGGCGCACGCTTCGCGGTCGAGGACACGCTCAAGATCAAGGCCGATGTGTTCGGCCACCACGGCGTGCTGGAGTCCGGCAGCCTCAAGGTGGGCGATGCCGTGCAGGCCGAGGTGGACACGCAATTGCGTGCCGCCACCATGCGCAACCACTCGGTCACGCACATCATGCACAAGGCCCTGCGCGAAGTGCTGGGCGACCACGTGCAGCAAAAGGGCTCGCTGGTCAACGCCGAGCGCACGCGCTTCGATTTTGCCCACAACCAGCCCGTGAGCGCTGAAGAGATCCGCGAGATCGAACGCCGCGTGAACGCCGAGATCCTGGCCAACACGCCCACCGATGCGCGCGTGATGGACATCGAGTCGGCCAAGGCCACGGGCGCCATGATGCTGTTCGGCGAGAAGTACGGCGACTCCGTGCGCGTGCTGGACATCGGCAGCAGCCGCGAGCTGTGCGGCGGCACCCACGTGCAGCGCACGGGCGATATCGGCCTGTTCAAGGTGGTTGGCGAAGGCGGCGTGGCCGCTGGCGTGCGCCGTATCGAGGCGGTGACCGGCGAGAACGCGCTGGCCTACCTGCAATCGCTGGAATCCACGGTGGACCAGGCCGCCGCCGCGCTGAAGGCGCCGACGGCCGAGCTGAACACCCGCATCGGTGGTGCGCTGGAGCAGATCCGCGCGCTGGAGAAGGAAGTGGCTGCCCTCAAGGGCAAGCTGGCTTCCAGCCAGGGCGACGAACTGGCCGGCCAGGCCGTGGACGTCAAGGGCATCAAGGTGCTGGCCGCCAGGCTCGAAGGCGCCGACGCCAAGACCCTGCGCGAGACCATGGACAAGCTCAAGGACAAGCTGGGCGCCGCAGCCATCGTGCTGGCCGCCGTCGATGGCGACAAGGTGCAGCTGGCCGCAGGCGTGACCAAGGCCGAGACCTCACGCATCAAGGCCGGCGATCTGGTGAACTTCGTTGCCAGCCAGGTCGGTGGCAAGGGCGGCGGCAAGCCCGACATGGCCATGGCCGGCGGCACGGACGCTTCGGGCCTGCCCGCGGCGCTGGCCGGTGTGCAGGCCTGGGTGGCAGAGCGCGCCTGATCCTGCAAGCGCGGCAGATGATTCCTGCTGCCCCTTCTTCGGGACGCCCCGGTGGAATCCACCGGGGCGTCTTGCCGTGGGCCTGGCGCTTGACCTGCATGGCCTGGGTGATGGGCGTGCTGGCGCAATCGACCGCTGCCGCCGCGCAAAGCGTGGTCTTCATCAACCCGGGCCGCTCCGACGAGCGCTACTGGACCACGGTCAGCGAGGTCATGCAGGACGCGGCCAGCAGCCTGGGCATGCAGCTGCAGGTCCGCTACGCCCAGCGCGACCACCTGCGTCCCATCGAGATTGCGCGCCAGATTGCTGCCCTGCCCAAGGCGCAGCGGCCCCGCTACGTGATGTTTACCAACGACTACAGCGTGGCGCCTGAAATCCTGCGTACGCTGGAGGCCGCGGGCATCGACAGCTTCATGGCCTTCAGCGGCGTGCCCGAGACCTTGCGCGGGCAGACCGGCGTGGCCCGAGAGCGCTATCGCCACTGGCTGGGCAGCCTGGAGCCGGGCGCCGAGGAGGCCGGCTACCTGACCGCCAAGTCGCTGTTCGCCGCTGCGCGGGCATCGGGCCAGGCGCGTGCGGCCGATGGCCGGCTGCACATGGTGGCCATTGCCGGGGACCGCTCCACGCCCTCCTCGGTGGAGCGCAATGCCGGCATGCGCCGCGCGGCGGCCGAGGCCAGCGACGTGGTGCTGCAGCAGGAAGTCTTTGGCGAATGGCGCCGCGAACGCGCCGAGCAGCAGGCGGCCGTGCTGTTCCAGCGCTATCCCGAGGTGCGCCTGGTCTGGGCGGGCAACGACGAGATGGCCTTTGGCGCCATGCAGGCTTGGCGCGCGCGGGGCGGCTCGCCGGGGCGCGACGCCTTCTTCAGCGCCATCAATTCATCGGCGGCCGCCATGACGGCGCTGCGCACGGGCGAGCTGTCGGCACTGGCGGGCGGCCATTTCCTGACCGGCGCCTGGGCCCTGGTCATGCTCTACGACCATGCGCACGGCACCGATTTCGCCTCCGAAGGGCTGGAGCAGGTGCGGCCCATGTTCACGCTGCTGGACAAGTCCCAGATCGACCGCTACGAGCACAGGATCAGCGCGCCGCCGGCCCCTCTGGATTTTCGCAGCTACAGCAAGCACCTCAACCCACGGCTGCGGCGCTACGGATTCGAGCTGAAGCACCTGCTGCGCTGAGCGCCTTCCATGCCCCGCTTCCGCTCGATTGCCTCCCTGCTGATCCTGCGCATCATGCTGCTGGCCATGGCCTGCATGCTGGTGTTCGGTGGTGCCCATGCCTGGTGGGAGTACCGCAAGGGGCAGCAGGAATTCCGACGCTCCATGGAGACGCTGGTGGCCAACAGCATGATCTCGCTGTCCGCCGCGCTGTGGGACATCGAACCGGCCCTGGTGCGCGAGCAGGTCCAGTGGCTTGGCAAGCTGCCTTTGGTGGGTCATGTGCAGCTGCGCGTCACCTCCACGGGCGAGATGTACGAGGCTGGAGAGCCCAGGGATGGCCGTCCGCCCGCCGTTTCCATGGTGATTCCCGCGCCCAGGCACAGCCAGTCCAGCCTGCCGCTGGGCGAACTGCAGGTCTGGGAGAACCGGGGCCATTACCTGGAGGTGCTGCGCGACTCCACGCTGCGCGTGCTGCTGGGCTATGCGCTGTTCACGGCCCTGGTGTGCCTGATGGTGGCCTGGGTGATGCGCAGGGAGCTGCGCCAGCCGCTGCAGCAGATTGCGGGCTTTGCGGCCAGCCTCAAGCCCAACGAGTTGTCGAGGCCCTTGGTGCTGGAGCGGGCGCGCCGCGGGCAGCGCGACGAGATCGACATGGTGGTGCAGGGCTTTGGCCAGCTGCAGCATGACCTGCGCGGCCACATCGAGCATCTGGACCTGCTGGTGGCCCAGCGCACGGCCCAGCTGGAGGAGCTGGTGGAAGAGGTCAAGCGCATGTCGCTGACCGATGCGCTGACCGGATGCCTCAACCGCCGTGCCATGGACGAGCGCCTGGCCTCCGAGGTCGCCCAGGGCCAGCACCTGGGAGCGGCCCTGAGCGTGATGTTCGTGGACGTGGACCGCTTCAAGCAGGTCAACGACAGGCATGGCCATGCCGCAGGCGATGCCGTGCTGCGCGAGGTGGCACTGCGTTGCCGGCACGCACTGGAGCGGGAGCCTTCTGCGCAATGGATGGCGCGCTATGGCGGGGAGGAGTTCCTGATCGTGATGCCCGGTGTCGCTGCGGCCCAGGCCTGGGCGCTGGCCGGGCAGCTGCGCGAGGCCATACGCTCCACGCCCATACAGGTCCATGGCCTGGAACTGGCTGCGACGGCCAGCTTTGGCGTGGCGCAATTGCAGGGCGCCGAGAGTGCGCAGGAACTGCTGCAGCGCGCCGATGCCATGCTCTACGAGGCCAAGCACGCCGGGCGCGACTGCGTGCGCGTGGCCGGCCTTGACTGAGCGGCGCGGCGCCAGGACCGGCTCAGAACAGCTCGATGTCGTTGCTGTTCACCTGGGGCGCCAGCAGCCCCTGGGTGATCAGATCCCCGTAGTACCAGGTCTGGTTGCGGCCATGTTCCTTGGCGTGGTAGAGCGCCTGGTCCGCCTGGCCCAGCACCTCCACGGGCGCGCCCGTGCCCATGGCGGCAAAGCCCGTGCTCACGGTGATGCGGCCGACCTGGGGGAACTCGTAGCTCTCCACGTCGTGGCGCAGGCGCTCCAGCGCCTTGCGTGCATTGGCCAGGCTGACCGAGCGCAGCAGCACCACGAATTCCTCGCCGCCGAAGCGGAATACGCGGTCCTTGGCGTCGAAGCAGCTGCGCAGGATGTTGGCGACCAGGATCAGCACCTCGTCGCCATACAGGTGGCCAAAGCGGTCGTTGATGCGCTTGAAATGGTCGATGTCGATGGCGGCCAGCCACTGGCCGGGAACGTCTTCCGTGGCCACTCCCGGCATGGCCATCGGCGGCTCCTGCAGCGACAGGCGCAGGAACTGCTCGTCGAAGGTCTTGCGGTTGAGCAGGCCGGTCAGCGCATCGCGTTCGCTGTAGTCCAGCAGGCTCTGGTAGTTGTGATAGACGCCGAAGATGCCCTGTATCACATCGAGCCGGCTGGGCGAGAAGGCCGTGGACTGCGTGATCTCCAGGCAGTGGTAGGCCGTCTCCTGCCGCCACAGCGGAAGCCACAGCACGTGCTGGCCATCGGGCTGCACGGCCGAGGCGATCAGGGCGCGCTGCTGCAGCGCCTGCTGCAGCGCGGGCATGGATGCCAGCTCCACGCTTTGCGGGTCATACAAGGCCTCGGCATCGGTGGACATGACCTGATCGCCCTGGCTCCAGGTGCGTGCACGCACGCAGTGCCTGCCGTCGGGCATGGCGAACAGCTCCAGCGCCCGCACCTGCACCACGCCATTGAGCTTGAACAGGGTGGACAGCACCGAGATTTCCAATCGCAGATGGTCCCTGTGGGCCGTCATCTCGACCAGATTCTGTAGCAATGGCTGCATGCGAGGCCTTGTATTGGAGGAGGGCGCGACCGGCTCAGCGGCGCTCAAACACCAGATCCCATACACCGTGGCCCAGGCGGATGCCACGGTTCTCGAACTTGGTCAGCGGCCGGTAGTCGGGCTTGGCGGCATAGCCTTCGGCCGTGTTGGCCAGCAGAGGCTCCGCGCCCAGCACTTCCAGCATCTGCACCGCATAGGGCTCCCAGTCGGTGGCGCAGTGGATGTAGCCGCCGGGACGCAGCCGGCGCGCCAGCTTGGCCACCAGAGGCTCCTGGATCAGGCGGCGCTTGTTGTGCTTTTTCTTGTGCCAGGGATCGGGGAAGAAGATGTGTATGCCGTCCAGGCTGGCCTCGGGCAGCATGTTGTCTATGACCTCGACGGCATCGTGCTGCAGGATGCGGATGTTGGAGATGTCCTGCTCGCCAATGCGCTTGAGCAGGGCGCCCACGCCGGGCTCGTGTACCTCGCAGCACAGGAAGTTGTCATCGGGGCGCACGCGCGCAATGTGCGCCGTGGCCTCGCCCATGCCGAAGCCGATCTCCAGGATCAGAGGGCCCTGGCGGCCATAGGTGGCCGCTGCGTCCAGCGGCGCGGCCTGGTAGTTCAGCACAAAGCGCGGGCCCAGCTCCTCGAAGGCCTTGGCCTGGCCGGTCGTTGTGCGGCCTGCGCGGCGCACATAGCTCTTGATGGTCTTGGGATGGGCCACGCCCTCGGGCGGCTGGCTGGTACGGGCGGCCGCAGGTGCGGAGGGGGAGGATGAATCGTGCGGCGTACCTGGGGCAGCGGACATGGTGTTCGGGGTATCGCCGTCCATGGACTGCTCGGCGTGGGGGGAAGAAATTGGGTTCACGGGCTCAATTGTATGTATGGCGCCAGCCCCGGACCCAGAACTGCAGTGCTTCGCCCAATGCGGCCTGGGGAGAAGGCTGGGGCAGCCCCAGGTGGGCGGCTGCGGTGCGCAGCGCGGCCACAGGGGAGCTCAGGTCCAGTGCAGGGGCGCCGTGCTGCTTGGAAAGCTTTTCGCCGTCGGGCATGAGCACCAGCGGCGTGTGCAGGTACTGCGGGTGACCCATGCCCAGGGCGCGCTGCAGCAGCATCTGGCGGGGCGTATTGTCGGCGAGGTCGGCGCCGCGCACCACATGGGTGATGCCCTGCAGGCCGTCATCGACGACCACGGCCAGCTGGTAGGCCCACAGGCCGTCGGCCCGGCGCAGGACAAAGTCGCCCACGCCGTGGATCACATCCTGCTGCTGGGCGCCCAAGCGGCGGTCCTGCCAGTGCAGCACGGGGTCGTGGCGGGTGAAGCGGTCCAGCGCAAAGCGCCAGGCCCGGGCGCTCTTGCCGTGCAGGCCGTCGCGGCAGGTGCCGGGGTAGGGCCGCTCCACATGGCGCTCATGGGTCCAGCCCAGGTTTTCCCAGGCTGCCTCGACGTCCTTGCGCGTGCAGCCGCAGGGATAGGCCAGGCCGCGGGCCTTGAGCCGCTCCAGTGCGCTTTCGTAGACGTTGTGGCGGCGGGACTGCCAGACGGGCTCCTCGTCCGGCAGCAGGCCGCAGCTGGCAAGCTGCTTCAGGATGGCGGTGTCGGCACCGGGCTGGCAGCGCGGAGGGTCTATGTCCTCGATGCGCACCAGCCAGCGGCCGCCATGGGCGCGCGCATCCAGCCAGCTGGCCAGCGCCGCCACCAGAGAGCCTGCATGCAGCAGGCCCGTGGGTGAGGGGGCAAAGCGGCCGACATATGGTGGCGTGGCAGGTGCGCTGCCGGTTTCGGCGGATTCAGGGGCGGCGGGAATCATCGGGGCCGGATGTTAAGGCCTTGCGCCGCCCCTTGCCATGACCTGGTGGGCGGGTTCAGTCTGCAACCAACGCCAGGGCCATTTCCAGTCCCGAGACAAAGGCATCCTCCACGCGGCGGCCAATGCACCAGTCGCCGCAAAGGCCCAGGCCGGCATCCTTGTTGCGCAAATGGCTGCGGCCCAGCGGCGACAGGGTCTGGGCATGGGGCCAGAGGTAGACGCTGGCATGGCGGGCAGGGATGCGGATGCGCGTGATCTCGCCAAAGGCCTTCTGCATCTTGGCCAGCACGCGCGGAGCGTCGTCGGCGCGGTGCTCCTGCGACCATTGGGGGCTGGCCAGCACGGTCCAGCGCTCGCTTTGGGAGCGGCCCGGCTTGGAGGATTCACGTGCTACCCAGATCGCGCGCTCATGCGTGGTGCGGGCTGCATTCCACTGCGGCCCCAGGGTGGACAGTCCGGCCTCTGTGGCCATGGGGTAGGACAGTGTCAGCGTCCAGCAGGGCGCCATTTCCACGGCCGCCATGCCCTGCACCAGCGACAGGGCCAGGGGCGTGGTCTGCAGCAGCTGGCGTGCCTGTGGAGCGGGCAGGGCGAGTATCACTTCATCGAAGCCTGCGCGGATCTGCGTGGTCGGCTCGGTCGTCTCCACATGCAGGCTCCAGCCCCGCGGGCCGGGCTGGCGCTCGAGCTTGGTCACGCGCTGGCCCAGGTGCAGGCGGTCGGCATCCCAAAGCGGCGCGGCCCAGGCCAGGGGCAGGGCCTGCATATCGGGCGTGGCCACCCAATGGGCTTCGGTGGGTGCGGGCGCGGCGCTGGACTGGCGGCCCTGCGCGTCCAGCACGCGCAGCGTGCTCACGCTCCAGGGGCGGCACAGGCCGGGCACGGTCTGCAGGGCCAGCTCGAAGCGCTTGTCGCGCACGGTGAAATACTGCGCGCCGATGTCGAAGGCGCCATGCGCGGCGTTGACGGAGCGCATGCGCCCGCCCACCTGGGGCAGCCGCTCGTAGACATGGACATCGTGGCCGGCCTGCATCAGCGTGCGTGCGCAGGCCAGGCCCGCCATGCCGGCGCCAATCACGGCAATGCGGCGTGCGCCGGCCTTGGGGCGCGCCTTGGAGGCTTCGGGGGGCTTGGTGGCCTTTTTCTTGACCGTGGACTTGGAGGCGGCGCGGGAAGCGTTCATGGAGCAGACCTTTGCGGGCAGTGGCAGATTCCGGGAAGCATGTCCGTTCCGGCCTGTTGCACCGCTGCGGCGGAACAGGCCGGGACCTGTAACCACTCTACACCCGCTCGGACCGCCCGACGGCGTGCGCCAGCTCAATGTCGGTGATGATTTTCCATGAGAGCGCGGCGCGTGGCGGGGCTCTCCAGCTGCTGCAGCCACCACTGCAGCGCACGTGGCGGGACCTGCTGCGGCGGGCAGGACCAGGCGTAGTGCATGCGCACATTGCGCGAGGGGCGGGCGACCTGGCGCGTCACCAGCAGGCCGGCCTGCACATACACATCGGCCATGAAATGGGGCAGGAAGCCGCAGCCTATGCCGCGCACCTGGGCCTCGATCTTGGCCTGCATGGAGTCCACGGTGAAGATGTCCTGGCCGCTGAGCAGGCCCATGCTGGCGCTGTCGCGCAGGCCTGAATCGGCCACGGCGATGATGCGGTGCTGCAGCAGCGTCGCGTCCGTGATGGGCTCGGGCGCCGTGGCCAGCGGATGGTGGGGCGCCACGGCAAAGACGAAGTCCAGCTCGCCCAGCTCGCAGGCCTGCAGGCCCGCCACGTTGCTGGAGTTGACGGCCACGCCGATGGCCAGGTCGGCGCGGCCCGAGGTCAGCGTCTCCAGCGTGCCGGTGAGGATGCCGTCGCGCAGCTTCAGCCGCGTGGGCGGCTGCATGGCGTAGAAGGCCTCGACCAGCTCCAGCATCGGCGTGCGCGCCACGGCGCCATCGACCACGATGGTCAGGTGCGGCTCCCAGCCCGTGGCCACGCGGCGCACGCGGTGGGCCACGGTGTCGATCTCATGCAGCAGCCGGGCGCCCTCGCGCAGCAGCTCCCGGCCGGCCTCGGTGGGCTGGGCGTGGCGCGAGCGGCGGTCGAACAGCAGCACGTCCAGCGCATCCTCGATCTGGCGCACACGGTAGGTCAGGGCACTGGGCACCAGGCCCAGCTGGCGTGCAGCGGCGGCAAAGCTGCCGGCCTCGGCAATGGCCTGGAGCATGGCCAGGCTGTCGGGAGTGAGCACGTCGCGGGGGCTGGGCATGGGGCGTTATGGCTTCAAAAGCTTTGAATGATGCCATCAATCCTGCTGCGCCTTGCCTGCGGCAGCGGCTTCTACAGTGGAGCCATCGACGCAAGAATTTCGAAGACCTGACACGTTGGAAAGGGACAAAAAACATGATCGCCCTGCGCAAATCCCGGGAACGCGGCCATGCCGACCACGGCTGGCTGCGCTCGCATCACAGCTTCTCGTTCGCGGGCTACCACGATCCGCGCCACATGGGCTTTGGCAACCTGCGCGTGATCAACGAGGACCACATCGCCCCGGGCACGGGCTTCGGCTCCCATGGCCACAAGGACATGGAGATCATCAGCTACGTGCTCGAAGGCCGGCTCTCGCACAAGGACAGCATGGGCAACGAGCAGACCATCTCGCCCGGCGAGGTGCAGCGCATGAGCGCCGGCTCGGGCGTGGTCCACAGCGAGCACAACCATGCGCCGGGCCAGACCACGCATTTCCTGCAGATCTGGCTGCTGCCCAGCGAGACGGGCATTGCGCCCGGCTATGCGCAAAAAGCCTTTGCCGACGAGGAAAAGCGCGGCCGTCTGCGCCTGGTGGCCTCGCCCGATGGCGCCCAGGGTTCGGTCAGCGTCCATGCCGATGCCCGGCTCTACGCCGGCCTGTTCGACGCGGATGAGCAGGCCGAGCTGGAACTGCCTGCCGGCCGCAAGACCTATGTGCACCTGGTGCGCGGCGCGCTGAGCGTCAATGGGCAACGGCTGACAACGGGCGATGCGGCCCTTGTGGAGAATGAACCGCGACTGCGCCTGCACGACGGGGAGCAGTCCGAGGTCCTGGTGTTCGATCTGCAAGCCTGAGAGCGCAGCACGCGCTGAAGATTCACGAGGAGTACCCATCATGTTGAACCGTCTGAGCAACCCGCTGGCGCTGGCCGGCCGCATTCTGATCGCGCTGATGTTCGTGCCCGCGGGCTTTCAGAAAATCGGAGGCTTCGCCGGGACCGTGGGCTATGCCGCATCGGTCGGCATGCCCATGCCGCAGATCGGCGTGGCCATTGCCCTGGTGGTGGAGATCGTCGGCGGCCTGGCCTTGCTGCTGGGCTGGTGCACGCGCTGGGCGGCCCTGGTGCTGGCGTTCTTCACGCTGGTGGCCAGCTTCTTCTTTCACACCTACTGGAGCGTGCCGGCCGACGCGGCCATGATGCAGCAGTTGCTGTTCTGGAAGAACATCGCCGTGACTGGCGGCCTGCTGGGCTTTGCAGCCCACGGTGCCGGCGGCTGGAGCGTGGATGCGCGCCGCCATTGAGAGGGTGGGGCAGCGTTGGCCATGCCCTGATTTTTGTTAGGCTACTGCCTTGAGTGGGCCCCGCAGCAGCGCTGCGGGGCCCTTTGGCGTGGATGGATTGATGAATGCGGCGCTGGCTGGCCTGTGGCTGCGCAGGGCGTCCGAGGATTGGATTTCTTGTATGGCAGATATCGTGGTGGTCTACCACTCGGGTTACGG
Organism: Delftia sp. UME58; assembly: GCF_014170385.1. Classification (NCBI taxonomy): domain Bacteria; kingdom Pseudomonadati; phylum Pseudomonadota; class Betaproteobacteria; order Burkholderiales; family Comamonadaceae; genus Delftia; species Delftia sp. UME58. Next base: position 47,186 of record NZ_LZZV01000114.1, read on the forward strand.
ACACACCCAGCGCATGGCCCAGGCCGTGGCCGACGGCGCAGGCGCACGCATGCTGTCGATCGACAGCGATGGCCAGCTGCCTGCGGGTGGCTGGGAGTTGCTGGCGGCGGCAGACGCCATCGTCTTTGGATCGCCCACCTACATGGGCGGGCCCAGCTGGCAATTCAAGCGCTTTGCCGATGCCTCGTCCAAGCCGTGGTTCGTGCAGGCCTGGAAGGACAAGCTGTTCGCCGGCTTCACCAACAGCGCCAGCGTCAACGGCAACAAGCAGACCACGCTGGACTACCTGTTCCAGCTGGCCATGCAGCATGGCGGCCTGTGGGTGGGCAGCGGCATGCTGCCGTCCAACGCGCGCGCCGCGCAGCGCAATGACCTCAACTGGATAGGCGCCTTCAGCGGTGCCATGGCGCAATCGGCCTCGGATGCGTCGGCCGCCGAGATGCTGCCGGGCGACCTGGAGACGGCGCGCGTGTTCGGCGAGCGCGTGGCGCAGCAGGCGCTGCGACTGAAGGCCTAAGCCTTGCCTGGCGGGCTTGTCGGCTGTATCGGCTCCAGCGGCTTTGCCGCAGCCAGGGGCGTGATGGCCAGGTCTGCGCCCACGGCCCGGCGCTCGTCAAAGACGAAGCAGCCGCCGTCATAGAAGGCGCCGTCGGTTTCCTCGAAGTACTTGAGGATGCCGCCTTCCAGCTGGTAGACATGCTCCAGGCCCTCGTCCCGCATCAGGATGGCGGCCTTCTCGCAGCGTATGCCGCCCGTGCAGTAGCTGACCACGGTCTTGTCGGCCAGATCGGCCTTGTGGGCGCGCAGCGCGGGCGGGAACTCGGTGAACTTGGTGATGCGCCAGTCGATGGTGTCCTTGAAGGCGCCGGCATCGACCTCGAAGTCGTTGCGCGTGTCCAGCGTCACCACCTCGCGGCCCTCGTCATCGTGGCCCTGTTCCAGCCAGCGGCGCAGCGTGGCGGGGCTGACCGATGGCGCGCGGCCCTCTGCCGGGCGGATGGTGGGGTGGTCCATGCGGATGATCTCGCGCTTGACCTTGACCAGCATCTTGCGAAACGGCACGGTGTCTGACCAGCTTTCCTTGGGGGCCAGGTCGGCAAAGCGCTCGTCGGCGCGCAACTGGCCAACGAAGCTGTGCACCGCCTGTGCGGGGCCGGCCAGGAAGAAGTTGATGCCTTCCTCGGCCAGGAGGATGGTGCCCTTGAGCGCCAGGGCCTGGGCGCGCTCGGCCAGGGTGTCGCGCAGCGCCGCTGCATCGGGCAGTGGCGTGAACTTGTAGCAGGAAATATTGAGGATGTCGGACACGGGCAGGCAGGCGGGTGCGGCACAGGCCGCGGGTTGGATCGGGGCGCCCCTTGCCGGGCGCCCGGCGAGGGGCGGCCCTATCAGCCGCCCGACACCAGCAGGGCCTTGATTTTATTGGCCAGCTGGGCCACTGCCAGCGAAGCCGGTGCACCGGGCATGGACTGCAGCAGCAACTGGCGGCGCATCACGGCCTCGCGCACGGCCGGGTCGGAGGGAATGTCGCCCAGGTGCGTGAGTCGCAATGGCTCGCCGGAGGCCGTGCTGACAAAGCGGTTGAGCACCTGCTGCAGCTGGCCCGTGATGGCGCGGCCATCTCCGGGGCGTGCCGCCTGGTTGATGGCCAGGCGGATCTGCTGGCGCTTTTGCTGGATGGCCAGCACCTTGATGGCCGCATAGGCATCGGTCAGCGAGGTGGGCTCGGGGGTGGCGATGACCAGCACCTCGGTAGCCATGGACACGGAGAACAGCACCACGTCCGAGATGCCTGCGCCGGTGTCCAGTAGCACGATGTCGTAGCGCGGGGCCAGTGTCTCGATGGTGTGCGTGAACTGCTGGCGGATCTCGGGCGTGAGCCGCGAGTACTCGATCATCCCGGAGCCGGCCAGCAGCACCGAGTAGCCGCCGGGCGCGGGCAGGATGGCTTCCTCCAGCGAGGAACGGCCGGTGAATACATCGTGCAGCGTGACCTTGGGGTAGAGGTTGAGCACCACATCCAGGTTGGCCAGACCCAGGTCGGCGTCAAGCACCAGGACCTTGAGGCCATGGCGTGTCAGCGCTGCGGCCAGATTGGCCGAAACGAAGGTCTTGCCCACGCCGCCCTTGCCGCTGGTCACGGCGATGATGTGTCCGCGCGGCTTGGCGCGCACGGCATCGCTCATCGGAACGGCAGCGGGCAGGGAGGGGTGGGGAATGGCGTTGTCGCTTACCACCTGGCTATCAGCGGAGTCCATCTTCGGGGTCCACATCGGTTGCAATATCTGGATTCAGCCCATTGTCAAACGGGGACGGGGCATACAAAGGTCCGAAAAGCAGGCTTTTTTCCTCCGCGCTTACCGTACTGTCAGGTTGTTCTTCAATGTGCACGCGGTTGCGGCCGGCAGACTTGGCCAGATACAACTGTTTGTCGGCACGCTCGGTCCACAAGGTTGTGGTGCTGCGTATCCACTGCAGCGCATAGGCGCCGCCGATGCTGATGGTGATCTGCAGTGTCAGCGTGGGTGAGATGACGACCGGCATGCGCTCGATGGCGCTGCGTATGCGTTCGGCCACGGAGACGCCGAAGGTCGCAGGGCAGGCGGGCAGCACGATGGCGAATTCCTCTCCTCCGTAGCGGGCCAGCGTGTCCATGGGGCGCACGCAATTGGTCAGGGTACGGGCCACCGACTGCAGAACCCGGTCGCCCACGATATGGCCGTGCTGGTCGTTGATCTGCTTGAAATGGTCGATGTCCAGCATCAGCATCAGGGCCGCTTCGCCAGACCGCGCCACGCGGTCGATCTCGCGCTCGGCAATGGTGCGGAAATGGCGGCGGTTGGCCAGCCCCGTGAGCGGGTCGCGCAGCGACAGCGAGCACAGTTCATCGATCAGCGCCTGCAGATATCGCGTCGGCGAATCCGTGGGCAGATGGACCGCCCCACCAGCGTGGGTAACCAGCGCGTGGGCTGTGGCCAGGCGCAGGTCGCGCAGGTATACGGATTGGTGGGATGCGGGGGCAGTCACGGAGGGCTGAATGAAAAGCCAGTGAAGTGTATCAGTGTGTAGGCTCGATTGTCGCCGCGCCGGCATCGACTTTTGCACCATCGGTGGTAACAGATGTTGTTCCTGGTGCAGGCACGAACGGCGGCAGGGCAAGGGAGGCGAGGAATTCCGCATCGGTGCGGTACAGCCGCAGGTGCGGTCCGCGGTGCAGGGCGCCCGCCCGCAGCAGCACCTGCTCGGCCGGCAGCTTCAGGCCCACCACATGCAGCACGCCGCTGCGCTTGGCCGCCAGCAGTTGCAGGCGCACGAAGGTTTCCACGCCCGTCACGTCGATGCGGTTGATGGGCTGGGCCAGCAGGCACAGATGGTGTGTCTCCGGGCGCAGCGCCCATTCGTCACCGATGCGGCGCTCCAGGGCCGAGGCCGAGCCGAAGTCCAGCTCGGCATCCATGCGCAGGGCCAGCAGGCCCGGCGCCAGTGGCGGCAGTTGCCAGAGGTTGCGGTCGCGCAGGCTGCCGTCGGGATGCTGGCCCACCTCGATGATGCGCGGATGCAGGCGCTGGTAGAGGAAGTAGCCCAGGCTCAGCACAATGCCCGCGAACACGCCCCAGTACATGCGCGGCGCCGTGACGATGGTCAGCAGCAGCGTGGCCAGCGCAATGCTGCCCTCCACGCGCGACACCTTGAACAACTGCAGCAGCACGCGCGGCTTGACCAGGTTGACCACGGCCGTGATCACGATGGCCGCCAGCGCCGCCTTGGGCACGTGGTACAGCGCCGGGATGAACCACAGCACCACGATGACCACCAGCAGGATGGAGAATACGTTGGACCAGCCTGTCTTGGCTCCGGCCAGCAGGTTCACGGCCGAGCGCGAGAACGAGGCGCTGGTGGCAAAGCTGCCGAACAGGCCCGCACTGATCTTGGACAGGCCCTGGGCGACCAGGTCCTGGTTCTCGTTCCAGCGCGTGCCGGCCTGCTGGTGCTCCACCTGGGCGCTGGAGGCCGTCTCCAGGAAGCTCACCAGCGAGATCACCAGCACCGGCATCACCAGGGCGCCGAACTCGTCCCAGCTCAGCAATCCCGGCAATTGGAAGCTGGGCAGGCCTGCCGGCAGGTGGCCGACCACGGCGCCACCGTCATCGGCAAAGTCCGTGGCCCAGCTGATCACGCCGGTCAGCGCAATGATGAAGATGGCCGAGGGAAAGGCCGCGCGCCAGCGCTTGGCCAGCACCAGCAGCGCAATGCTGGCAATGCCGTAGAGGATGGACTGCCAGTCGAAAAGCTGCAGCGAAGGCGTGTTCCAGACCGCGCTCCAGGTCGAGCGCAGTCCCAGCAGGGTGGGCAACTGCGAGGCCAGGATCAGCAGCGCTGCGGCCTGTGTGAAACCCGTGAGCACGGGCGAGGTCACCAGATTGAGCAGCCAGCCGGCACGCATCAGGCCCAGCGACCACTGCACCAGGCCCGAAAGAATCGCCATCCAGGCGGCCAGGGCCACCCAGTGCGCGGAGCCGGGTTCGGCCAGGCCCGTGAGGGAGGCTCCGATCAACAGGGCACTCAAGGCGGTGGGCCCCACACCCAGCCGCGGCGAGCCGCTGAACATCACGGCCACCAGGGCAGGGACGATGGAGGCGTAAATGCCGGTGATCAACGGCATGCCGGCAAGCGCCGCATAGGCCACGCCCTGGGGCAGAAGCATCAGACCAACGGTGAGACCTGCCCAGAACTCCCCGCGCAGCACGGCTGCCGAAGGTCTGGGCCATGCCAGGAAGGGAAACCAGCGCGCCAGGGAATGCATGGCCGCTATTGTCATGCTAACTGGATGGTGCCGGGATGTTCGGGCTTGTCCTACAGGCGCTTGCGTCGGCGTCGTATGGGTTTGTCCCAGGGCCATAAATAAAGTCGAGGCCTGTGTTGACCGCCTCACAACTATTCAAGGAGTAACCGCATGACTTTCATCACCCAACGCTGCTGCCACATCCTCGCCGTGTCCGCCCTGGCCTTCGGCCTCGCCGCATGCGGCAAGACCGAAGACACTGCCGGCCAGAAGCTCGACTCCGCCGTCCAGCAGTCCCAGCAGGCCGCGCAAAGCGCAGGCCAGAAGATCGACAACGCCATGAGCAGCGCCGGCACCAAGATCGAGGAAGGCGCGATGAAGGCCGAAACGGCCACCAACAACGCCATGAGCCAGGCAGGCGCCGCGCTCGACGATGCAGGCATCACCGCCCAGATCAAGGCCGACCTGATCAAGGAACCCGATATCTCCGCCCTCAAGATCGACGTGGACACCAAGGCCGGCGCCGTCACGCTGACCGGCTCGGTGCCCAGCGATGCGCTCAAGATGCGCGCCGGCGACATTGCCAAGGCCGTCAAGGGCGTGAACAACGTCAGCAACATGCTGGAGATCAAGGCCAGCTGATCGCAGCCACCGGCTTTGCTCCCCCAATGAAAACCAGGCGCTCTGTCCGCCTGGTTTTTTTATGCCTGAACGCCGTGGCCCAGCGCATAAGATGCGCTGCATGAGCACACCCGACCTGCAGATCAGCACCCATCTCATCCACCATCCCTACCAGCCGCCCGAAGGCTTTGTCGCGCCGCAGCCGCCGGTGCACAAGGCCTCGACGGTGATCTTCGAGAACGTGGCGGCCATGCGCCGCCGCCAGTGGCTGGACAAGAGCAGCTACACCTACGGCCTGCACGGCACGCCCACCACCTTCTTGCTGGAAGAGCGCCTGAGTGCGCTGGAAGGCGGCCTGCAGTGCCTGCTGGTGCCCAGCGGCCTGGCGGCCATCGCCACCACCTCCCTGGCCCTGCTGCGCACCGGCGACGAGATGCTGCTGCCCGACAACGCCTACGGTCCCAACAAGACCCTGAGCGAGGGCGAGCTGGCCCATTTCGGCGTGCGCCACCAGTGCTACGACGCCATGGATGTTGCCGACCTCGAAGCCAAAATCACGCCCAAGACGCGGCTGGTCTGGCTGGAGGCGCCGGGCTCGGTGACCATGGAGTTCCCTGACCTCATCGCCATGGTGCGCCTGTGCCGCGCGCGCGGCATCACCACCGTGCTGGACAACACCTGGGGCGCGGGCCTGGCCTTCAATCCCTTCGACCTGCTGGGCGACGGCTCGCACAGTCTGGGCGTGGACGCCACCGTCCATGCGCTCACCAAGTACCCCAGCGGCGGCGGCGATGTGCTCATGGGCAGCATCATCACGCGCGACCAGGCGCTGCACATGCGCATCAAGCTGGCCCATATGCGCCTGGGCCTGGGCGTGGGCGGCAACGACACCGAGGCCGTGCTGCGATCGCTGCCCAGCATCGCACTGCGCTACCACGCACAGGACCGCGCCGCGCGCGAGCTGGCGCGCTGGCTGCAGCAGCAGCCGGCCGTGGTCCAGGTGCTGCATCCCGCGCTCGAGGGCGCTCCGGGCCACGAGAACTGGAAGGCCCTGTGCGGCGCAGCCGGCGGCGGTGAGGGCGTGGCGGCCGGCCTGTTCAGCGTGGTCATCGACCCGCGCCACGGCCAACAGGCCGTGGACCGCTTCTGCGACAGCCTGCGCCTGTTCAAGATCGGCTACAGCTGGGGCGGCCCCATCAGCCTGGTCGTGCCCTATGAGCTGCCGTCCATGCGCAGCTGCCCCACGCCCCAGCTGCGCAGCGGCACCGTGGTGCGCTTTGCCATCGGCCTGGAGGCCGTGCAGGACCTGCGTGCCGACCTGGAGCAGGCCCTGGCCGCCGCGTTCGCATAGTTGAGTGCCAGGCGCCGGTGACATGCGCCTGTCACCGGCAGCACCGATGCTCGTTGGCTTCATACCATCCCACGGGGGCCTCCAGGCCCTGGTCCAGCATGAAGCACAAAGAGAGCATCACCAATATCCTGCAGCACGCGAAGACCGCGTCCGATGGGTCCGGCATCGTGGCCAGCCGCCGCCATTTCGTGCGCGGCATGGGCGTCTCGGCGCTGGCCTTGCCACTGGCCGGCTGCGGCGGCTCCGATGGCGACAGCAGCATTCCCGTCGAGTTCCGCCACGGCGTGGCCAGCGGCGACCCGTTGAGCGACCGCGTCATCCTCTGGACCCGCGTGACGCCGCCCCAGGGCCATTCCAGCGACATCGAGGTGGAGTGGGAGCTGGCCTCGGACGCCGACTTCAAGACCATCGTGACCTCGGGCAAGGCCATGGCGCGCGCCACCCAGGACTTCACCTTCAAGGCCGACGCCACGGGCCTCAAGCCCGCCACGCGCTACCACTACCGCTTTCGCTGCCAGGGCATGACCAGCGCCACGGGCCGCACGCGCACCCTGCCCGTGGGCGCGGTGCAGCAGGTCAAGCTGGCCGTGTTCTCCTGTGCCAACTACCCGGCCGGCTACTTCAATGTCTACGCGCATGCGGCGCGCCAGGGCGACCTGGATGCCACCGTGCACCTGGGCGACTACATCTATGAATACGCACGCGGAGGCTATGCCAATGGCAAGGCCGAAGCCATGCAGCGCCAGAGCCTGCCTGCCAACGAAATCGTCAGCCTGGCCGACTACCGCCAGCGCCATGCCCAGTACAAGAGCGATGCCGACCTGCAGGCCCTGCATGCGGCGGCGCCCATGATCGCCGTCTGGGACGACCACGAAATCTCCAACGACACCTGGATGCACGGCGCCGAAAACCACCAGCCGGCCACCGAGGGCGATTTCGAACTGCGCAAGGTAGCGGCGCTCAAGGCCTACCACGAGTGGATGCCCACGCGCAACGCGCAGCCCGAGATCATCTACCGCAGCTTCGCCTTCGGCGACCTGCTGGCGCTGCACATGCTGGACACGCGTGTCATCGGCCGCGACGAACAGCTGGACTATGCCGACTACTTCACCGCCCAGGGCCTGGACGCGGCACGCTTCACCTCCGACATGGCCAATCCTGCGCGCCAGCTCATGGGCGCCACCCAGACCCAGTGGCTGGGCCAGCAACTGGCGGCCTCCCAGGCCACCTGGCAGGTGCTGGGCCAGCAGGTGCTGATGGGGCGCATGGAGCTGCCGGCCCCCTTGCTGATGGACATCCTCAGCCCCGGCAGCGGTGTCTCGCTGCCGGCCTACGCGGCGCTGCTGGCCAAGGCGCAGGCCAACCCGGCCAGCCTGACGGCGGCGGAAAAGGCCATCCTGGCCCAGCCCAGCATTCCCTACAACCTCGATGCATGGGACGGCTACGCCGTGGCACGCGAGACCGTGCTGGCCACGGCGCGCAGCCTGGGCAGGAACCTGGTCGTGCTGGCGGGCGACACCCACAATGCCTGGGCCAGCGAACTGCGTGACCGCAGCGGGCAGGCCGTGGGCGTGGAGTTCGCCACCTCGTCCGTCAGCTCGCCGGGTTTCGAGGAATACCTGTCGGGCCAGGACCCGGCCCAGCTGCGTGGCGCACTGCTGCAATTCATCTCCACGCTCAAGTACTGCGATACCTCGCGCCGTGGCTACATGATCGTCACGGCCACGCCGCAGGCCTGCCAGGCCGAGTGGATCTACGTGGACACCGTGTTCAGCCGCCAATACCAGGCTGTGCGCGATGCGGCCTGGAAGGTGCTGCCCGGCCAGCCGGGCAAGCTGGTCCAGGCCTGAGTGCAGACTGGGGTACAGACCTGCGGGTCCGGGCAGGCCTCGGTAGTTTCCGCCATGGCAGCGGTGCCATGGCTGCGATAACTTTGGACCCGCTGATCCAGGAGGTCCAGGCATGCAGGCATCCCCCGCTCGCGAGAAAGCTTCCGACAACCCGGCGGGCACGCTGCAGGTGCAGCTGCTGCGCATGGGCGACCCCTGGCACTGGCTGGCCCTGGGCTGGCGCGATCTGCGGCGTGCGCCCGGCGTGGCGCTGTTCTACGGCCTGTGCTTCTGGGCCATGGCCCTGCTGATCGGCTGGGTGTTCCGCGCCAGCCCGGAATACAGCATGGCCATGGCCAGCGGCTGCCTGCTCATCGGCCCCTTCCTGGCCATGGGCCTGTACGACACCAGCCGCAGGCTGGAGCGGGGCTTGCCGCCCCAACTGAGCAACTCGCTGACCTGCTGGGACACGCAGATGGGCAGCATGGGCATGCTGGTCATGGTGCTGCTGGTGCTGGAGATGCTCTGGGCGCGCGCCTCCATGGTGGTCTTTGCCGTGTTCTTCGATACCGGCATGCCCACCACGGCCGGCATGCTGCAGGCCGTGGCGCGGCCCGAGAACTGGGAATTCCTGGCCATCTACCTGCTGGTTGGCGGCGCATTCGCGGCCCTGGTGTTCGCCAGCATGGTGGTGGCGCTGCCGGCCATGCTGGATCGGGGCAGCGACGCGCTCACGGCCTGCATCACGAGCATGCGCGTGGTCGGCCTGAACCTGGTCGTCATGCTGCAGTGGGCCGCGATCATCACCGTGCTGGTGGCGGTTGCCCTGTGGTGGTACGGCGCGGGCCTGCTGCTGGTGGGGCCTTTGCTGGGCTGTGCCAGTTGGCATGCATACCGCTGCAGCGTGGGCGATTCTGCCGAAGCTGCATCCCCTCCATCCTGAGGTTTTCCTGGCAGGCCCCGTCTTGCGGCTACAGTGGGGCTTGCAACAACAGAGGAGTCCACCTGTGGCGACACCCAATTACGCCTATGAAAAACGCCAGCGCGAACTGGCGAAGAAGCAGAAAAAGCTTGAAAAGGAGAAGGCCAAGGCCGAAAGAAAGCCCGACGACCATGAGGGCGGCGGCATAGCGGCGGAGGACCAGGCCTCTCCCGCAGCGGCGCATCCCGGCGGGGAAGGCCGCAGCAACTGACAGCCTGCCTGCCCTGTGCTCAGGGCAGCAGCCGGCTGAGCTGGGGCCAGACGTTGTCCAGCATGCGCGGCTGGGCCTTGGCCGTGGGGTGGATGCGGTCGGCCTGGAACCACTGGGCCGAATCGGCCGCGTCACCGATGCCGGCCAGCAGGAAGGGCACCAGCGGCACCTTCTGCTCCTGCGCCACCTTGGCAAACAACTGCTCGAACTGGCGCGTATAGCCGTTGCCATAGTTGGGCGGCACCTGCATGCCCACCAGCAGCACCTTGGCTCCGGCATCCCGGGCCGCGCGGACCATGGCGTCCAGATTGCCCTGCGTGCTTTGCAGCGGCAGACCCCGCAGCGCATCGTTGCCACCCAATTCGATCACCACCACCGATGGCTTGTGCTGCTTGAGCAAGGCAGGCAGGCGAGAGCGGCCGCCCGAGGTGGTCTCGCCGCTCACGCTGGCATTGACAAGCGGCACATTCTTTTGGCTCTCCTGCAGGCGCTTTTGCAGCAGTGCCACCCATCCCGTGCCACGGGCCAGCCCGTACTCGGCACTCAGCGAGTCGCCCAGCACCAGCAGCGGGCCCGCCTCGGCTGCCCATGCAGGCGTGGCCGTCCAAGTACCCAGCAGGCCGAAGGCCAAGCCGGCCGATATAAAGTGGCGGCGTCGGCGCATTGCGCGCAGCTTGTCTTGCATCGTCTTCCCATCCTCCATGTCACAAAGCACTGCCCAGCCCCTGATCGAAGTCGAGCATGTCTTCAAGTCGGTCAGCGATTCGACCGGAACACTGGATATTCTGCGGGATATCGATCTGCGTTTTGCCGCAAGGGAAACCGTGGCCATCGTCGGTGCCTCGGGCTCGGGCAAAAGCACGCTGCTGTCCATTCTTGCCGGCCTGGATACGCCCACGCGCGGCACGGTGCGGCTGCAGGGCCAGGACATGTTCGCGCTGGATGAGGATGCACGCGCCGCCGTGCGCGCGCAAAAGCTGGGCTTTGTGTTCCAGAGCTTCCAGCTGCTGGGCAATCTGACGGCGCTGGAGAACGTGATGCTGCCGCTGGAGCTGGCGGGCAGCCGCGAGGCCCGCCGCCGCGCCACCGAGATGCTGGAGCGCGTGGGCCTGGGCCAGCGCCTGGGCCACTATCCCAAGCTGCTGTCGGGCGGCGAGCAGCAGCGCGTGGCGCTGGCCCGTGCCTTCGTGGTCGAGCCCGCCGTGCTGCTGGCCGACGAGCCCACGGGCAGCCTGGACTTTGCGACCGGCGAAACCATCATGGAGCTGATGTTCGCGCTCAACCGCGAGCGCGGGACCACCCTGGTCATGGTCACCCATGACCGCGCCATTGCTGCGCGCTGCGAGCGTCGCGTGACCATCGAGGCCGGCCGCGTCGCCCGCATCGAAGAGGGACAGGCGCTGGCGGCCTGATCGGACGCCGGCATGGGGTGAAGCTCAGGCCGCCACGGCCTCACGGCGCCCGGCTGCCTCGCAGGCAGCTGCCGTGAAGATCACGTCGGTCGAGGAGTTCAGCGCGGTTTCGGCCGAGTCCTGGATCACGCCGATGACAAAGCCCACGCCCACCACCTGCATGGCCAGATCGTTGGAGATGCCGAACAGGCTGCAGGCCAGCGGAATCAGCAGCAGCGAGCCGCCGGCCACGCCCGAGGCGCCGCAGGCGCAGACCGCGGACACCACGCACAGCAAGATGGCGGTCAGCAGATCGACCTCGATGCCCAGCGTATGGGCCGCAGCCAGCGAGAGCACGCTGATGGTGACGGCGGCGCCGGCCATGTTGATGGTCGCGCCCAGGGGGATGGAGACGCTGTAGGTGTCCTCATCCAGGCCCAGGCGCTTGGCCAGCGCCAGGTTCACCGGAATGTTGGCGGCCGAGCTGCGCGTGAAGAAGGCCGTTACCGCGCTCTCGCGCAGGCAGGTCAGCACCAGCGGATAGGGATTGCGGCGCGTCTGCGTCCAGACGATGAACGGATTGACCACCAGGGCCACGAAGAGCATGCAGCCCAGCAGCACGGCCAGCAGGTGCGCGTAGTCCAGCAGCTTTTCCAGGCCCGACTGGGCAAAGGTGCCGGCCACCAGGCCGAAGATACCCAGCGGCGCCAGACGGATCACGCCCTGGATCACGCGGGTGATGGCCTGGCCCAGGTCCTGCATCACGGTGCGCGTGGACTCCGAGGCATGGCGCAGGGCCATGCCCATGGCCAGTGCCCAGGCGAGGATGCCGATGTAGTTGGCATTCATCAGCGCACGCACGGGGTTGTCGAAGGCGCTTTGCACCAGGGCCATCAGCACTTCGCCAATGCGCCCGGGCGCGCCCTGGGCCGGGGCGGCATCCTTGAACTGGATGGTGGAAGGGAAGGCCATGCTGGCCGCCACGGCGACCACGGCCGCCGCAAAGGTGCCCAGCACATACAGCCACAGGATGGGGCGGATCTGCGTGGCCTGGCCAGGCCGGTGGTTGCTGGTGGCCGAGACCACCAGCAGCAGCACCAGCACGGGCGCCACGGCCTTGAGGGCGGAGATGAACAGCGTGCCCAGCAGGGACACGGACCGGGCGGCCTCGGGCCAGAGCCAGGCCAGCAGGCCGCCAGCGACCAGGCTGATGGCGATCTGGCCGACCAGACTGGTGCGGGCAAGCCGGGCGAAGAGGGCTTTGAGCATGATGGTTGGCAAAGAAAAGGAAAAAACCCAAGCGATGGAAAAATGCAAAGCGGCATGCCCGTGGCTACGGTGCATGCCGCAATGTGCAGGGCTGCTGGAAGGCGGCCAAGCCGCGCAGTGTAGCGGCTACGTAAAAACCACAGGAGCCGTTGCGCGCAGACGGGCTTCGCAAGGCGGGGACCGGGGCACCGCTCAATTGGCGGGATAATTGCGCCCCATGTCGTCCCCCAAAGTTCTCTTCGGCTTCCACGCCGTCGGCGTGCGCATGAAGACCGCGCCCCAATCCATCATCGAGGTCTACTACGAGGCCACGCGCCGCGATGCGCGCATGCGCCAGTTCCTCGACCGCGCCAAGTCGGCCGGCGTCCGGCTGATCGAGGCCGACGGCGAACGCCTTGCCAAGCTGGCCGGCAGCCATGGCCACCAGGGCGTGGCCGCTCGCGTGGAGGCGGTGGCCCAGGTGCATTCGCTGGACGAATTGCTGGAGCAGCTGGAGGCTGACGGCATCAGCAAGCCGCTGCTGCTGGTGCTGGACGGCGTGACCGATCCGCACAACCTGGGGGCCTGCCTGCGCGTGGCCGATGGCGCCGGCGCCCATGCGGTGATTGCGCCCAAGGACCATGCGGTGGGCGTGAACGCCACCGTGGCCAAGGTGGCCAGCGGCGCGGCCGAGACCGTTCCCTATTTCATGGTCACCAACCTGGCGCGCACGCTCAATGAGCTCAAGGAGCGCGACATCTGGATCATCGGCACCAGCGACGATGCGCCCAAGACCCTGTACGAGGTGGACCTCACGGGCCCCACCGCCCTGGTGCTGGGCGCCGAAGGCGACGGCATGCGCCAGCTCACGCGCAAGACCTGCGACGAGCTGATCGGCATCCCCATGATGGGCGCCGTCTCCAGCCTCAACGTGTCCGTGGCCAGCGGCGTGTGCCTGTACGAAGCGCTGCGCCAGCGCGGCCAGGGCACCACGCCTGCCGTGTCTGCCGCCCCGGCTGACCAGATCTAGGCCGGCGCGCCGCTGGCGCCCGCACTTGCACCCTCGCCCGTGCCCAGTTCCACCACGCTCTCGAAGCCGCCCCAGAACATGCGTTTGGCGTCGAAGGGCATGGTGGCCGGGTCCATGGAGGCAATGCGCGGGTCCTTCATGACGGCGGCATTGATGCGGTCGCGCTCCGCGCGCGACGCATAGATGATCCATGAGAAGAACACGATCTCGCCTTCCTTGAGCTGCACGGCCTGGGGAAACGAGGTCAGCTTGCCCATGGGCACGTCATCGCCCGCGCATTCCCAGTACTGCAGCGCGCCGTATTCCATCCATACCTGGCCGGCGGCATGCGCCACCTCGCGGTAGGCCTGCAGGTTGGCCCGGGGCACGGGCAGTACGAATCCGTCGATGTAGTGCATGGCTCTCTCCTGGTGAAATCCGGCTTCAGAGCCGGGTCGCGAGTTCGGCCAGCTGGTCCGTGCACTGGCCCCAGCCGGTGTGAAAACCCATGGCTTCATGCCGGGCGCGGTCGGCAGCGCTCCAATGGCGCACCCGGGCGGTATAGCGGGTCTGGCCGCCTTCGGGGTCGAAACTGACGATGCCCGTCATGAAGGGCTTGTCGGCAGGCACCCAGCCTTGGGTGAAGGCGTCGGTGAAGACCAGGCGGCGATTGGGAATGACTTCCAGATAGACGCCGCTGCCGGGCATCTCCTGGCCTTCAGGGCTGCGCATGACGATGAGGCTGTGGCCGCCGGGCCGCACATCGTTGTCCACGCGGGATACGCTCCAGGGGCTGGGCGCGAACCATTGCTGGATCAGCGCGGGTTCGGTCCAGCAGCGGTAGAGCCTGTCGGCGGGAATGTCCAGCAGGCGCGTGAGCACCAGGTCGTTGGCGTGATCGGGAAGGTCTTGTGCTGTCATGGCGCTCCTCATTGCATGGAATGCAGGCCGATTCGGTTGCCCTCGGTGTCCACCACGACGGCGCAGTGCCCGTGGGGGCCTATGGAGAATTTGGCCTGCTCGATGCGCCCGCCTGCGGCCTCGACGCGGCCCTGTTCGATGGCACAGTCCTCGCAGCCGAAATAGACCAGGGTGCCGCCGCCGCCGGAAGGTGCGCCGTCCATCCGCACCAGCATTCCGCCCGCGCCGGGGCCTGTCATGTCCATCGGAAAGGACAGCATCTCCTGGCTGTCGGAGCCATCTGGCGCCGGCAGATGCTCCAGCTTTCCCTGGAAGACGGTTTCATAGAACCGGCGCGCACGCGCCATGTCCTGCACATGGATCTCGAACCAGACGACGGGATTGGCGTTCATGAAGACTCCTTCTTGGGTGACAGAGGCAATGTGTCGGCCGGCCTTGTTCAGGCCTCGCCCTTGACGTTGACCATCCAGGGTGTGTTGAAGCGGTCCGTCACCATGCCAAAGCCCGGCGACCAGAACGTGGCCTGGAAGGGCATGGTCACCTTGCCGCCTTCGGCCAGCGCGTTGAAGATGCGGCCGCCTTCGGTGGCATCGTCCACGCCGATCGAGATCCACATGCCCTGGGCCTGCTGGTAGCCTCCGCCACCGCAGTTGTCGGTGGCGTCCGAGGCCATCAGCGCCTGGTCCTTGATCTGCAGGTGGGCATGCATGATGAGCCCCTTGGCGGAATCGGGCATCTGCTCCATGCCCGGTGTCTCGCCGAAGGTGCTCTGGTGCACGATGGTGCCGCCGAACAGCCTGGCGTAGAAGGCAAAGGCTTCGGCGCAGTTGCCGTTGAAGTTCAGATAGGGGATGAATTGCATGGAACGCTCCTGAAGCGGATGGTGGCGAGGGGAGGGGGAGAGGAGTGGGAGGATGGGCGCAGGAGGCCTCAGTGGCCGTCATGTGCGCGCTCAAGAGCGGCGATGTCCAGCTTTTGCATGCCCAGCAGGGCCTGCATCACGCGCTGGGCGGCGGCCATGTCGGGGCCCCCCATCCAGCCCGCCATCTGGGCCGGGACGATTTGCCACGACAGGCCATGGCGGTCCTTGAGCCAGCCGCATTGACGCGCCGCCGGGTCGCCGTCCTCGGACAGGGCGCCCCAGTAGTGGTCTATCTCGTCCTGCGTATCGCAACTGACCATCAGCGAGACGGCCTCGTTGAAGCGGAACATCGGGCCGCCGTTGAGCGCCAGAAAGGGCTGGCCGTCCAGCTCGAATTGCACTGTCATCACGCTGCCGGCTGGCCTGCCGTGGATGTCGTGGCCGGCTTCGCCATAGCGGGCAATGGCCGTGATGCGGGAATCGGGAAAGACTTCCGTATAGAAGCGCGCCGCCTGCTCGCCCTGGTTGTCAAACCAGAGGCAGGGCTGGATGCGGCCGGTGTGCAAAGCCATGCTTGTCTCCTTGGTGACGGTGAAAACCGCTTTTTGCCGTTCGATGCCGGCTTTTTATCGATTTCTGCCCGGCGTGTGTACGCCGTTCACATATGCTAGGGACTAAAATGGACGCTGTCCACATCAGGTGCTGTCAGCTTCGGTGTCAAGCTGTAAATCGGCGGGGCAGGGCTGTCGTCCCTTGCGTTTGACGTGGTCATGCAGAAAAAAAAGGAACCAAAACAGTGACGCAGCGACGTGTCAGGCGTGAGTCATACCACCACGGCGACCTGCGCCAGGCCCTTGTCGAGGCTGGCCTGGCGCTGGCGCGTGAAGGTGGTCCCCAGGCCATCGTGCTGCGCGAGGCCACGCGGCGGGCGGGCGTGGCGCCGAATGCGGCCTATCGTCACTTTGCCAATCGCCAGGCCTTGTTTGACGCGGTGCGCGCTGCCGCGCTGGGCGCGCTGGCCGTGGCCATCGAGGCCGAAATGGCCCAGGCCCGTGCCTTGCCCGATGCGCTGCTGCGCTCGCGCGCCTTGCTGGCTGCCGTGGGCCGGGGCTACTTGGGCTTTGCCCAGACGGAGACCGGCTGGTTCCGCACGGCCTTTGCCTCCGTCGAGTACGACGTGGACCTGCCGCCCGACAACACGCGTGCGGCGGCCATGGGCCTGAACCCGTTCGAGCTGCTGGGCTACGCGCTGGACAGCATGGCCGAGGCCGGCGTGCTGCCGCCCGAGCGCCGGCCCCAGGCCGAGTTCCTGGCCTGGTCGGCCGTGCATGGCATGGCCTTGCTGGTGATCGATGGCCCACTGCGCCGTGCCACGCCCGAGCAGCGGCGGGCGCTGGCGCTGCGCCTGCTGGAGATGGTGGAAAAAGGCATTTGATGCGCCCTGGTGCGGCACTGCCGCACAATGGCCTGCTTTTTTTCCTTCGCCCTCCGATGCCCGACGAACCTTCCCCCACTGCGCTGCCTTCTACCGCTACTGAACTGCCCGGCCAGGGCGAGCTGCGCGAGCGCATTGCAGGTGCAGCGCACATGGCCGTGCTCACGGGCGCAGGCGTCAGTGCCGAATCCGGCGTGCCCACGTTCCGCGATGACAAGAACAGCTACTGGGCACAGTTCAACCCGCAGGACATGGCCAGCGAGGCGGGCTTTCGCGCCCACCCACGGCGCGTGTGGCAGTGGTATGCGCACCGGCGCGAGGCCGTGGCGGCAGTGCAGCCCAATGCAGGCCACCATGCGCTGGCGCAGTGGGCCTTGCAGCGCCCGGGCCGCATGACCCTGGTCACGCAGAACGTGGATGGCCTGCACCAGCGCGCGGGCAGCCCCGGCGTGCTGTGCCTGCATGGCGAGTTGATGCGCGACCGCTGGCTGGAGCGGCCCCGCGCCTGCTGCGACCTGGCCGGGCAGAACCCTGGCGAGCCTCCGCAATGCCCTGTTTGCGGCAACCTGGTGCGCCCGGGCGTGGTCTGGTTCGGCGAGTCCCTGCCCATGGGCGTATGGCAGGCCGCCGAGGCTGCCGTGCAGCGCTGCGATGTGCTGCTGGTGGTCGGCACCTCGGGCGCCGTGTATCCGGCCGCGGGGCTGGCTCGGATGGCGCGCCAGGCCGGCGCGCACGTGGCCGTCATCAACCCGGCACCTTCCGAGCTGGATGACGCAGCGCACCAGTGCCTGCGCGGCCCATCGGCCCGGATCCTGCCCGCGCTGCTGGCGGGCTGAGAGGCCCCGGGCCAGGGCGGGCAGGCTGCCCTGGCCTGCGCAGGTCAGTCCCTTGCGCCTTCTTCCTGACTGGCCTGGTTGAGCTCGGCCACGTCCTGAGCCGACAGCTGCAGGCGCGTGGCCTGCACCAGTTGCTGCAACTGGGCCAGCGAGGTCGCGCTTGCTATGGGCGAGGTCACAAACGGGCGCTGCATCTGCCAGGCCAGTGCCACGCACGCGGGCTGGCTGTCCAGGCGCGCGGCCACTGTGTCCAGGGCTTGCACAATGCGCAGGCCGCGTGGATTCAGGTAGGTGGCCACGGTCTTGCCACCGCGCGCACTCTTGGCTGCGTCTTCGCTGCTGCGGTACTTGCCTGTCAGAAAACCCGCCGCCAGCGCATAGAAGTTGATGATGCCCACCTGCTCGGCCGCGCACAGCGGCGCCAGATCGCGCTCCAGCACGGCGCGGTCGTACAGGTTGTACAGCGGCTGCAGGCTTTCGTAGCGCGGCAGGCCCAACTCGGCGCTGGTGCGCAGGGCCTCGGCCAGGCGCGGTGCACTGTGATTGGAGGCGCCAATGGCCCGCACCTTGCCTGCGGCAATCAGGTCGGCAAAGGCGCCCAGGGTGTCGGCCAGCGACACGTTGGCGTCATCGTCATGCGACTGGTACAGGTCGATGTAGTCCGTCTGCAGGCGCTGCAGCGAGGCATCCACGGCCTGGCGTATGTACTCGGGGCGCAGGCCCACCCGGCCCTCGCCCATGTCCTTGCCGACCTTGGTGGCCAGCACGATGTCGGCGCGCCGTCCGCTGCGCTTGAGCCATTTGCCGATCACGGACTCGGACTCGCCGCCCGCATGGCCCAGCGCCCAGCGCGAGTACACGTCGGCCGTGTCGATGAAGTTCATGCCGGCATCCAGCCAGGCGTCGAGCAGCGAGAACGACGTGGCCTCGTCCACGGTCCAGCCGAAGACATTGCCGCCAAAGCACAGCGGCGAGACCTGCAGGCCGCTGCGGCCCAGGGAACGAAGGGAAGGGGCTTGCGCCATGTACGGCTCCTTTTGACGAAAAAACCAGGGTAGTCCTCAGGACCTCTCAGATCCAGCCCAGCGCACCCAGCAACGCGCCCGCGCCCAGCAGCCACAGCAGGTGGATGCGCGTGCGCCACACCAGCAGGGCGCAGGCCAGGGTCAGCAGCCACAGGCGCCAGTCCTGGGCGGGGCGGCCGCTGGCGCTGCCCAGCAGCCAGCCCGTGGCCAGCAGCAGCCCGATGACCAGCGGCCCCATGCCCTGCTTGAAGGCACGCACGCCGCGCCGGTTCTTGTTGCGCTGGCCCCAGCGCGAGGCCTGCCAGGCCAGCAGGGAGCTGGGCAGCAGGATGCCGACCATGCAAATGGTCACGCCCAGCGCGCCAAAGGCCCATGCCAGCGGCCCGGTGCCCCCACCCGCATTCAGGCCCAGGTTCCAGCCCAGCAGGGCGATGAACAGCACATTGGGCCCGGGCGCTGCCTGGGCGATGGCGATGGAACTGCTGAACTGCGCCTCGCTGAGCCAGCCGTGGCCATCGACCAGGAAGCGGTGCATGTCGGGCGCCGTGGCAATGGCGCCGCCCACGGCCATCAGCGACAGCGTCAGGAAATACAGCAGCAACTGCAGCCAGTCGGCGGGCTGCAGGTTCAGGGCGATCTGGTGGGCGGCGTTCATGGGGCGAGCTTTCTCCAGGTCAGCACGCAGCCGGCACCGCCGACCACCAGCAGCACCCAGGCCAGCGGCACGCGCAGCACGGCCATGGCAATGAACGAGGCCAGCGCCAGGGCCGCGCTGCACCAGCGCCCCAGCGGGTGGCGGCTCAGCGTGCTGGTCAGCTTCAGCCCCATGCCCGCCACCAGGCCGGCCGCGACGGCACCCATGCCGCGCAGCGCCCCGGCCATGGCGGGGTGGCCGGCCAGCTGCGAATAGATCACGGTCAGCGTCAGCACCAGCAGCATGGGAAAGCACAGCATCCCGCACACGGCCACCACGGCGCCACGCCAGCCGAAGTAGCGCTCGCCAATGGTGATGGACAGGTTGACCACATTGGGCCCGGGCATGATCTGGGCCACGGCCCAGTCCTCCACGAACTCGTCGTTGGTCAGCCAGCGCTTTTTCTCGACCAGCTCGCGCTGCACCACGGCCAGCACGCCGCCAAAGCCCTGCAGGGCCAGCCAGGTGAAGGACCAGAACAGGTCGCGCAGGTTGGCGGGGGCAGGGCGCTGGGCAGGCGCATCGGCGGTGTCGTGTGGCGGGGAAGCCGGTGGCGGCGATGCGGGCATGTTCTGGCTTGTGTCTGGGCCGCCCGGGGCAGGGCCCGGGGACGGCATCGCTGTTGTCATGGGGTGGAACCGTGCGGGCCGATCCTGTCTCCGTGCGTGCCGCAGGGGCGGCACGCACGGCATATTAATCCTGCGCAGTGGCCTTGTCGGCAGCGGCCCCATCGGCAACGGCGATGGGGGCATTGCAAGCGCAGATGGCTTGCCGCCTGCGCGTGCCATGCCCTGTCCGCCGGCGTGCCTGAACAGGAGTAGATTCTTCCCACCCACAAAAACCAAGGATCTCCGACATGGACATGGATTGGAGCAAGGCGCTGCAGGAAAGCCTGGCCTGGCTGGCGGCGGCCTCAGTGATCACCGTCGTGGCCTTCGCGGCCGTGGCGCTGCTGCTGGTTCGATTCACCCGCTGGGGTCGGCAGTTCTGGCAGCTGGCCGGCCCGTTCCTGCACCCCAGAAACAGCTGGTGGCCGCTTCTGGTGTTCACCCTGCTGCTGGTGCTGGCCTTGATCTCGGTGCGCATGAACGTGCTGTTCTCCTATTGGTACAACGGCTTCTACAGCGCGCTGCAGGAGCTGGACCAGAAAGGCTTCTGGCGATTCCTGGGCATCTTCGCGGTGCTGGCCACCATCCATGTGATGCGCGAGCTGTTCAACTACTACGTGAACCAGGCGTTCCGCATCCGCTGGCGGGTCTGGCTCAATGAGCGCTTGACCACCGACTGGATGCGCGGCGATGCCTACTACCGCAGCCATTTCCTGGACGAGCCGGTGGACAACCCCGACCAGCGCATCGAGCTGGATGTGAACACCTTTGTCTCGAACTCGCTGACCCTGGCGCTGGGTGCCGTCAGCGCCGTCGTCTCGCTGGTGGCCTTCACGGGCATTCTCTGGGGGCTGTCCGCGCCCATTGCCGTGGCGGGCGTGGAGGTTCCGCGGGCCATGGTCTTTGCGGTCTACGTCTACGTGATCATCGCCACGCTGATCGCCTTTCGCCTGGGCCAGCCGCTGATCCGGCTGAACTTCCTGAACGAGAGGCTGACCGCCAACTTCCGCTACGCCCTGGTGCGCGTGCGCGAATACGCGGAGAACATCGCCTTCTACCAGGGTGCGGGCATCGAGCGCAACACGCTTTTGACGCGCTTCTCTGCATTGATCGCCAATGTCTGGGCCCTGGTCTACCGCAGCCTGAAGTTCGACGGCTTCAACCTCACCGTCAACCAGGTAGCCGTGGTCTTTCCATTTTTGCTGCAGGCACCGCGCTTTTTCAGCGGTGCCATCAAGCTCGGCGACGTCATGCAGACCTCGCAGGCCTTTGGCCAGGTGCAGGATGCGCTGTCCTTCTTCCGCACCTCCTACGACACCTTTGCCCAGTACCGCGCTGCCCTGGACCGCCTGTGCGGCTTTCTGGATGCCAATGCCCAGACCCGCGAACTGCCCCAGGTGGTCCACCGGGAGCAGCCCGGCGCCCTGGACATCGAGGGCCTGCAGGTCAGCCGCCCGGACGGCCACCACCTGCTCAACGGCCTGCAACTGACGCTCCTGCCCGGCCAGGCGCTGCTGATCAAGGGCCCCTCGGGCAGCGGCAAGACCACCTTGCTGCGGTCCATTGCCGGCCTGTGGCCGCACGCCGAAGGCACGGTGGGCCGCCCGGGCGGCCACCAGGCGCTGTTCCTGTCGCAGCGCCCGTATCTGCCGCTGGGCGACCTGCGCACGGCCATTGCCTATCCCATGGACGCCTCGCCGAAGGACGACGGCCGCCTTCAGCAGGCGCTGCGTCAGGTCAGCCTGGCCCATCTGGCCGACAAGCTCGATGTCAACCAGGACTGGTCCCGCATCCTGTCGATTGGCGAGCAGCAGCGCCTGGCCTTTGCCCGCGTGCTGTTCAATCGGCCCGCCATCGTCTTTCTCGATGAATCCACCTCGGCCATGGATGAGGGCCTGGAGCATGCGCTGTACACGCTGCTGCGCGAGCAGATGCGCTCGACCATGCTGGTGAGCGTGGGCCACCGCAGCACGCTGGCGGGTTTCCATACCCACGCGCTGGCGGTCGATGGCAATGGCGGGTGGGCGCTGTCGGAAGGAAGTGCACCGCAAAGCGCGCCTCGGGCTTGATCCGCGTGCGGCCCTGTGCCGCGCGCGATCAATCATCCATGGGCAAGGGGCCGCAGTTGCCCAGGTCGGACGGCGGCTGCTCGGGCAACTGGCGTACCGCATCGCGCAGGGCGGTGCGCAGGCCCTCTTCGAGCACGGGGTGGTAGAAGGGCGCACGCAGCAACTCGTGCAAGGTCAGCTGCTGCTGCACGGCCAGGGCCAGCAGATGGGCCAGATGCTCGCCGCCCGGCGCGCACATTTCCGCGCCCAGCAGCAGGCCGCTGGCCGGGTCCGCATAGACATGGAGGAGGCCCGCGTTGCGCTGCGCAGCGCGTGCACGCCCCTGGTGTGCGAAATCCACCCGGCCCACCACGAAGTCCTGCCCCAGCAGCGCTTTCATGGGCTGGCCCACGACGGCCGCGTTGGGCGAGCTGAAGACGATGGACAGCGGCGCGCGCCGCTCAAAGCAGGCCAAGTTCTCTGCCATGGCGTTGGTGCCGGCGATATGGCCTTCGTCCACGGCCTCGTGCAGCAAGGGGCGGTCGCCGTTGGCGTCGCCAGCCAGGAACAGCGGCAGCTCGCCGACCTGCAGTGTCTCGCGGCTCACGGGCGGCTGCCCATGCTCGTCCAGCTCAAGCCCCAGCGTCTCCAGCCCCAGGCCTTCCAGCTGCGGGCGCCGGCCCATGGCGGCCACCACGTGGTCCACGACGATGCGGGTGTCGCCTGCACGCACGACGATGCTGCTGTCCGGGCCCTTGCTCAACTGCACTTCATGGTCGGTGATCACCGTCATCTCTTTCTCAAGCAGATGCCGCAATGCGTCGGTGACATTCGGGTCGGACAGGCCCGCCAGCTTCGGGCCGCGTCCCAGTGCGGTGACCTCCAGTCCCAGCCGCGCCAGCGCCTGTGCAATCTCCACGCCCAGCGGACCCAGGCCGACGACGGCCACGCGCGGGCCCAGTGTCTTGCGTTCGAACAAGGTGTCGGTGGTCAGGATGCGCTTGCCAAAGCGCTTCCATTCCTCCGGCACCACGGGGCTGGAGCCTGGAGCGAGGATGAGCTTGCGCGCAGCCAGCACCTTGCCGTTGACCTCGATGCGATTGGCCGCCAGCAGCCGGGCACGCCCGTCAACGGCCCGCCAGCCCAGGCCCTCCGTAGCCTCGATCGTGCTCGCCACGAACTCGTCGCGCAGCTTGCGCACGCGGCGCAGCACGGCGGGCAGGTCCAGCTGCAGTCCGCTCGCGCCGCGTATGCCGAAGGCCTCGAAGTGATGGCGGGCATGGAAGGCGTTGGCCGCCTCGATCAGCAACTTGGACGGCATGCAGCCTACCCGCGCGCAGGTCGTGCCCCAGGGGCCGTCGTTGACGATGGCGAAATGCTCAGTGTGCTTGCGCACCTCGCGCAGAGCCGACAGTCCGGCCGAGCCGGCGCCGACGATGATGACGTCCAGAGCGGTGGTGGGTGGGTTTTTCATGCGGTCATTCCTTTGATCGCGGTCCCCTGAAGGGCGCCGTTTCCATGCCCGGCCTAGTCTGCATTTGCCCGCTGCGGGTGTGCGTAGGTCAATCCCCGAAATCGCCGGCCCGCCGTCCGCAGCGTTTGCACCAGGTCGCAGCGGGTGACTCGCGCCTCCCATCGACTCTTCCATCAGCCCCCGCAAGGTGGCCAGCGCCGGTGCCTCGCTGCGCTGGCGCAGCGTGACCAGGCCGAAGCGCGCTACGCCAAGCTCACCCTCACCGGCGTGGGAGGGCACGGTGCCATGCCGCACGGCAGAACCCATCGTGGCGGCCGCCAGCATCGTCGTGGCCTTGCAGGCCATCGGTTCGCGCAACATGGATCCGCTGCAATGGGCGGTGGTGACCGTGGGAGCCATCCACGCAGGCAGGGCCGACAACGTGATTGCCCACAGTGCCGTGCTGGAGTTGAGCGTGCGTGCGTCGGATGCCGCCGTGCGCAGGCGGCTGCAGCAGCGCATTCGCGATCTGGCGAGTGTGCAGGCCGAGGGCTTCGGCGCGCAGGCGCAACTCGACTGGCCGCCCGGCTATGCCGTGTTGGTCAGCACGCCCAGGGAGACGGACTTCGCGCGCCAGATCGCGCTGGAGCTGCTGGGTCCGGAACATGTCACGCTGCAGGCGCAATGGCGAGGCAAGCGAGCAAGGCGCCTGCATGGTGCACAACCCGGGCTATGTCTTCAACGACGACAACATCGTCGTGGCCGCCGCCCATTGGGTGCTGCTGGCTGGTTGAACTGCTTCAGCCCGGCGTATTTCATTCGCCATGGTGGATTTCCATCCACCCCACGCGCCCCTGGCCACCGTCATTGAGGCGGCCTACAAAACCTTCGGCCTGCGACTGCGGCAGGCGCAGATCGAACTGCACCAGCGAGCCATGCTCGACCTGGATCAGTTCGGCGCCTGCCGCATCGATCTCGCGGCGCACCAGGCCTTCCAGCGCATAGGGCACGGCGCAGCGCAGCGATTGCATGCGCTGCAGTGTCACTTTCTCGGCGGTCAGCAGGGCCTGGGCCACGGCATCGGTGTAGGCGCGCACCAGGCCGCCCGCACCCAGCTTGACGCCGCCGAAATAGCGCACCACGGTGGCCAGCACGCCTTCCAGGTCCTGGTGGCGCAGCACGTCCAGCATGGGGCGGCCTGCCGTGCCGCTGGGCTCGCCGTCATCGACGGCAGCCGACTGGCCGCCTGCCAGCAGAGCCCAGCAGACATGGGCGGCGCCGGGGTGCTCGCGCCATAGCGCATCGACCACCGCCTGGGCGCTGGCGCGATCGGCCATGGGCTGCACGCAACCGATGAAGCGGCTTTTCTTGATGATGAGTTCGCTGTGCGCGGGCGCGCGGAGTGTCTGTGGCATGGAGGCCGGCAAGCTTACCCTATCGTCCCTGGGCCCGGGTTTGGTGCATGGATTCATTACGCCTTTATTACGAAGCGCTACACATTTGTGAGCATGCGTACCTTGTGTTATTTCAGCTTCAGAGGGTTGCATCCAGGTTTGTCCTACAGAAATCGTGAAGGATTCGCAGTAAGCTTTCTGTCAAGGAGGCGCAACCATGAACACCCCACCTTCCCGCGATCCCGTTCTCACCGAACACACCTTTGGCCGCGATCATTTCAGTCCCCCGCCCATGGCGCTGGAGCAAGCTGGTCAGGACCATGAAGCCGCTGGCGGCGGCATTCCTCTGGATCTGGACCAGCGCATACGCAACGTCGGCGAATGGTGATGGCAGGTGCCGCCTGGCCAAGGGCCTGCAGCGGCATCAGTGCTGTCAGTGCTGTCAGGTCCGGCTGGACCGTGCAGCGGCCCGCCGACAGGCGGTGACCATCAAGCGAACAGGCCGCGAACCAGGCGCAGCAGGCTCTTGCCTCGCTGCGCTGGATTTATCATTTCCACATACCCACCCAGGCCGGCTGCGCAAAGCGCCGGCCTTTTTGCATTCCTGCAGGAACCATGAGCATTGATACCGGCCGCAGCCATTGGCTGCTGGCGCCTGCCTCCGCCAGCGACGCCAGCCTGCCCGTGCCCCTGGGCGATGTGACGGCGCTGCTGGAGCAGGTGGGCCGCTCCAGCGGCAGTAGCGACGAGGTGGCCGGGCAGTTGCTGCATTTGCTGGGCCGGCACGTGCCGCTGGCGCAGTGCACCATCTTCTCGTTCCAGGGCCGATCGCGGCCGCGCATCGTGGGTTTTGGCGACCGGGCACGCACGGGGGCGCTGCCCATGATTTCGCAGGACTACAGCAAGCGCTTCTATCCGCTCGATGGCGCACAGCGCGTGATGCAGGCCGAGCTTGCGCGGCAGCAGCGCGACCCCCAGGCTCCCGCGCGCGTCTGGCTGCATCGCCAGCGCCCTGGCGATGTCAGCCATCCCGAATACCGCCATGTCTGCTACGGGTTGCCGCGCCTGGTGGAACGGCTCTCGCTGCTGACCCTGCAGCCTGGCGCACGGTGGCTGGCGGTGAACCTGTACCGGGGCGAGGAGCACGGCTGCCTTGATGCGCAGTCCATTGCACGCATCGAAGCCTTTGTGCCCCTGGTCATGCAGGCCATGCGCCTGCACTATGCGGGCCAGGCGCTGCAGGACGATTTGGCGGGGTTGGTGCTGGCGCGCCTGGCCGGGCGCTTTTCCCATCTCACGCAGCGTGATCTCGACGTGGTGCGCTGCGTGATCGAGGGGCTTGATGCCGAGCGGCTGGCGCAGCGCCTGGGCATCACCGTGTCCAGCGCGCGAACCTATCTCAAGCGGGTCTGCGCCAAACTGGGCGTGCAGGGGCAGCGTGAGCTGTTTGCCTTGTTGATGGCGCCCGAGGCGCTGTCCTGAGCCCAGGGGCAGGCGTCTCGGTATGTCCCCATCCGGGGACATCGCCATGGCCGGTGCTGCCTACACTGCGCCCTGAACAAGACGCACGACGGAGACCCCCATGCACCAGCCCCATGCCCAGCCCAGGCAGTCCATCTACTACCGGTACCAGGTGCATCGGCCCTGGCTGCCATCGGAGCATCCGGGGGTGCAGCGGCACCCTGTCGTCATCGTCGGAACGGGGCCGGTAGGCCTGACCACGGCACTGGAGCTGGCGCGCCACGGGCAGCGATGCGTGCTGCTGGAGTCCGAGCTGCAGGTATCCGAAGGCAGCCGCGCCATCGTCTTCACACGCCGCTCCATGGAGATCCTCCAGCAGGTGGGCGTGGCCGGGCGGGTCAACGACAGCGGGCTGCCATGGCGCTTTGGCAACTCCTTCTACCGGGGCCAGCGCGTGTTTCGCATGGAGGCACCGCACAGCGAGGACGACCGCTTCTTCCCCATGACCAACCTGCAGCAGCAGTTCCTGGAGGAGTACCTGGTCGATGCCGTGCTGGCCCATCCGCTGATCGAGTTGCGCTGGGGCAACCGCGTGGAGCGGGTGGAGCAGGCTGGCGAAGGCGCGGCTGCAAAAGCGCGGCTGCAGGTGGACACGCCCGAGGGGCCGTACGCGCTGGAAGCCGACTGGCTGGTCGCCGCCGATGGCGCACGCTCGGGCATACGCACGGCCATGGGCCTGGTCATGGAAGGGGCGTCGTACGAAGGCCGCTTCGTGATTGCCGACATCCGCATCGACCTGCCGCTGCCCACCGAGCGACTGGCCTTCTTCGATCCGGTGTGGAACCCCGGCAACACCATCCTCATGCACCGCGAGCCGCACGGCATCTGGCGCGTGGACTACCAGTTGCCTGCGGGCGAAGATCCGCAGCAGGCACTGCAGCCCGAATCGCTCAAGGCGCGCATCGACGCGCAACTGGAGATGATCGGCTTTGGCGGCACCCCCTGGGAGATGGACTGGAGCTCGGTCTACTCGGCACGCGCGCTGACCTTGCCGGACTATGTGCACGGCCGCGTGGTCTTCACGGGCGATGCGGCCCACCTGCTGCCCATCTTCGGGGTGCGCGGCGCCAACACCGGTTTCCAGGACGCCCAGGCCCTGGCCTGGCGCCTGGCCCTGGTGGCGCGCGGCGTGGCGCCGGCCCGGTTGCTGGACAGCTACAGCAGCGAGCGCGTGGGCGCGGCGCGCGAGATTGTCGAAGAGGCCGGCAAGAGCACGCGCTTCATGGCGCCGCCTTCGCGCGGCTTTCGGCTGCTGCGCGATGCCGTGCTGTCGCTGTCGCTCACCCAGGCCTTCGTGCGCCCGCTGTACCACTGGCGTACATCACGCCCCCATGAGTACGCCTGCTCGCCCCTCAACAGCAGGGACGACGACAACCATTTGTTCAAGGGCGGCCCCGCCCATGGCGCGCCGCCGCAGAACGTGTGCCTGGCGCCGGACGACTATTTGCTGGACCACCTGGGCGGCGGCTTCGACCTGCTGTATTTCACCGATGGCTCGGCCGTGCCGCCCGCGTTGAGCGAGGTTGCCCGCGTGGTGCGCGGCCGCGGCGTGGGCCTGCGCATCGTGGCCATCTCCAGCCAGGCGGAGCCGGAGCCGCAGCCAGTTCAGGGCGCCGACCTGACCCTTTCCGATGGTCAGGGCCGCTGCCGCGAACGCCATGGCGTGCCTGCCGATCCACCTTCTGGCGCCGCCTACCTGCTGCGGCCCGACCAGCATGTCTGCGCACGCTGGCTGGCGCTGGATGCACGGCGCCTGCAATCCGCACTCGACAACGCCACCTGCACGCAAGGAGCCCAGGCATGAGCCAAGCACCCACATCGCCCGACACGCTTGAATCGCCCGGCACCCTGGATATCGCCGGTCTGGAGGCCGTCTACGACCAACTGGCCACGGCCATTGATGCGGCAGGCCCGCAGCAATCCGAGCTGTTTCTGGTCAAGCTGGCGCTGCTGGCAGCCGAGCGGCTGGGCAGCGCCCAGCAGTTCTCCGAGCTGGTGCAGGCGGCGCAGCAGGATCTCCAGCCTAGGGTAAACCGCTAGCCCTGCGGGGTGGTTGCGTGGCCGGCGCTGGCTAACATCGGCCCGGAATCAAGGATGCCACGACCCCATGGATGTGCTGAGCGAAGTTCTCGATATTTGCCGGTCAGAGCGCGCCGTGACGGCGCGTTTTGCGCTGACCGCGCCGTGGAGCCTGAAGTCCACCGGCGTCACGGGCGCCATGATCCGCATGGCGCGCGGCGCGCCTTACTGGATACAGGTGGAGGGCATGCAGCCGCTGCGGGTCGAGCCCGGCGATCTGGTCATGCTGCCCATGGGTGCGGCACATGTGGTGGCCTCGGATCTGGGCATGGCCTGCGAGCTGTTCTCGCGGCTGATCTCCCGCCATGCCGAAGGCCCGCAGGACGAGAATCCGCTGGTCTTCAGCCATGGCGGCGGGGGCGAGGCGACCGACATGTTTTCGGCCCTGCTGTGGTTTTCAGCCTATTGCCGGCATTCGGTATTCCGCATCCTGCCGCCGCTGATCCACATCCGCGCAAGCGATCTGCCGCTGGCCGATTGCCTGGCCACCACCATGCAGTCGCTCACGCTGGAGACCCTGGCTCGGCGCCCGGGCTGGCGCCTGTCGGCCGCGCGCATGGGCGAGCTTTTGCTGGTCAACATCCTGCGCGAGCACCTGGCGCGCGAGGCTGCCGTGGGTGAAGGCTGGCTGCGAGGCCTGGGCGATGCCTGCATTGCCCGTGCCATTGTCTGCATGCACCGTGAGCCGCAGCGCAGTTGGAGCGTGGAGACGCTGGCGGCCGAGGCCGGCATGTCGCGCACCCGCTTCAGCATGCGCTTCAAGCAGCTGGTGGGCGCCACGCCCATCGGCTACCTGACGGCGCACCGCATGGCGCTGGCCGCCCAGCAGATGGAGGCCGGCGGGCTGTCATCGGCCCGCATTGCGGAGAATGCGGGCTACGACTCTCCCAAGGTGTTTGCGCGGGCCTTCCGCCGCTGGTCCGGGCATACGCCCAAGGCCTATCTGGCGCAGGAGGCCGCGAAGAGGTCGGGCTGGCAGCAGCAGGAGGGCCATATCAGAGGGCTGGAGCAAGACCCTTAGCCAGCAGGGTTGACTGCTGAAACGTACACTGGCCGGTTCCTTCCGCACAGGCTCCCAGAAGCCGAACCGCCCATCATGAACGCCCCCGTTGACGTTTCCTTTTTCCATCGCGCTGCCAAGCCGCTGACCAGCTACCGACCGTACTGGGCCAAGCGCTTCGGCACGGCCCCGTTCCTGCCGATGAGCCGGGCCGAGATGGACCAGCTTGGCTGGGACAGCTGCGACGTGATCCTGGTGACGGGCGATGCCTATGTGGATCACCCCAGCTTCGGCATGTCGGTGATCGGCCGGGTGCTGGAGGCGCAGGGCTTTCGCGTGGGCATCATCGCCCAGCCCGACTGGCAGAGCGCCGAGGCCTTCAAGGCCCTGGGCCGTCCCAACCTGTTCTGGGGCGTGACGGCGGGCAACATGGATTCGATGATCAACCGCTACACGGCCGATCGCAAGATCCGCTCCGACGATGCCTACACGCCGGGCGACGTGGGCGGCAAGCGCCCCGACCGCGCGGCCATTGTCTACAGCCAGCGCTGCCGTGAGGCATACAAGGACGTGCCCATCGTGCTCGGCGGCATCGAGGGCAGCCTGCGCCGCATCGCCCACTACGACTACTGGAGCGACAAGGTGCGCCGCTCCATCGTGGTGGACAGCAAGTGCGACATCCTGCTGTACGGCAACGCCGAACGCGCCCTGGTCGAGGTGGCCCACCGCCTGGCCGCGCGCGAGCCGGTGGAAAGCATTACCGATGTGCGCGGCACGGCCTTCTTCCGCCGCGAGTCGGAAGCGGGCTGGTTCGAGCTGGACTCCTCCGTGGTGGACGAGCCCGGCGTGGTCGAGCCCCACATCAACCCCTACATGACCACCAGCGAGCAGGCCGAGGCCCAGGGCCAGTCCTGCTCCAAGGAAGAGGGTGATGCCGCCGCGAAGCCGGACGGTGCCTCGGTCGCCGCCGTTCAGACCATCCAGTTCGTACCCAATCCGTCGCTGCGCGGCAAGGGCAAGCAGCCGCCGCGCGACAAGACCGTGCTGCGCCTGCCCAGCTACGAGCAGGTCAAGGCCGATCCCATCCTCTACGCTCACGCCAACCGCGTGCTGCACCTGGAGACCAACCCCGGCAATGCACGTGCCCTGGTCCAGGCCCACGGCGAGGGCGTGACCGCGCGCGATGTGTGGCTGAACCCGCCCCCCATCCCGCTGACCACGGCCGAGATGGACTGGGTCTTCGGCCTGCCCTATGCGCGCAGCCCCCATCCCAGCTATGCCGACGCCAGCGGCAGCCATGAGGGCGAGACCAAGATCCCCGCCTGGGAGATGATCCGCACCTCGGTCAACATCATGCGTGGCTGCTTCGGCGGCTGCACCTTCTGCTCCATCACCGAGCATGAGGGCCGCATCATCCAGAGCCGTTCCGAGGAGTCCATCATCCAGGAGGTCGAGGACATCCGCGACAAGGTCAAGGGCTTCACCGGCACCATCTCCGACCTGGGGGGCCCTACGGCCAACATGTACCGCCTGGGCTGCAAGAGCCCCGAGATCGAGGCCGCCTGCCGCAAGCCCAGCTGCGTGTTCCCGGGCATCTGCCAGAACCTGCACACCGACCACGCTCCGCTGGTCAAGATCTACCGCCGCGCGCGCAATCTGCCGGGCATCAAGAAGATCCTGATCGGCTCGGGCCTGCGCTACGACCTGGCCGTGAAGTCGCCCGAGTACGTCAAGGAACTGGTCCAGCACCATGTGGGCGGCTACCTGAAGATCGCGCCCGAGCACACCGAGTCCGGGCCGCTGACCAAGATGATGAAGCCGGGCATAGGCAGCTATGACCGCTTCAAGCAGATGTTCGAGCAGTTCAGCGAGGAAGCGGGCAAGAAGCAGTACCTGATTCCGTACTTCATCGCGGCCCACCCGGGCACCAGCGACGAGGACATGATGAACCTCGCCATCTGGCTGAAGAAGAACGGCTTTCGCGCCGACCAGGTGCAGACCTTCTATCCCAGCCCCATGGCCACGGCCACGGCCATGTACCACTCGGGCCGCAACACGCTGACCAAGGTGCGCCGCGAGATGCGCGACGTGAACGAGGAGTCGGTGGACATCGTGCGCGGTGAAAAGCGCCGGCGCCTGCACAAGGCCTTTCTGCGCTACCACGATCCCAACAACTGGCCGCTGTTGCGCGAGGCCCTGAAGGCCATGGGCCGTGCCGACCTCATCGGCAACGGCAAGCAGCACCTGATCCCCACCTTCCAGCCCCTGGTCGATGGCGGCTACCAGAGCGCGCGCCGCAAGAACAGCACCCAGGGCACGGGCGTGGCCGCGCGTGCCGTGGTATCCCAGCAAGGCAAGGCCTACGCCCTCAACAAGGCCGGCGGCAAGAATGCCGGGCCGGGCAAGGTGCTGGCAGAGTCGCGCGAGCCTGCGGGCGATGTGCGTTTCCGTTCCAGTCAGCCCCAGCCGGGCCGCATGCTGACCCAGCACACGGGTCTGCCGCCGCGACCCGGTGTGGGCGGTCCTTCCCGTTCTGCGGGCGCTGCCGGTTCGGGCCGCAAGGCGGCGCCGGGCGGTCGCAAGCCGCGCTGACGCGCCTTTGCCTCTAGCTGGCGGCCGGCGCCAGCGTGCCCTGCCATTCGCGGCGGGCAGCATGGGCGCCGCTTTCGAAGTACTGGGTGTCCAGCGGCACGGGCCGTGCCAGGGCAAAGCCCTGGGCATAGTCCACGCCCACGGCCTGCAGGGCCTGGGCGATTTCCCGGCTTTCCACATACTCGGCCACCGTACGCTTGCCCAGGATATGGCCTATGCGGTTGATCATCTCCACCATGGCGTGGTTGCTGGGGTCCTGGAGCATGTCGCGCACAAAGCCGCCGTCGATCTTCAGGTAGTCCACGGGCAGCTGCTTCAGATAGGTCAGCGAGGACATGCCCACGCCGAAGTCGTCCAGCGCAAATCGGCAGCCCAGCGTGCGCAGGGCCTGGATCAGCCTGGTGGCACTGGACAGGCTGGCGATGGCGCTGGTCTCGGTGATCTCGAAGCACAACAGCTGCGGCGCGATGCCGTGCGTGCTCAGCTGCGCCTGCACGAAATCCAGCAGTCCGTCGTCGTCGAGGCTGGGGCCTGACAGATTGATGGCGCAGGTGTCGATATGGCGCAGTGCGGCCGGATGCTGGGCCAGCGTGGCCAGCGTTCTGGCGATCACCCAGCGGTCCACCGTGGGCATGATGCCGTAGCGCTCGGCCGCGGGAATGAAGGTGGCCGGCGAGATGATCTGGCCCTGCTCGTCGCGCAGCCGCAGCAGCACCTCGAAATGCAGGCCGCGCTGGCCGTCGGGCTGCAGCGGTGCAATGCTTTGGGCGTACAGGCAAAAGCGCTCCTGCTCCAGCGCCGTGCGTATGCGCGTCACCCATTCCATTTCGCTGACGTGGCGCGTGTACTCGCCATCATCGCTGCGGTAGACATAGATGCGGTTGCGGCCGCGCTCCTTGGCGCGGTAGCAGGCCATGTCGGCCATGCGCAGCAGGTCCTGGGCCGATTGCACTTCGCCGCCTATGTGCACGAGGCCGATGCTCAGCCCCGTGCGCAGCACCTGCTTGCCCCAATGAACGTGCAGGGCCTCGGCAGCCTGGCGCAGCTTTTCGGCAATGCGCAGGGCGGGCTCGGGCGGACAGTTCTCCAGAAGAACGCCGAACTCGTCGCCGCCGAGGCGGGCAAGGGTGTCCGTCTCGCGCAGATTGTGCAGCAGCAGACGGCTGACCTCGCACAGCATTTCGTCGCCCGCCGGATGGCCGCAGGTCTCGTTGATGAGCTTGAACTGGTCCAGGTCCATGTACAGCAGGGCTGCGGGCCGCAACCTGTGCTGGCCCTGGTTGAGCAGGCGCTGCAGGCGCCGCTCGAATTCCACGCGGTTCTCCAGCCCGGTCAGACCGTCGTGGCTGGCATGCCATGACAGCTGGTCCAGATACTGCTGCTCGCGCGAGACATCCCTGAGCACGATCACCGCACCCGCCGGGCGCTCCCCGCCGCCGCTGATGGCCGAGCCCATGAGCTTGACCGGCACGATGCTGCGGTCATGGCGCCGCAGCCAGCGCGTGTGCTCCTCGCGCAATTGCTGGCCCGACAGCAAATGTGCCAGCAGGCTTTCCGCGGTCTGGGTGGTATCAATGCTGTTGAAATGCAGGCCCTTGGCCAGGTGCCGGCCCTTGAGCTGCTGCTCGCTGTTGCCCAGCAGGCCCAGCGCGGCGGGATTGGCATAGTCCACCACGCCCTGGGCGTCCGTGGTGATCACGGCGTCGCCCAGCGAGGCCAGCGTGGTCTGGGCCCTTTCCTTTTCGGTCAGCAGGTCGTTTTGCACCTGCTGGCGCTGCTGCAGCATGCGCCGCGTATGCCAGAGCGCCACCAGGATCAGCGCCACGCCCAGCACCAGGTGAATGCCCTGCAGCCACATCACCATCTGCCGGGAGCTGCGGCCCAGCGAGGCGCTGAACTGCTGGGTGGCGGGTGTGACGCCGGCATTGATCTGCTCGATCTCGCGCTTCCAGGTGATGACGTCCTCGGCGCTCACGCTTCCCACGGTGTGACGCTGCTCTATCTCCTGCGCCAGCCGGTCGAGCTGCTGCAGGTACTGGTCGCCCTGTTTCCAGTAACGATAGGGCTCCTCCAGCAGTTCGACATGGCGAAAAGTCTGCATCAGCCAGATCAGCGCGTCGGCATCGTCTGGGTGGTTGCCCCCCAGCAGAATGCCGGCGCGCGCGTCTTTGATCCTTGCCGGCACATCGTCCAGCGCCATGCGGGCCTGCCAGTCGCCTGCAGGAACGACCATGGCCTGCTCGAAGCGTGCCAGGTCACGCGCCGAGCCACTGTCCACATATCGACTCAGGGCGTAGATGGCATCTTTCTGCGCCTTGGACCACAGGCTTTCCCCGGCCACGAAGGCCCGCACCGCAGACACCAGGTACAGGCTGCCACTGGCCATGAATACCAGCACCACGACCACCAGCACCAGGGGCCAG
This sequence comes from Delftia sp. UME58, assembly GCF_014170385.1. NCBI lineage: Bacteria > Pseudomonadati > Pseudomonadota > Betaproteobacteria > Burkholderiales > Comamonadaceae > Delftia > Delftia sp. UME58. The sequence goes on from NZ_LZZV01000114.1 coordinate 81,499, forward strand.
ATGCGCTGCACCAGCTGCAGTACCGGCACATGGGCTGGGGGCTGGCTTTGCATGGGCGGAGCAGGGCAGGGTTGGCCGTGTGGGCGGCTCAGGCGCTGGCGCCAATGCGCCGCAGGGCTGGCGCCGAATGGCTAGGTGGCTGACGCATCCCGGATATCCGGGCGGTTGATGAATGTTCTCGAACCATGGGGCTGCCTCCAGATAAGCCGATTATGGGTGTTTCCAGATGTGTTCGGGTTGTCCGGTTGTATGCGCAACTCCGATTTAAGAGGAGCGGGCTATCGCGGTAAAGAGGGTCATTGGCAGCAGTGTGCCCGTATGCTGCGGCCAGCCATGACCTGCGCGGCTTGTAGGTTGCGGGCAGGTGGTGCTTTTCGGTATCGGCCTACAAGCGAGGCAGTGCCGAGGGCTGGTTGGGAAGAGGGTGCAGGGGCAGATCGTGCTGCTCGGCCAGGTCTGCCAGCTCGGCGCAGGACAAGGGGGCCAGGAAGGCCTGCAGGGCGGCATGCATGGCGGGGCTGCGCATGCTGGCGATGCTGCCATCGCCATTCACCGACGCCACGGCGCACAGGCGGGCCGCGAAATGCGGCTCCAGGGCTGCCACGGCCACCGATCCATCGGCGCAGGCGTAGACGCGATAGCCTGCGTGCGCGCCGCCCACATCGCCATCGGGCCGGGTCAGGCCCCAATGCCAGGGCAGGGCCAGCCACTGCGCGGCCTGGGCCAGGCCTGCTTCCTGGAGACTGCCGCGGCCGCTGCGCTGGCGCAGCAGCCAGGCCTTGAGCACGGCTTCGCTGGCCATCAGTGCACCGGCCATGTCGGCAAACAGACTGGGTGGCATGGCGCCTTTCTGTACCAGACCTGCCTCGGCCTGATAGGTCAGGTCATGGCCCGGCACATCGGCCAGGGCTCCCGCGCTGCCGACGATGCGCACCAGCGACAGCTGCGGATGGCGCTGCTGCAGCGACGCCCAGTCCAGCCCCAGCTTGGCCAGTGCGGCGGGGCGGAACGAGGTGAGCAGGATGTCGGCGCTGTCCAGCGCCTTGCGCAGCGCGGCCTGTCCGTCCTCGGTCTTGAGCTGCGCCTGCCAGACGGCGATGCCCTGGTGCATGTCGGCATAGGCCTGCGGGCTGTACAAAGCCATCGGGTCCGCTCCGGCAGGCCCTGGCTGCGCAGATGGCGGCTCCAGCTTGCTGCACTGCGCGCCCATGTCCGCGCAGCGCATCAGGGCTGCAGGTCCGGGCAGGTTCAGGGCCAGACTCAGGATCCGGACGCCGGACAGTGGCAGCCCGTCGGGGCAAGAGGTGGAGGCAGCGAGGCAGGCGTGATCAGGCATGGGAATGGAGTGTCTCGTTCTTCATTCGATGTTTCGGCTGCCCGCATGATCGCACCGGTGTTCGCGCAGACCTGGCGCATACCGGACTGCGAGGATGCAAAACCCGCCCGCACAAAGAAAATGCCGCCAGGGCAGGGCGCGCCGGCGGCATGCTTTGCAACCCGGCGCAGGGCCGGGTGGCAGGGTGACGGTCAGACCACCTTGGCGATCGACTGGCAGACGTAGTCGATGTTCTTGCTGTTCAGCGCGGCCACGCACATGCGGCCCGTATCCGTGCCGTAGACGCCGAACTCGGTGCGCAGGCGCACCATCTGGTCCTTGCTCAGGCCGGAGTAGCTGAACATGCCGATCTGGGTGGTGATGAAGCCCATGTCCTGCTGGACACCGGCAGCCTTCAGGCCGTCAACCAGCTTCTGGCGCATGGCCTTGATGCGCACGCGCATCTCGCCCAGTTCCTTTTCCCACAGGGCGCGCAGCTCGGGGTTGTTCAGCACGGCGGCCACCACGGCGCCACCATGGGTGGGCGGGTTGGAGTAGTTGGTGCGGATCACGATCTTGAGCTGGCTCAGCACGCGGGCCGCCTCTTCCTTGTCGTTGGCCACCACCGACAGTGCGCCCACGCGCTCGCCGTACAGGCTGAAGCTCTTGGAGAACGAGGTCGAGACGAAGATGTTCAGGCCGGCAGCCACGAACTTGCCGATCACGGCGCCGTCTTCGGCAATGCCGTGGCCAAAGCCCTGGTAGGCCATGTCGAGGAAGGCCACCAGACCCTTGGCCTTGACGGCGGCGATCACCTGGTCCCACTGCTCGGCCGTGATGTCATAGCCGGTCGGGTTGTGGCAGCAGGCGTGCAGCACCACGATGGTGCCGGCGGCTGCCGCGTTCAGGTCGGCCAGCATGCCTTCGAAGTTCACCTTGCGGTTGACTGCGTCGTAGTAGGCATAGGTGCCCACTTCGAAGCCGGCATTGGTGAAGATGGCCTTGTGGTTTTCCCAGCTCGGGTCGGAGATCAGCACCTTCGCGGCGGGGCTGATCTTCTTGAGGAAGTCGGCGCCGATCTTCAGGCCGCCGGTGCCGCCGATGGCCTGCACCGTGGACACGCGGCCGGACTTGACGACGTCGGACTCGGCGCCGAACACCAGGCCCTTGACTGCGGCATCATAGGCAGCGATGCCGTCGATGGGCAGGTAGCCGCGGGCCGTGGGCTTGTCCATCATCGCCTTCTCGGCGGCCTGCACGCATTCGAGCAGGGGCAACTTGCCGTTGTCGTCGAAGTACACGCCCACGCCCAGATTCACCTTGCTGGGGTTGGTGTCGGCAGCGAACTGCTCGTTCAGACCCAGGATGGGGTCGCGGGGGGCCATTTCGACGGCGGTAAACAGAGACATGAAGCGTCCTTGGGATGTCTTGGGAGGTGGAAAAAACGCGGCTAGCCCCAAGCTACGGTAGGCTTTCGGGTTAACCCATGAATTCTAGCGATCTCGCCGGCCGATACTCACTTTTGCGAACCCACGTCATGCACGAAGTCTCTGATTCCTCCCCAGCACCTGAGGCCTCCGGCCAGTTCGTGCATTTCGCGGACTCCCCCTTCGAGCTGTTCCAGCCCTATCCGCCGGCCGGCGACCAGCCTGCAGCCATCGAAAAGCTGGTCGAAGGCATCCAGGACGGTGAATCGTTCCAGACCCTGCTGGGCGTGACGGGCTCGGGCAAGACCTTCACCATGGCCAACGTGATTGCCCGCCTGGGCCGCCCGGCCATCGTCTTTGCGCCCAACAAGACGCTGGCAGCGCAGCTGTACAGCGAATTCCGCGAGTTCTTTCCCAAGAACTCCGTCGAATACTTCGTCAGCTACTACGACTACTACCAGCCCGAGGCCTATGTGCCACAGCGCGACCTGTTCATCGAAAAGGACAGCGCCATCAACGAGCACATCGAGCAGATGCGGCTGTCGTGCACCAAAAGCCTGATGGAGCGGCGCGACGTGGTCATCGTCGCCACGGTCTCGGCCATCTACGGCATCGGTGAGCCCGAAAGCTACCACCGCATGATCATGACGCTGCGCACCGGCGACCGCATCAACCAGCGCGATGTCATCGCGCAACTGATCCGCATGCAGTACCAGCGCAACGACCAGGACTTCAGCCGGGGCAAGTTCCGCGTGCGCGGCGACACCATCGACGTCTTCCCCGCCGAGCACTCCGAGCTGGCCATCCGCATCGAACTTTTCGACGACGAGGTCGAAAGCCTGCAACTGTTCGATCCGCTGACGGGCCGTGTGCGCCAGAGCATCCCCCGCTTCACCGTCTACCCCAGCAGCCACTACGTCACGCCGCGCGACAAGGTGCTGGCCGCCGTGGAAACCATCAAGCTGGAGCTGGCCGAGCGGCTCAAGCAACTGGTGGGTGACGGCAAGCTGGTCGAGGCCCAGCGCCTGGAGCAGCGCACGCGCTTCGATCTGGAGATGCTCACCGAGGTCGGCCACTGCAAGGGCATCGAGAACTACACCCGCCACCTCTCAGGCGCCGCACCCGGCGAGCCGCCCAGCACCCTGACCGACTACCTGCCCGGCGACGCCCTCATGTTCCTGGACGAGAGCCACCAGATGATCGGCCAGCTCAACGCCATGTACAGCGGCGACCGCTCGCGCAAGACCACGCTGGTGGAATACGGCTTTCGGCTGCCTTCTGCACTGGACAACCGGCCGCTCAAATTCGAGGAATTCGAGCGGCGCATGCGCCAGGTCATCTTTGTCTCTGCCACGCCGGCAGACTACGAAAAGACCCACTCGGGCCAGGTCGTGGATCAGGTCGTTCGGCCCACAGGCCTCATCGATCCTGAAATCGAAGTGCGCCCGGCCACCAATCAGGTGGACGACGTGCTGCAGGAAATCCGCCTGCGCGTCGAGCGCACGGAGCGCGTTCTCATCACCACGCTGACCAAGCGCATGGCCGAGCAGCTCACCGACTACCTGAGTGAAAACGGCGTCAAGGTGCGCTATCTGCACTCCGACGTGGAAACCGTGGAGCGCGTGGAGATCATTCGCGACCTGCGCCTGGGCGTCTTCGACGTGCTCGTGGGCATCAACCTGCTGCGAGAGGGTCTGGACATCCCCGAAGTCTCGCTGGTCGCCATCCTCGATGCCGACAAGGAGGGCTTTCTTCGCGCCGAACGCAGCCTCATCCAGACCATCGGCCGCGCGGCGCGCAACCTGCATGGCAAGGCCATTCTCTATGCGGACCGGGTCACGGAGTCCATGAAGAAGGCCATTGGCGAGACCGAGCGCCGTCGCGCCAAGCAAATAAGCTTCAACGAGGAAAACGGGATCGAACCCAAGCAGATTGTCAAGCGGGTGAAAGACCTGATTGATGGTGTCTACAGCGAAAAAAGTGGCAAGGAAGCGGAACGCCTGCAGGCCAATCAGCTCGAAAGAGCGCGTGTCGAGGACATGTCTGAAAAAGATGTGGCCAAGGAAATCAAGCGTCTGGAGAAGCAGATGCTCGAACATGCGCGCAGCCTGGAGTTCGAACAGGCTGCGCGGGTGCGCGATCAGCTGGCACTGCTCAAGGAGCAACTGTTCGGGGGTTCTTCCGCGCAGGTTTCCTGAGGCGGTGTCTTGTCTGAAGACTGTTGGCTCTTGTTACCCGACAAAATTGATGGGGAATGTGGTACACTAAGGGTCAACACTCAACAACAACAAAAACTTCGATGAAAAGAAGGGCTCTGAACCTTTTGAACAGGACGGAGTAAGGGCGGAGACTGAGCCCAACTCCAGTCAAATCGCTGGAGCGGGTGTTTCTGTAACGTACAAGCCTGACTGAAGGAGCTCGTAATGCGTCTCACCACCAAAGGCCGTTTTGCGGTCACTGCCATGATCGATCTGGCCCTGCGCCAGAACAACGGCCCTGTCACGCTGGCTGCCATCAGCCAGCGGCAACAGATTTCCCTGTCGTATCTCGAACAGCTGTTCGGCAAGCTGCGCCGCCATGAACTCGTCGAGTCCACGCGTGGACCTGGCGGCGGCTACACACTTGCCCGCAAGGCTGGCGACATCACCGTGGCCGACATCATCGTCTCCGTGGACGAGCCCATTGACGCCACCCAGTGTGGCGGCAAGGAAAATTGCCTGGGCGAAGCCGGCCGCTGCATGACGCACGAGCTGTGGGCTGCACTGAACCAGCGCATGGTCGAGTTCCTCGATTCCGTGACGCTGCAAAAGCTCGTGGACGAACAACTGGCCAAGGGCATCCAGATCGAGGACAAGCCCGTGGTGCGCCGCGCGATTTCCACGGCTCCCGTGGTCAAGCCCATCCGTGTGAATGCTCCGAACTCGGTATTCGCGCTGGGCAACGCCTTCGCCAAGTCCTGATCGACTTTTGACACCCTGAGGGCAGGGCACCGCCGCGCATGGCTGTGTGGCGCGGTGTTGTCCGCCTGGATGGATTCACCGGAGTTCATCGCCTTCCCGATTTTTGCCAGCCGGAACTTTGATAAGAGCCAGTCATGGACATGACCCCGCATTTCCCCATCTATCTCGACTATGGTGCGACCACCCCCGTGGACCCTCGCGTGGTGGACGCCATGATTCCTTGGCTGCGTGAGCATTTCGGCAACGCCGCATCGCGCAGCCATGCCTGGGGTTGGGAAGCCGAGGAGGCCATCGAGAAGGCCCGCGGCCAGGTCGCGGACCTGATCGGCGCGGATCCCCGTGAGATTGTCTGGACCAGCGGCGCCACCGAATCCATCAATCTCGCCATCAAGGGCGCAGCTCATTTCTACCAGGGCAAGGGCAAGCACCTGATCACGCTCAAGACCGAGCACAAGGCCGTGCTCGACACCATGCGTGAACTCGAGCGCCAGGGCTTTGAGGTGACCTACATGGACGTGCAGCCAGATGGCCTGCTCGACATCGAGGCATTCAAGGCCGCACTGCGCCCGGACACCATTCTGGTCAGCGTGCTCTTCGTGAACAACGAGATCGGCGTCATCCAGGACATTCCCGCCATCGGCGCGCTGTGCCGTGAGAAGGGCATCCTGTTCCATGTGGATGCTGCGCAGGCCACGGGCCGCGTGGAGATCGACATGTCCAAGCTGCCGGTGGATCTGATGAGCATGACCGCACACAAGACCTATGGCCCCAAGGGCGTGGGTGCCCTGTATGTGCGTCGCAAGCCACGTGTGCGTCTGGAAGCGCAGATCCACGGTGGTGGCCATGAGCGCGGCATGCGCTCGGGCACGCTGCCCACGCATCAGATCGTCGGCATGGGCGAGGCCTTCCGCATTGCCAAGGAAGAGATGGCTGAAAGCAACGCCAAGGCCTACGCGCTGCAGCAGCGTCTGCTCAACGGCTTGAAGGATCTGGAGCAGGTCTTCATCAACGGCAGCATGGAGCACCGTGTGCCGCAGAACCTGAACATGAGCTTCAACTTCGTCGAAGGCGAGTCGCTCATCATGGGCATCAAGGGTCTGGCGGTGTCCTCGGGATCGGCCTGTACATCGGCCAGCCTGGAGCCCAGCTATGTGCTGCGTGCACTTGGCCGCAGCGACGAACTGGCGCACAGCAGCCTGCGCATGACGATCGGCCGCTTCACGACCGAAGAGGAAATCGACTACGCGATCAGCACCATCCGCACCAATGTGGTCAAGCTGCGCGAACTCAGCCCGCTGTGGGAGATGTTCAAGGACGGCATCGACCTCAGCACCATCCAATGGGCGGCTCACTGAGCATTGGCAGGCACGCGAATCAAGTATTGAAGAGGTAGACATCATGGCTTATTCCGACAAAGTGGTAGACCACTACGAAAATCCCCGCAACGTGGGCTCGTTCGACAAGAACGACGAATCGGTGGGCACCGGCATGGTCGGCGCTCCTGCCTGCGGCGACGTGATGAAGCTGCAGATCAAGGTCAACCCCGAAACCGGCGTCATCGAGGATGCGCGTTTCAAGACCTATGGCTGCGGTTCCGCGATTGCCTCGTCTTCGCTGGTGACCGAGTGGGTCAAGGGCAAGACGCTGGATGAGGCGGCTGCGCTGAAGAACAGCCAGATCGCCGAAGAGCTGGCTCTGCCTCCCGTCAAGGTGCACTGCTCCATCCTGGCCGAAGACGCCATCAAGGCAGCAGTCGATGACTACCGTGCCAAGCGCACTGCGGTGGTGGCCGCCTGATATGGCGATCTCGCTGACCGATTCTGCGGCCCGCCATGTGAGCCGCTACCTGTCGCGCCGCGGCAAGGGCATCGGCGTGCGCCTCGGGGTCAAGACCACGGGCTGCTCTGGCCTGGCCTACAAGCTGGAGTATGTGGACGAGCAATTGCCCGAGGACGTGATCTTCGAGGACCACGGCATCAAGGTGCTGGTCGACCCCAAGAGCCTGGCCTATATCGACGGCACGGAGCTGGATTTCGTGCGTGAGGGCTTGAACGAAGGCTTCAAGTTCCACAACCCCAACGAGCGTGATCGCTGCGGTTGCGGCGAGAGCTTTCGCATCTGACCGGCATCTGCCGGGTGGCCGGGCCCTTGTGGCCTGGCGGCATGCCCGGCAGGCCCTGATTTTTTCTACTCCCTCAAGAGGCCGCCATCGCTTCGGTGCTGGCGGCTTTTTATCGACATGAACCTGCAATCGGACGATTTCGAGCTGTTTGCGCTGCCGCGCCAATTTGCGCAGGAGCGCAGCACCATTGATGCGCGCTGGAAGGAATTGCAACGCGAGGCCCACCCCGACCGCTTCGCTTCGCAGGGAGCTGCTGCGCAGCGCGTGGCCATGCAATGGTCGGTGCGCATCAACGAGGCCTACCAGCGGCTGAAAGAGCCGCTCAGGCGCGCAGCCTATCTCTGCGAGTTGCTGGGCGCCCCCGTGCGTGCCGAGGACAACACATCCATGCCCACGGCCTTTCTGATGCAGCAAATGGAGTGGCGCGAGGCGTTGGAAGAGGCGCAGGACGAGGCTGCCCTGGATGCGCTGGACGACGAGGTGCTGCAGGCGAGAAAGAGCATGCTGGCCGAATGCGGACGTCAGCTGGATGAGCTGCACGATGCGCAGGCGGCTGTGCAGCAGGTCAGAGCCCTCATGTTTGTTGCGCGATTTGCGCAGGACATAGAGCGTCGCCGCGATCAACTGGGACAATAGCCCGCGACCCGTACCTCCCACGAGAGACCCTCATTCACAAGGCAGGCCGGCTGGCCCGGACCTGCAATTTCCCCGAGTATTTCCATGGCGCTTTTGCAGATTTCCGAACCCGGTCAGTCCCCCGATCCCCACCAGCGGCGCATTGCCGTGGGCATCGACCTGGGCACCACGCATTCGCTGGTCGCAGCTGTCCGCAATGGCGTGGCCGAATGTCTGCCGGATGACCAGGGCCGGGTGCTGCTGCCTTCTGTCGTGCGCTATCTGCCCCAGGGCCGCCGCGAGATCGGCCACGCCGCCCAGGCTGCACTGTCTACCGATGCGGGCAACACCATTGCCTCGGCCAAGCGCTTCATGGGCCGCACGCTGGCTGACATCGATGCGCCGGAAAAGCTGCCTTACCGCTTTGCGGAGCAGGAGGCAGGCCGCGGCGTGATCGGGATCGAGACCGTCGATGGCACCAAGACAGCCGTGGAGGTCAGCGCCGAGATCCTGGCCACGCTGCGCTTTCGCGCCGAGGACACCTTCAATGACGATATCCATGGCGCGGTCATCACCGTGCCTGCCTACTTTGACGACGCGCAGCGCCAGGCCACCAAGGATGCGGCAAAGCTCGCCGGCATCAACCTGCTGCGCCTGATCAACGAGCCCACGGCTGCCGCCATTGCCTACGGCCTGGACAATGGCTCCGAAGGGGTCTACGCGGTCTACGACCTGGGTGGCGGTACTTTCGACATTTCTGTCCTGCGCCTGTCCCGGGGCGTGTTCGAGGTCGTCTCCACTGGCGGCGACTCGGCCCTGGGGGGCGACGACTACGATGCGGCCCTGGCCGAGTGGGTGGCGCAGCAGGCCGGCGTGGTTCCCCAGACGGCCGAGGACAAGGCCCGCTGGCGCATGGCGGCGCGCCTTTGCAAGCAGGCATTGACGGATGCACAGGTCGCAACGCTCACGGCCGAGCTGTCTACCGGCGCCGTGCATTTCGACGTAAAGCGCAGCGATTTCGATGCGAGCACCGCCCATCTGACAGCACGTTCGCTGGCGGCCGTGCGCCGTGCACTCAAGGATGCGGGCCTGGCACGCGATGAAGTGCAGGGCGTGGTGCTGGTCGGCGGTTCCACCCGCATGCCCCAGGTGCGCGAGGCCGTGGCCGAGTTCTTTGGCCGCGATCCCCTCATCAACCTCAACCCCGACGAAGTCGTCGCGCTGGGCGCAGCCATCCAGGCCAACCAGCTCGCTGGCAATAGCTCCAGCGGCGACATGCTGCTGCTCGACGTGATTCCTCTGTCCCTGGGCGTGGAGACCATGGGCGGCCTTGTCGAGCGGATCATCAGCCGCAACGAGACCATTCCCACTGCCCGTGCCCAGGACTTCACCACCTACAAGGATGGTCAGACGGCCCTGGCCGTCCATGTGGTGCAGGGCGAGCGCGACCTGGTGGCGGACTGCCGCAGCCTGGCGCGTTTCGAGCTGCGCGGCATTCCGCCCATGGCGGCCGGCGCGGCCCGCATTCGTGTGACCTTCACCGTGGATGCCGACGGCCTGCTGTCGGTAGGTGCGAAGGAGCAGACCAGCGGCGTCGAGGCCCATATCCATGTCAAGCCTTCGTACGGCCTGTCGGATGACGAGGTTGCCCGCATGCTGCAGGACGGCTTTGCCACGGCCCAGCAGGACATGCAGGCCCGCGCACTGGTGGAGGCACGTGTCGACGCCGATCGCATGCTGATGGCCACCGAGAGCGCTCTGCAGGCCGATGGCGATGTGCTCGCCGCGGACCAGCGCGCAGCCATCGATACGCTGATCGACTCCCTGCGCGCCAGCGTGGGCTCCGAGGATGCCGCCGTCATCGAGGCCGCAACGCAAGCGCTGGCCAAGGGCACGGAGTCCTTTGCCGCCGAGCGCATGAACCGCAGCATCCAGCAGGCCCTGGCCGGCAAGAGCGTGCAATCCCTTTCCTGATTTCTGATCCGACAGCAGATCCGTCATGCCCGTTATCAAAATACTTCCCCACGCCGAATACTGTCCCCAGGGAGCCGAAATCGAGGCGCCCGCCGGAACCTCGATCTGCGAGGCCCTGCTGGACAACAACATCAAGATCGAGCATGCCTGCGACATGAGCTGCGCCTGCACCACCTGCCATGTGGTGGTCAAGGCGGGCTACAACTCGCTGAACGAGGCCGAGGAAGAGGAAGAAGACCTGCTGGACCGTGCCTGGGGTCTGCAGCCGCAGTCCCGCCTGTCCTGCCAGGCCATCCTGGCACGCGAGGACGTGACCATCGAGATTCCCAAGTACTCGCTCAATCACGCCAAGGAAAACCACTGAGGGCCAGCACATGTCGCGTCAAATCATTCTCGACACTGAAACCACTGGCCTGTCAGCCGACAACGGCGACCGGCTCATCGAGCTGGGCTGCGTGGAGATGGTCAACCGCAAGCTGACCGGCAACAACCTGCATCTGTATTTCAATGCGGGGCGCGACAGCCATCCGGACGCGCTGCGCGTGCACGGCATCACCACCGAATTCCTCAAGGACAAGCCGCGCTTCGAGCACAAGGTCGAGGAGATCTGGGAATACCTGCAGGGCGCCGAGCTGATCATCCACAACGCGCCCTTTGACCTGGGGTTCCTGAACAAGGAACTTGAGCTCGCCAACCGCCCGCCGATCCTCCAGTGCGTGAGCGGGGTCATCGACACCCTGGTCATGGCCAAGGAGATGTTCCCTGGCAAGCGCAACTCGCTCGATTCGCTGTGCGATCGCCTGGAGGTGGACAATTCCGGGCGCACGCTGCACGGCGCGTTGCTGGATGCGGAGTTGCTGGCCGATGTCTATATCAACCTCACGCGGGGCCAGGAGGCCCTGTTGATGGCGGAGGAGCCTGTCCAGTCCGAGGGTGGGCTGGTGGTGGCGCAGGTGGATCTGGCCAGCTTCAAGCTGCGCGTGGTGCACGCCAATGATCAGGAACTGGCCGCACACGAGGATGTGATGGTGCAGATGGACAAATCGAGCGGCGGCAAGACAATTTGGCGCGGCTTCGAAAATCAGTCCTAGAAGTTATGACATAATCTAAGTCTTGTCGCAGTAACGACATATGGGTGATTAGCTCAGCGGTAGAGCACTGCCTTCACACGGCAGGGGTCACATGTTCGATCCATGTATCACCCACCATTTTTTCCAAGGAAGTTGGCCTCGCAGCCGGCTTCGCGGGTGATTAGCTCAGCGGTAGAGCACTGCCTTCACACGGCAGGGGTCACATGTTCGATCCATGTATCACCCACCATTTTTTTTCCAAGGAAGTTGGCCTCGCAGCCGGCTTCGCGGGTGATTAGCTCAGCGGTAGAGCACTGCCTTCACACGGCAGGGGTCACATGTTCGATCCATGTATCACCCACCATTTTTTTTCCAAGGAAGTTGGCCTCGCAGCCGGCTTCATGGGTGATTAGCTCAGCGGTAGAGCACTGCCTTCACACGGCAGGGGTCACATGTTCGATCCATGTATCACCCACCAATTCCACAACCCCGTGAATCCAGGATTTGCGGGGTTTTTCTTTTTCCAGTGCTCCTGCTGCGACCTTGTCGGTTGGCTGGAGCGGCTGCGTGCCTGCGCCGGCCCATCGGCCTGTATCATTGACAGAGAATCATTCTCAATACCGACGTCACCGACAGGCTCCAAGAAGATGCAAGTGCGACGCACCGCCGGGGATCTCATCGAGATCGGCATGCCCGAACCGCACGCGTTGTCGCACGACGACGTGATGCAATGGCCGGCCTACATGGGGCAGGGCGCGACGCGACTGTGCGCGCTGGACGAAGGCCTACTGCTGGGGGTGACCCAGGGCAGCCTGCACCGGCCCACCCGTATCGCGGCCGAGCAGCCCAGCTGCCTGGTCAACCTGTGCTTCGTGGTGGACGGCAAGCTCGGCGCCGAGCCCGAGGCGCCCCTGCCCGCGCTGCGCGGCGGCGCGGGCGCCGCCTTTGCCTGGCTGCTGCCGCAGACCAGCTGGACCACCGAGCTGTCGCAATGCCACCGGCTGGCGGCGGTGGACCTGTCGGTGTCGCGCGAGTTTGTGCTGGGCTGGGCCGAGAGCTGGCAGCTGTCCCTGCCCGACGCCTGGCGCCGCGCCGTCGAGGGCCGCGACGTATCGCTGATCGAGGCCGGCGGCATGCCGCCGGCCATGCTCGGCCATGCGCGCCGGCTGGTCGCGCAGGAAGGACAGACGCCGCTGCAGCGCCTGCGCCGCGAGTCCATGGTGCTGGAGCTGCTGTCGGACTACCTGTTCGCGCGCATCGACGCCCAGCGCCGCACGCCGGCCCGGCGCAAGCTGGCGCCCCTCGAACTGGAGCAGGCGCTCGATGCGGCCTCGCGCCTGGCGCACCGGCTGCAGGACCCGCCCGGCGTCAACGAGATCGCGCGCGAGGTCGGCCTGTCCGGCTCGCGGCTGAAGCTGGCGTTCGCCCAGCTCTTCGGCTGCGGCGTCTACGGCTATGTCAAGGCGCTGCGGCTGGAGGCCGCGCGCTGCGCGCTGATCGAGGGCCAGCAGGTCAAGGCGGCCGCGCTGTCGGTGGGCTATACGCGGGCCGGGCATTTCGCGCGGCAGTTCCGCGAGCGCTTCGGCATCGTGCCGGGCCGCTATGGCAGCTGAGGCCGACGCGCCCCTCGCGCCCGTCGCGCGGGTGCTGCCCAGCGGACTGCGGCTGCGCCTGCTGCCGGCGCATGGCGCCGCCGCCCTGGACTGCGCCGGCCTGGCCGCGCTGTTCGTGCGCGCGGGGGCGCTGCAGGTGGACGGTGACGCCGTCTGCGCGGGACAGGCTTGGTTCGGGCGCACGCGGCAGGTCACGGGCCTGGTGCTGCCGCCGCAGTCGCCGCCCCTGGATGCGCTGCTGATCGATACACCCGGCTGTGTGCGCTTCGACGATGCGTCATGGTCCGCGCAGGCGGGCCTGCGCAGCATCGACGCGGAATCGGCCGTGGCCATCGAGCGCATCGTGGCGCGGCTGGCGCAGCCCGATGCGGCCAGCGCGCTGGCCTGCCATTTCGCGGCCATGCGCCTGCTGACCACGCCGGCGGCCTGTGCCGACCCACGGCCCGCGCCCGATGCCCGCGTGCTGCGTGCCGCCGCCATCCTGCGCACGCGCATGCAGGACCCGCCCGGCATCGAGGCGCTGGCGCGCGAGGTCGGCCTGAGCCCGGCGGCGCTCAAGCGCGCCTTTCCTCTCGCCTTCGGCAGTCCGCCCTATGCCTGGCTGCGCCGCGAACGGCTGATTGAGGCGCGGCGGCTGATCGAGCAGACGACGCTGCCCATCGCCGACATCGCCCATGGCGTGGGGCTGGCCGCCGGCGGGCATTTCGCGGCGGCCTGCCGCGCGCTGTTCGGCAAGGAGCCGCGCGCGCTGCGCGAAGCGGTTCAGGCCCCTGATGGAGCCGCGCAGAACACTGGGAGCCGGGTGCGCGCCGAATAATCGGCAGGCGGAATCGCCGCGACCTGAACCCAAGGAAGCCATGCCCTGCCTCTGCGAGAAAGCCCTCAGACAGACCCTTGCCACATTGCTGCTCGCCGGATCGGCGCTGGCCCATGCGCAGGGCGCACCGGCGGCCCCGGCTGAGGCCGCCGGCCCGGCCGCCACGGCCCAGCCCAACGCCCGCGACATCGTGCAGCGCGCACGCCAGGCCGACACGCACCGCGATGTCTATCGCCGCTACCAGATGACCATCGAGCGCGACGGCGTGGTGCTGCGCCGGGGCCTGGAGAGCTATTCGGCGCGCCTGGCCGACGAGAGCCGCGGCCTGCTGGTGTTCCACGAACCCACCGATGCGCGCGGCATCAAATACCTGACCTGGAACTACGACGACATCGCGCGCGACGACGACATGTGGATGTTCCTGCCCAGCGAGCGCATCGTGCGCCGCATCGCGGGCAGCGCGCGGCGCGGGTCCTTCATGCGCAGCGATCTGCTCAACGAGGACCTGCAGGACCGCAGCGTGGACGACGACACGCACCAGTGGCTGCGCCGCGAGGCCTGCGGCGAGGCCATGTGCCAGGTGATCGAGTCGCGGCCGGTGCGCGCCGACGTCTCCGAATACTCGCGCCGCGTGACCTGGGTACGCGAAGACCTGTGGCTGCCGGTCAAGGTCGAGTACATGGACCGCGCGGGCCAGCTGATCAAGACCGCCAGCTACCTGGACTTCCAGCGTTTCGGCGATGCCTGGAGCCGCACCCGCACCGTGGTCACCTCGGCCGACGGCCGCTCGCGCACCGTGCTGCTGGCACAGGAAACACGCATCAACGGCGGCCTGCCGGCGCGCCTGTTCGAGCACGCCAGCCTGCGCTGAATGGTGGCTATCGCCACCAAAAGTCCGTGGACCGACACTAACTCTCCGCCGGCCGCGTGCCTCGCGCTGTCGCCCCGGCAGTCCTCTGAGCACAATCTGCGTTGATTGAGAATTGTTCGCAATTGATGTGCATTTTGTGTGGTGAGGAGCCGAGATGAATCAGAGCAAACCCGGGCGCGCAGCCTTCCCGAAAAACCGCCTGCGCATGCGGCCGCTGGCGCTGTCCCTGCTTGCCGGACTGGCCGCGGCCGGCAGCCTGGCGCGGGCGCAGGAGGCGGCCGCGCAGGACCCCGAGGCCCAGGGCCTGCCGGACGTGCAGGTCACGGCCCAGAAGGTGCTGCAGGACAACCAGAGCGTGGGCGCCAGCGTCTACGTGCTCAGCGGCGCCGATGCCCGCGAGCAGGGCATCACCAGCACCAGCGACCTGATCGGCCGCATCGGCAGCCTGCACAACCTGCAGGCGGGCAGCACGCCGCTGCTGTCCATCCGGGGCATCGGCCAGCGGCTGAACACGCCCGGCGTCGGGCTGTATGTGGACGACGTGCCCTACCTGGACCATTTCGCCTTCCCCGCCAATCTGCAGCTGTTCGACATCGAGCGCATGGAGGTGCTGCGCGGGCCCCAGGGCACGCTGTACGGCGGCAACACCATGGGCGGGGTGCTCAACATCGTGACGCGCCAGCCCGATGGCCAGTTGCGCGGCGAGGGCCGCGTGAGCCTGGGCAACCATGGCCTGCGCCAGGCCAGTGCCGACCTGAATGTGCCGATCAACCAGGAAAACCTGTTCCTGGGCATCTCGGCGGCCTCGGTCCAGCGCGACGGCTACACCCGCAACACCTACCTGGGGCGCGATGCCGACCCGCTGGACGAGCGCGGCCTGCGCCTGCGCCTGCGCTATTTGCCCAACGACCGCCTGGACATCACCCTGGGCCTGGAAGTGGCGCGCATCCGCGACGGCTACTACGACAAGACCGCCGCCACCGGCCGCCGCCTCGAAGACACCCGGCCCCACCAGGTGGCCTACGACTTCCCGGGCCGCGACGACAAGGACCTGCGCAGCGCCTCGCTGCGGGTGCGCTACGACACGGATCTGTTCACCCTGACCTCGATCACCGGCCTGCGTGACAACAAGTACACCTTCACGGGCGAGTTCGACGGCACGCCCCAGCCCATGGCCAATGACGTCTATGCGGTCCAGCAGCGCCAGTGGACGCAGGAGCTGCGCCTGGGTTCGCGCAATCCCCAGGCCACCGGCCTGTCCTGGCTGGGCGGCGTCTTCCTGTTCAACGACCGGCGCCGCGGCAACGACCGGCTGGCCATGGTGCCCATGGGCGTGGAGACGCTCACCGGCAGCCTGTACCGCACGCGCGGCACGGCCTTCTTCGGCAATGCCGAGTACTGGTTCACGCCGCGCTGGGGCGTGCAGGCCGGCCTGCGCCATGAGCGCGAGACGGTCTCCTTCGGGGCCGAATCCGCCTCCTACATGGGCGGCACGCAGGTGGCCGCCACGCCGGCGCAAAGCCATGCGCGCTCGTTCTCGCAGACCGCGCCCAAGGTCGGCGTGATGTTCAAGCCCGCCGACAGCAGCCTGCTGTACGGCACCGTGACCAAGGGCTACCGCAGTGGCGGCTTCAACACCGTCGTGCTCAGCGAGGCCGACCGCGCCTATGCGCCCGAGACCAATATCAACTACGAGGCCGGCCTGAAGCTGGCCTCGCAGGACAAGCGCCTGCAGCTCAACGCCGCCGTCTTCCGTACCAATGTCGACAACCAGCAGATCGGCCAGTCGCTGGGCGTCGGCCCCGAGGTGACCCGCAACGCCGGCAAGTCCCGCCACCAGGGCCTGGAGTTCGATGCGGCCTACCTGCTGCCCCAGGGCTGGCAACTCTCCACCTCGCTGAGCTATCTGGACGCCAAGTTCCGTTCCTACCGCGATGCCGTGGCCGGCACCGACTACACCGGCAACCGCGTGCCCTTCGCGCCCGGGCGCATCGTCTCGGCGGCGGTCCAGAAGCGCCACCTGCTGGGCAACGGCCTGCAGCTGGTGGGGCGCGCCGAGGTGAGCCATGTCGGTGACGTCTACTACGACGCGGCCAACCAGATGAAGGGCAAGGCCTTCAGCCTGGTCAACCTGCGCCTGGGCATCGAGGACAAGCGCTGGTCGGCTGCCCTGTGGGTGCGCAACCTGACGGACCGCAAGTACATCCGCGACGCGGCGGTCAACCCGCTGACCCTCGCCCCCCAGGTCGCCTTTGGCGCGCCGCGCACGGTGGGCATCGACGTGGCCGTCAAGTTCTGACCGCTGCCCGGTCCCGCCGCCGCGCGGGCCCATGACCGGCTGCGGCGGCCTGCCGCAGCCCGGCCCGAGATTCATTTCGCTTCACGACGGAGAACACAGGAATGTCTGATGCAGACAAGGGCCTGGGCGAGGTCCTGCGCGCCCGGGTGAGCGCCGCCCCCGGCAAGACCGCGCTGCGCTTTCTGCGCCAGGGCGAGGCGCAGACCGAAGCCGCCAGCTACGAAGCGCTTTACGGCCGCGCCGCGTCCCTGGCGCAGGCGCTGGCCGCCCGCCAGGCGCGGGGCAGCCGCGTGCTGCTGATGTACGAGGCGGGCATCGACTTCGTGGTGGCCTTCTGGGCCTGCGTGCAGGCCGGCATGGTGGCCGTGCCCGTGCCGCTGCCCAAGCCCAACCGCAGCCTGCGCTGGTACGAGCACATAGTGCAGGATGCGCAGATCGCCTGCGTGCTCGGCGAAGGCGCGCTGCAGGCGCGGCTGGCCGCCGCCCTGCAGGCCAGCGCGCCGCTGCGCGCGCTGGCCTGGCTCGCCGAGGAGCAGGGCGGGCACCCGGCGCTGGCGCCCGTCGCCGCGCGTGGCGACGACCTGGTGCTGCTGCAGTACACCTCGGGCTCCACCGGCGCACCCAAGGGCGTGCGCGTGTCCCACCGCAACCTGCTTGCCAACGAGGCCATGATCCAGTCGCGTTGGGGCAACCATGCGGCCTCGGTGATCGTCAGCTGGCTGCCGCATTTCCATGACATGGGGCTGATCGGCAAGATCCTGCAGTCGCTGTATGTCGGCGCCGAGCTGGTGCTGATGCCGCCGGCAGCCTTCATCCAGCGGCCCGCGCGCTGGCTGGAGGCCATCTCCCGCCACCGGGGCAGCAACAGCGGCGCCCCCAATTTCGCCTACGAGGCCTGTCTGCGCGACATCGACGAGCGGCAGCTGGCGGGGTTGGACCTGTCGAGCTGGCAGGTCGCCTGGAGCGGCGCCGAGCCGGTGCGTGCGCGCACCCTGCAGGCCTTTGCCCGGCGCTTTGCGGCCTGCGGCCTGCGCGCCGAGGCGCTGAGCGGCTCCTACGGCCTGGCCGAGGCCACGCTGATGGTCACCAGCGCCCATCCCGGCCCCACGCCGTTGCTGCGCGTGGACGCGGCGGCCCTGCAGCACGGCCGTCTCCAGGTGCTGGAGCGCGCGCAGCCCGGCCAGCCGGGCCTGGACTGCGCGGACGGCGATGCCTGGCTGGCGGGCTGCGGCCCCTGGATGCCCGACCACCGCCTGCGCATCGTGGACCCCGCCACCGGCGCGCCGCGCGCCGACGGCGAGGTCGGCGAGGTCTGGTTCGCCGGTGCCAGCGTCTCGGACGGCTACTGGGGACAGGCCCAGGCCAGCCAGCAGGCCTGCCATGCGCGCCTGGCCGATGCGGCCGGGGACGCCACTCCCTATCTGCGCACCGGCGACCTGGGCTTCATCGACCCGGGCAACGAAGGCGCCGGCCAGCTCTACATCGTCGGCCGCATCAAGGACATGCTGGTGATCCGGGGTGTCAACCATGCGCCGCAGGACATCGAACACAGCGTGGCCCGCTGCGATGAAGCCTTCATGCCCGACGGCTGCGCGGCCTTTTCCGTGGTGGCCGATGGCCAGGAGCAGCTGGTCGTCGTGCAGGAGCTGCGCCGCAGCCACATGCGCCAGGTCGATGGCGCCGCGCTGCTGCGCCGGGTGCGCGAGGCGGTGGCGGCCCGGCATGCGCTGCAGCTGTTCGCGCTGTGCCTCATCGCGCAGGCCCACCTGCCCAAGACCACCAGCGGCAAGGTGCAGCGCCAGCTGTGCCGCACGCTGTTCCTCGAAGACCGGCTGGACTGCGCCTACGCCTGGCGGCGCGGCGCGGTCGATGCCCAGCAGGCGCTGTGCGCGGACGCGGGCCAGCAAAGCCGGCGCTACGGCGCGGTCGGCCTGCCCGGTGCCGCCGCAGTGCACGACGAAGCGGCCACGCTCGAATGGTTGCAGCAGTGGCTGCAGTCGCATTGCGACGTGGAGGCCGGCGGCGTGGACGCCGAACTGAGTTTTTCGGCCTTCGGCATGGACTCGGCGCTGACCGTGCGCATGGTCGATGCCCTGGCCCGGTGGCGTGGCATCGAACTGGAGGCAGAGGTCGCCTGGAACTACCCGTCGCCGGCCCTGCTGGCCTCGCATCTGGCGGCCTTGCCGCATCCCGCAGCCCGCGCACCGCACGAGAAGGTTCCCGCATGACGCTCCCCCGCGACGAAGACATTGCCATCGTTGGCGCGGCCTGCCGCTTTCCCGGCGGCGTGCACGATCTGGACAGCTACTGGGCCCTGCTGCAGGCGGGGCGCGATGCGCTGGCGCCCGTGCCGCCCCAGCGCTGGGACCAGGCGGCCCTGTTCGATGCCGATCCCGAGGCCGCCGGCAAGAGCTATGCCGCCGAGGCCGGCTTTGTCGAGGAAGTCGATCGCTTCGACGCGGGCTTCTTCGCCATCGCGCCCGATGAGGCGGCGGCCATGGACCCGCAGCACCGCCTGCTGCTGGAGACCGCCTGGCATGCGCTGGAGTCGGCCGCCCTGGCGCCCGATGCAGCCTTCGGCGCCCGCACCGGCCTCTTCGTCGGCCTGTGCTCGGACGACTATGCGCAGCTGTCGCTGCAGATGCACGAGCTGCCGGCGGCCTCCATGCACCAGCAGCTCGGCGGCATGCGCGCGCTGGCGGCGGGCCGCGTGGCCTACCACCTGAACCTGCAGGGGCCGGTGATGCAGCTGGACACCACCTGCGCCTCGTCGCTGCTGGCCGTGCACCAGGCCTGCCGCAGCCTGCGCAGCGGCGAGACTGACTGCGCGCTCGCCGGTGGCGTCAACCTGCTGCTGTCGCCGGCCCCCATGGTGGCGCTGAGCCGCCTGCGCGCGCTGTCGCTCAGCCAGCGCTGTCGCGCCTTCGATGCCGCGGCCGACGGCTATGCGCGCGGCGAGGGCGTGGCCCTGGTGGTGCTCAAGCGGCTGGCGGACGCGCAGCGCGCGGGCGATCCCGTCATCGCCGTGATTCGTGGCTCGGCCGTCAACCATGATGGCGCCAGCAATGGCCTGACGGCGCCCAACGGGCTGGCGCAGGAGCGCGTGATCGCCGCCGCGCTGCGCGATGCGGCGCTGCAGCCGTCACAGGTCAGCTATGTCGAAGCCCATGGCACGGGCACGCTGATGGGCGATCCCATCGAGGTCGGCGCACTGGCGCGCGCCTACGGACCGGCGCGCGGCGTGGCGTCCGCGCCGCTGTGGATCGGTTCCGCCAAGTCGAACATCGGCCACCTGGAGGCGGCGGCCGGGATGGCCGGCCTGCTCAAGCTGTGCGCGGCCCTGCAGCACCGGCAACTGCCGGCCAGTCTGCATGTGCAACGGCTGAACCCGCATGTGCCCTGGGACCGCATCCCCGTGCGCGTGCTCACCGAGCGCCAGGACTGGAGCGCGCCGCGCCGCGCGGCGGTCAGCGCCTTCGGGCTGAGCGGGACCAATGTGCACATGGTGCTCGAGGAGGCCCCCGCCGACGCGGCGGCGCAGCCGCCCGCCGGCGCCCCTCCGGCCCTGTGCCTGCTGCCCCTGTCGGCGCGCACGCCCGAGGCCCTGCAGGCGCTTGCCAGGCGCTACCGCGACCGCATGGCCGAGGGCGGCGGCACGGACCTGTGCACGCTGTGCTTCAGCACCGCCACCGGGCGCAAGGCCCTGCCGCAGCGCCTGCTTCTGGCGGCCGATAGCCTGGCGCAGGCCGTGGCGCGGCTCGACGCCTGGCTGGCCGCCCCGGCCGCAGCCACCGGCGTGTGGACCGATGCGGCCGCGCTGGATGCCGGCGCCTTGCCGGCCGCGCTGCGCGATGCCGGTCAGGCCTGGCTGCGCCGCAAGCCCGTGGACTGGGCCGCCTGCTTCCCGGGCCACCAGGGCCGCCGCTGCGCCCTGCCGCGCTATCCGTTTGCGCGCGAGCGCCATTGGCTGGCGCGCCAATGGCCGTTCGCCGGCGCGGCCGTCCCGCAGGCCGCCAGCAACCTGGCGTATGCACTGCAGTGGCAGCCCTGGAGCGCCACCCCCGGCGCCCAGGCGCCGGCCTGCCTGTTGCTGAGTGCCGACACCGCCTGCGCACAGGCGCTGGCCCGGGCTCTGCAGGCCCAGGGCGCGCCCTTCGTGGCGCATGCCACGGTGCAGTCGCTGCCGCAGGACAGCCAGGCAGGCCACTGCGTCTGGCTGGCGCCCGAGGGGCAAGCGCTCGAAGCCGTGCTGGACGAACTGGCTGCCGTGGCGCAATGGGTGCAGGCGCAGCCCGCCGCGCTGCGGCTGTGGGTCGTCACCGGCCAGGCCTGGGCCGACGCGCCGGACCTGAACAGCGCCGCGATCTGGGGCTGGGCGCGTTCGGTGCGGCTGGAACTTGGTCCGCGCTGGGGCGGCCTGGTCGATCTGCCGGCCGGCGAGGACCGCCAACCGCTGGACGCGCTGGCCGCCTGCCTGGCCAGTACCACGGCGGAGGACGAATTCGCCATCCGCGCAGCGGGCCGCGCGGTCGAGGTGCCGCGTCTGGATGCCGCGCCGCCGCCGGCTGCCGCCGCCGCCTTCGCCTGCGACCCGGCCGGCAGCTATCTGCTGACCGGCGGCCTGGGCGCGCTGGGCATGGCGCTGGCGCAGGAGCTGGTGCAGGCCGGCGCGCGCCACCTCGTGCTGGCCTCGCGCGAAGGGCCGCAGCGCCTGCTGCGCGACGCGGCCTGCGCCGGGCGCGTGGCCACCTGGCGGGCGCGCGGCGTGGCCGTGGACGTGCTGGGCCTGGATGTGTCCCGGGCCGATGCGGTGGCGGATTGCCTGGCGCAGCTGGCGCGCGACGGCCGCCGGCTCAAGGGCATCGTGCATGCGGCCGGCGCGCTCGACCAGGCCGGCCTGTCGGAACTGGGCCGGGACGGCGCCTGGGGCGTCGGCTGGCGCGCCAAGGTGGACGGCGCGCGCCATCTGGACCGGCTCAGCCGCGCTGCCGCACTCGACTTCTTCTGGCTGTGCTCCTCGGTCACCGCGCTGTGGGGCATGCGCACGCTGGCGGCCTATGGCGCGGGCAATGCCTTCCTCGACGCCATCGCCGCGCAACGCCGCGCCCAGGGGCTGGCGGGCCTGTCGCTGCGCCTGGGCCGGCTGGAGATCGCCGGCCTGATGAGCGACAGCGACGCCGCCGTGCTGGACGCCATCGGCATTGCGCCGATGCGCCTGCCCGCGCTCATGGCCGGCATCCGCCAGGCGGCGGGCGCGGCCGATGCCGTGGCCACCCTGGTCTCGGCCGACTGGCCGCGCTTTGTGCGCCACCGGCGCGAGCAGGGCGCGGCCACGCTTTTCGAGCGGCTGGCCGCCGGGCCGGCCGAACCCGCTGAGTCGGCCGAAGCACCGGCCGTCGCCCCCGGCGCCACGCACCCGGCCGGCGAGCGCCGCGACTGGCTGGCCCGGACCCTGGCCGAGGCCATGAAGCTGCCCGTGGCGCGCATCGAGGAGGCGTCCAACCTGTTCGAGCTGGGGCTCAACTCCGTGATGTCGGTGCTGGTGCGCCAGCGGCTGGAAGCCGCCTGGGGCTTGCGCACGGCACCCACGCTGCTGTTCGAGCAGCCCAGCCTGGACGCGCTGTGCGCTTGGCTCGATGCGCGGCTGCAGGCACCGGTTCCCGTGCCGATGCCCGCCGTGCCCGCCGTGCCGGTCGCGGCCGCCGCGCCGCGCACCGTCTTTTTGTTCAGCGGGCAAGGCTCCATCCATGCAGGCATGGGCCGCAGCTTCTATGCCGGCGAGCCGGGCTTTCGCCGCACCGTCGATGCATGCTGCGCCCAGCTGCAGGCGGAGTTCGGCCTGGACCTGCGCGAGCGCCTGTTCAGCACCGATCCCGAGGCGCTGGCCCACACCGGCGAGGCGCAGCCGGCGCTGTTCGTCATCGGGCTGGCGCTGGCCCGCATGTGGGAGGCGCAGGGCGTGCGTGCCGACCTGCTGATCGGGCACAGCGTGGGCGAGTTCGCCGCCGCCTGCCTGGCCGGCGTGTTCTCGCAGTCCGACGCGCTGCGCCTGGTGATGGCGCGGGCGCGCCTCATGCAGGCCCTGCCCGAGGACGGCGGCATGTGCGCGGTGTTCGCTGCGCCCCAGGCCCTGGACGGCGTGCTGGCGCGCTGGCCGCAGCTGTCGCTGGCGGCCGTCAACGCGCCGCGCCAGGTGGTGCTGTCGGGCGAGCGCAGGGCGCTGGCGGACTGCGTGCAAGCGCTGCAGCAGGCCGGCCTGGTCTGCCAGCCGCTGAGCGTGCGCCATGCCTTCCATTCGCCGTCCATGCAGCCCATGCGCGAGGCCTTCGCGGCCGTGGCGCGCACGCTGGCCTACCAGCGGCCGCAGCGCGCCCTGATCTCCACCGTCAGCGGCCGGCGCGCCGGCGACGACATGGCCGGCGCCGACTACTGGGTGCGCCATGTCGAGGCCACCGTGCAGTTCGCCGATGCGCTGCGGCTGGCGCTGCACGAGGGGGCAGGGCGCTTCATCGAGATCGGCCCGCGCAGTGCGCTGACCGGCCTGGCCCAGGAAATCGTCGCCGAATCCGGGGACCAGGCCACCGCCGGGCATGCGGGCGACGCGTCGCCACGCCACCAGTTCCTGGCCACGCTGGCGCGCGAGGAGGGCGCCTTCGAGGCCTGGCAGGCCGCGCTGGCGGCGCTGCGCCCCGCCGCCACGGCCCTGCCGGTGCTGGTGCCCGAGCCCGCGCAGCGCCACCAGCCCTTCCCCATGACGCCCATGCAGCATGCCTACTGGCTGGGCCGCCATGCGGCGGTGGCCGGCGGGCAGGTCGCCATCCACATGTACCTGGAGCTCGATGTGCCGGCGCTCGACGTGGCGCGCATGGAGCGGGCCTGGAACGCGCTGGTGGCGCGCCACGACATGCTGCGCGCCATCGCGCGGCCCGACGGCTCCCAGCAGGTGCTGGCCGAGGTGCCGGCCGTGGTGCTGGCCTGCCATGACGCGAGCGGCGCCGATGCGGCGCAGCGCGAGGCCCACCTGGCCTCGGTGCGCGCCGCGCTGTCGCACCGCAATGCGGCGCTGGACCGCTGGCCGCTGTTCGAGCTGCGCGTGACGCACCTGCCCGAGGCCGTCTCGCGCCTGCATTTCAGCCTCGACGGCTGGTGCCTGGACGGCTGGAGCTACCAGATCCTGTTCCATGAGCTGCACCGGCTCTACACCGATCCGCAGGCGGCGCTGCGCCCGCTGGGTCTGGGCTTTCGCGACTATGTGCTGGGGCTGCGCGCACTCGAACAGGGGCCGGCCCATGCCCAGGCCTGGCAGCGCTGGCAGCAGCGCCTGCCGCAGCTGCCGCCGCCGCCGCGCCTGCCCCTGTGCGAGGCCGGCGACCCAACCGGGGGAGCGGTCGGCGCGCGTCCCGGCTTCGGCCGCTGGCAGCGCCAGCTGGACCGCACCGTCTTCGCCGGCCTGCAGCAGCGCGCGGCGCGCCATTCGCTGACGGCAGCCACGGCCATGCTGGCCGCCTACGGGCGGGTGCTCAGCCGCTGGAGCGAGTCCACCGATCTCACGCTCAACGTACCGCGCTTCAACCGCCAGCCGCTGCACCCGGACGTGCCGCGCCTGGTGGGCGAGTTCGCCTCCTTCACCCTGCTGGCCGTGCGCCGCCGGGCCGGCGAGGACTTCGCCACGCAGGCACGCGGCCTGCAGGCGCAGCTGTGGGAAGACATGGAAGGCCTGCCCGTGGCCGGCGTCACCCTGCTGCGCGAACTCAACCGCCTGCACCGGCTGCAGGCCCTGGAGGAGGGTGCGGAGCCGGCCGCCGCGGGCGCGCCCGTGCTCATGCCCTTCGTGTTCACCAATATGCCCGAGGAGGCGCTGGACGGCGAGCACATCGGCCTGCTCGACGCCTGGGGCGACGACGGGCGCGTCAACGACTTCATCACGCAGACGCCCCAGGTCTGGATCGACTGCCAGTACCACCTGCGCGACGGCGGGCTGTTCGTGTTCTGGGACGCGCTGCAGGCGCAGTTCGCGCCAGGCCTGCTCGACACCCTGTTCGACGCCTATGTCGGCCTGCTGCAGCGGCTGGCCAGCGACGACGCTGCCTGGACCGCCATCGATCCGCTGCCCCTGCCGCCGCCGCAGGCGCAGGTGCGCGAGCGCGTCAACGGCCTGGTCGCCGCGCTGGCGCCGGACCGGCTGCACGCACGCTTTGTGCGCAGCGCGCGCCAGCATCCCGAGCGCCCCGCCGTGCTGGGCCAGGGCGCGGCCATGAGCTATGGCGAGCTGCATGTCCAGGTGCGCGACATCGCCGCGCGCATCCTGCAGGCCCTGGGCCGGCGCCCGGACGCTGCGCCGGCGCCCGTGGTGGCGGTGGTCATGCCCAAGGGCTGGCAGCAGGTGGCCGGCGTGCTCGCGGTGCTCGCGGCCGGTGCCGTGGTGCTGCCGCTCGATGCCGACCTGCCGGCCGCGCGCCTGGCCTGGATGCTGGGCGATGCGGGCGCGGACCTGGTGCTGGTGCGCGCGCAGGGGCCGGCCGGCCTCGCGGACCCGGCTGACCCGGGTCTGCCGCAACTGGTCGTCGAAGATCGCCTGACGCACAGCGACGCCGGCACGGACTGGCCCGTGCGCCCGCACGACGGCCTGGCCTGCATCATCTACACCTCGGGCTCCAGCGGCGAGCCCAAGGGCGCGCGCATCGGAGAGCCGGGCCTGGTCAACGCCATCGACTACACGCTGCAGCGCTTTGGCATCGACCACCAGGCCCGCCTGCTGGCCCTCACTCCGCTTCACCATGACATGGCCTGCTTCGACCTGTTCGGCGCTCTGAGCGTGGGTGCGGCCATCGTCATGCCCGAGCCGGCGGG
The DNA here is from genome assembly GCF_014170385.1 of Delftia sp. UME58. Classification (NCBI taxonomy): domain Bacteria; kingdom Pseudomonadati; phylum Pseudomonadota; class Betaproteobacteria; order Burkholderiales; family Comamonadaceae; genus Delftia; species Delftia sp. UME58. The sequence goes on from NZ_LZZV01000114.1 coordinate 107,432, forward strand.
TGCCAGGGACCCCGGCCACTGGCTGCAGCTGATGCGCTCGCATGGCGTCAGCGTGTGGAACAGCGTGCCCGCCATGCTGGAGATGCTGCTCAGCCATGCCCGCGCCGACGAGGCCCTGGTGCGCCAGGCCTGCACCCGGCTGGCCACGGTGTTCCTGGGCGGCGACTGGATCGCGCTCACGCTGCCCGCGCGGCTGCGGCAGCTGAGCCCGGCCGCCCAGGTGGTCAGCGTGGGCGGCCCCACCGAGACCACGCTGTGGAACGTGATGCATGCCGTCGAGGGCGTCGCGCCCCACTGGCGCAGCATTCCCTACGGCCGGCCGATCGCCAACACGCGCTACCACGTGCTGGACGCGCTGCTGGAGGAGCGGCCCGACGGCGTGGTCGGCGAGATGCATGTCTGCGGCGTCGGCGTGGCGCGCGGCTATGTGGGCGATCCCGCGCGCAGCGCCGCCGCCTTCCTGCGCCACCCGCGCACCGGCGAGCCCATGTACCGCACCGGCGACCTGGGCCGCTACGGCGCCGACGGCACGCTCGAATTCATGGGCCGGCGCGACCGGCAGGTCAAGATCTCGGGCGTGCGCATCGAGCCCGCCGAGGTCGAGGCCGCGCTGCTGCGCCACCCGGGCGTGGCGGCGGCGGCGGTGGTCATCGCCGGCGAGGGCGCGCGCCGCCAGCTGGCCGCGGCCTGGGTGGCCCATGCCGGCCTGGCGCCACAGGCCGAGGCGCTGCGCGGCCATGCCGCCGCAGTGCTGCCGCCGGCCCTGCGGCCTGCGGTCTGGCTGCCGCTGCCGGCACTGCCGCTGACGGCCAACGGCAAGGTGGACCGCCGCGCCATCGCCGCGCTGGCGCTGGCCCAGACCGCGCAGGCCCGGCCGGCCGCGGCCCCGGGCCAGGCCCTGGCGCCGCGCATGAGCGCCGTGCAGCAGCACATCACCGCGCTCTGGGCCGAACTGCTGCAGCGCCCGGGCGTGGGCCTGGGCGAGAACTTCTTCGAGGCTGGCGGCAATTCGCTGCTGGCCACCGAACTGTTCGTGCGCCTGAAACAGGCCTATCCGCAGCTGGCCTCGGTGGTGACGCTCTATGAGCACCCTACCGTCGAGGCCCTGGCCGCGCACCTGCAGCCCGGTGCCGCGCCGCCGCTCAGCGGTGGCGCGCTGCCGGCCGCCGCCTCGCGCGGCGAGCGCCGGCGCGCGCTGCACCGGGGCGTAGCGACGCCCGGCGTACCGACGCCCACGCCTTCCGATTCCCCGCCAGCCGGCGCCACCGGCGCGCTCCCCTCCATCCACCTCCCATTGCTGCCATGACTCCAGAGCACAGCGCAAGCTACCAACTTCCCTCATTGAACGGCACGGTCGCCATCATCGGCATGGCCGGCCGCTTTCCGGGCGCCGACGACGTGGACACGCTGTGGCGCCATGTCTGCGCGGGCCGCGACGTGCGCGGCGGCGGCGAGGTGCCGGGCGCGGGATCGGGCTACCTGCTGCAGGGCATGGAGGACTTCGCGGCCGAATTCTTCGAGGTGCCGCCGCGCCAGGCCAGCCTGCTGGACCCGCAGCACCGGCTGTTCCTCGAAGTGGTGTGGCATGCGCTCGAAGACGCGGGCTATGTGCCCGACCGCTGCCCCGGCCATGTGGGCATCTATGCGGGCGCCAACTTCAACAACTACCTGTTCAATGTGGCCGACCACTTCGACCTGGAGGCCATCGACACTTACCTGGAGGCGATGATCGCCAACGACAAGGACTACCTGACCTCGCGCGTGGCCCACAAGCTGGGCTTCAGCGGGCCGGCGGTGAGCGTGTCCACCTCGTGCTCTACCTCGCTGGTGGCGATCGCCACGGCCTGCCAGAGCCTGCTGGACCTGCAGTGCGACATGGCGATCGCCGGTGGCACCGGCCTCAATGTGCCGCAGCAGCGCGTCTACCGGGACTACCAGGAAGGCGGCATGTCGCGCGATGGCGCCTGCCATGCCTTCGACGCCGATGCCACCGGCGTGGTCCACGGCAGCGGCCTGGGCGTGCTGGTGCTCAAGCGCACCGAGGACGCGCTGCGCGACGGCGATGCCATCGTCGCCCTGGTGCGGGGCTTCGCGGTCAACAACGACGGTGCGCGCAAGGTCGGCTACGCGGCCCCCAGCGTCGAAGGGCAGGCCGAGGTGCTGGCCGAGGCGCTGGCCATGGCCGGCATCGACGCCGACTCGGTGGGCTACATCGAGGCGCATGGCACGGGCACGCCGGTGGGCGACCCCATCGAGTTCGCGGCGCTGTCCCGGGTCTATGGCGCGCAGGGGCCCAAGCGCTGCGCGCTGGGCTCGATCAAGAGCCATGTCGGCCACCTGGGCGCCGCCGCCGGCGTGGCCGGCAGCATCGTCGCCGCGCTCGCGCTGCAGCGCGCCACCCAGCCGCCGATGCTGCACTACCGGCGCCCCAATCCCGCCATTGACCTGGCTGCCAGCCCGTTCGAGGTGCTCACGCAGGCGCGCGACTGGCCGCGCCAGGACGCGCCGCGCCGCGCCGCCGTCAGCTCCTTCGGCATCGGCGGCACCAATGCCCATGTGGTGCTCGAAGAGGCGCCGCCGCTGCTGGACCGGCCTGCGGCCGATGGCATGCAGCTGGCGGTGCTGTCGGCACGCAGCCCCGAGGCGCTGGAGCGTATGGCGCAGCGCCTGGCCGACCACCTGCAGGCCCGGCCCGATCTGCGGCCGGCCGACATCGCCTTCACCCTGGCCCAGGGCCGCAAGACCTTCCGCCACCGCCGCAGCCTGGCCTTCGACAGCGTGGCCGACCTGGCCGGCCAGTTGCGCAAGCCCGGACGCGCCGCCGCCGCCGAGGCGCCCCAGGCCGTGGCCTTCATGTACCCCGGCATCGGCGCCCAGCATGCGGGCATGGGCGCGGCCCTGTACCGCCAGGCGCCGGTCTACCGCGAGGCCATCGACCGCTGCGCGGCGCTGCTGCAGCCCCGGCTGGGGCGCGACATCCGCAGCGCGCTGCTGGCGGATGGCGAGGGCGGCGCGGCCGACGCGGTGGCGGCCGACCTCGCCGATGCGCCCTTCGGCATGGCCTGCGTGGTCGCGGTCGAGATCGCACTGACGCAGCTGTGGCGCAGCCGTGGCGTGCAGCCGGCCTGCCTGATCGGGCACAGCCTCGGCGAATATGCCGCTGCCTGGGCCGCCGGGGTGTTCACGCTGGAGCAGGTGCTCGAAATCGTGGTGCTGCGCGGCGAACTGATCCGTGGCACGCAACAGGGCGCCATGCTGGTGGTGAGCCTGGACGAGCCCGCGCTGCGCGAGCGGCTGCCGGCCGGCCTGTCCATCGCCGCCGTCAATGCCGAGCGCATGTGCATGGTGTCGGGCGCGGCGCGCGACATCGCCGATTTCGAGGGCGCGCTGTGCCGGGACAAGGTGGTCATGCAGCGCCTGGGCGTGGACCGCGCCGCGCACTCGGCCCTGCTCGACCCGGTGCTCGACGCCTTCCGGGCCGCCGTCGCGGCCATGCCCCTGCAGGCTCCCACCGTGCCCTTCCTGTCCAACCTCAGCGGCACCTGGATCACGGCCGGCGAAGCCACCAGCGCCGACTACTGGGTGCGGCACATGCGCGAGACCGTGCGCTTCGCCGACGGCGTGGCGGTGCTGCTGGACGGCGGGCGCCATGCGCTGCTCGAACTCGGCCCCGGCCGTGGCCTGGCGACGCTGGCCAGGCGCCATGCGCTGGCGCGCCGCAGCCACTGCATCCTGGCCAGCCTGCACGGCGGCGAGAAGGCCGGCGACGACGCGCGCGCCTTTGCCCAGGCCCTGGGCGCGCTGTGGTGCTCGGGCGCCGCCGTGGAGACCGCGCAGCTGCTGTCCGGCGCGGCGGCACGGCGCGTGGCGCTGCCCGGCTATCCCTTCGAGCGCCAGCGCCACTGGCTGGAGCGCCGCGCCGCGGCCCCGGCAGTGGTCCCAGCAGTGGTCCCAGCAGTGGCCGCGCTGGACAAGCGCAGCGACATCGACCGCTGGTTCTATGCACCGTCCTGGCGCCAGGCGCCCGCGGCGCTGGCCGACACGCCGGCGCCGCGCGGCGTGGAATGGCTGTTCGGCGTGGAAGGCGAATGGCTGGACGCGCTGGATGCAGCCCGTCGTGGCGAAGGCCATACCGTGCTGCATGTCGAAGCCGGCGCGGCCTGGGAGCGCGTCAGTGCCTCGCATTACCGCGTGCGCCCCGACAGCGACGAGGACCACCGCCGCCTGTTCACCGCCGCGCTGGCCGACTATGGCGCGCCGGCCCGCATCGTCCATGCCTGGGCGCTGGCGCCGCTGGCCGCGCCGGGCGCGCAGGACGAGGCCCTGGACGCGCCCGCGCACCAGCGCGGCCATGCGGCCCTGCTGTGCCTGGCGCGCGCGCTGTCGGCGCACGGGCTGTCGGGCGCGGGCACCGGCATCGTGGTGCTGTCCAGCCAGGTGTTCGGCGTGACCGGTCAGGAGCGGCTGCTGCCTGAGAAGGCCACCCTGCTCGGCGCCTGCCGCACCTGGCCCTATGAGTTTCCCGCGCAGGGTTTCGTCCACATCGACCTGGAGGAGCAGCCCCGGCCTGGCGCCTGGATCGACGGCCTGATGCGCGACATCGACAGCGCGCCGGCTCGCACCGGCAACCTGCTGTCGCTGGCCTGGCGCCAGGGGGGGCGCTGGCGCTTCGGCGTCGAGCCTCTGGCCCTGCCGCCGGCGGCGGCCCGGCCGCAGCGCCCGGTGCTGCGCGACCAGGGCCTGTACCTGGTCAGCGGCGGCTTCGGCGGCATCGGCGGCCTGGCCGCCCAGTGGCTGGCGCGCCAGGCCCGGCAGCCGCGCCTGGTGCTACTGGGACGCAGCGCCGTGCCGCCGCGCGACCAGTGGCCGGCGCTGCTGGCCGATGAGGGCGGCGATGCTGCCACGCTGGCGCGCATCCGCCAGATCCGCTCGCTGGAGGCCCTGGGCGCCGAGGTCGAGGCGGTGCAGGCCGACGTGGCCGACCGGGCCCGCATGCAGGCCGTGCAGGCGCAGCTGGCCGAGCGCTTCGGCAGCGCCGTGGTGCATGGCATCGTGCATGCGGCCGGCGTGGCCGGTGGTGGGCTGATGCAGCTGGAGGGCAGCGCCGGGGACACGCGCAATCTGCGCGCCAAGGTCGCCGGCACGCGCCTGCTGGCCGAGCTGTTCGGTTCACCGGCACTGGACTTCATGCTGCTGTGCTCGTCGCTGGGCGCGCTGGCGGGCACCCTGGGCCAGGCCGAGAACACGGCCGCCAATGCCTTCCTCGACGCCTATGCGCAGGCCGGCCCGCTGCGCGCGGGCGTGGTGCACAGCGTGAACTGGGACTACTGGCTGCAGGTCGGCATGATCCTGGAGCTTGCCGAGCGCCACCACCGCATCACCGGCGGCGCGATCGAGACCGGCATCCTGCCCGAGGAGGCGCCCGGCTGCTTCGAGCGCGTACTGCGCGCCGGCCTGCCCCAGGTGGTGGTGTCCACGGCCGACTTCCCGGCGCTGCTGGCCGCGCGCGCCCAGGCCACGGGCCAGGCGCTGGCGCTGTTCGAGAACGCCGACCTGCGGCGTGACGCTGCCGACGCCACCTCTGCGCGGCCGCTGGACGGCCCGGCCTATGTGGCGCCGGCCAGCGCCACCGAGCGCGTGCTGGCCCTGCTGTGGCAGGAACGCCTGGGGTTGGAGCGCGTGGGCACGGACGACGCGTTCCTGGCCCTGGGCGGCGACTCCATGCTGGCCCTGCCGCTGATGGCCGAGATGCGCGAGGCCCTGCAATTCGACCTGCCGGTGCGGACCCTGTTCGCCGAGCAGACCATCGCGCGCATCGCGCGCCACATCGCCAATCATGAAGCCCGGCCCGGGCTGACCGAACGCGTGGCGGCCGTGTACCTGCAGGTGCACGGCATGTCGCCCGAGCAGGTCGCGCTGGCGCTTTCCGAAGAGGTATCCGCATGAGCTCCCACCGTCTCGACGCGCAGCAACGCGCACTCATGGAACGGCTGCTGCGCGGCGAAGGGGTCGCCATGGCAGCCCCGGCCGCCAGCGCCGTGCCGCAGATCGAACCCGACACCGCCCACCGCCATGACCCCTATCCGCTGACCGACATACAGCAGGGCTACCTGCTGGGGCGCAACCGCCATTTCGTGCTGGGCAATGTCTCCAGCCATGCCTACCTCGAATTCGAGATCGAGGGCCTGGACGTGGAGCGCTACCGCCAGGCCTGGCAGCAGGTCATCGCGCGCCACGACATGCTGCGCACCGTGGTCCACGACAGCGGCCGCCAGCAGACGCTGGCCGAGGTGCCGCCGTTCGAGGTGGCGGTGCAGGACCTGCGCGGCCTGGAGGCGGCGGCGCGCGAGCAGGCGCTGCTGGCGCTGCGCGAGCACATGTCGCACGAGGTGCGCCCGGCCGATCGCTGGCCGCTGTTCGACGTGCGCGTCAGCCTGATCGATGGCGAGCGCCAGCGCATCCACTGGAGCTTCGACGCCATCGTCTCCGACGTCTACAGCAACTTCATCTTCCAGGGCGAGCTGCTGCGCTGCTACCGCGACCCGCAGCTGCGGCTGCCGCGCACCACGCTGAGCTTTCGCGACTACGTGCTGGCCCTCAAGGCCCAGGAGGGCGGCGAGGCCCATGCGCGCGCGCAGCGCCACTGGCAGCAACGGCTGCAGACGCTGGCGCCGGCCCCGGCCCTGCCGCTGGCCCGCGAACTGGGCGAGCTGCGCCAACCGCACTTCACGCGCTTGCGCCTGGCGCTGGCCGCGCCGCAGTGGCAGGCCATCCGCCAGCAGTCGCGCGCCATCGGCGTGACCACCACGGTGGCGCTGCTGACCGCGTTCTCGCATGTGCTGCGGCGCTGGAGCCGCGAGCCGCGCTTCACGCTCAACCTGACGCTGTTCAACCGCCAGCCCTGGCATCCCGAGATGAACGACATCGTGGGCGACTTCACCGCGACCCTGCTGCTGGGCGTCGAGGCGCTGGCCGACGGGCAGGCCCCCTCGTTCGCGGCCCGCGCCCGGCGTATCCAGGAGCGCTTTCTTGACGACCTCGAACACCGCGTCTACAGCGGCGTGCGCGTGCTGCAGGATTGGGCCGGGCGCTCGCCGGGCCAGGGCCAGAAGCTCATGCCGGTGGTCTTCACCAGCGCGCTGCAGGTGGGCGACGTCAGCGAGCGGCTCGATACCGGGCGCGAACAGCTGGGCCGGCTGGCCTACTCGATCACGCAGACCCCCCAGGTGCTGCTGGACCACCAGGTCTACGAGGAGGGCGGTGGCCTGTGCATCCACTGGGACCATGTGGCCGATGCCTTCCCCCCGGGTCTGATCGAGGCCATGTTCGCGGCCTATGCCGACAGCCTGCGCCAGCTGGCCGACGACGCCTCGGCCTGGCAGCGCGAGCTGCCGGTGGCGTTGCCTGCGGACCAGCAGCAGCGCCGCCGGCAGTACAACGCCACGCGCGACGAGGCGCTGGCGGCCGAGTCCGACGAGCCCCTGTACGCGGCCTTTCTGCGCCAGGCCGCGCGCCAGCCCGAGGCCATCGCCGTGATCGACGGCGAGACGCGCATCGCCTACGGCGAACTGGCGCGGCGGGCCCAGGCCGTGGCCCAGGTGCTGCGCGAGGGCGGCGCCGCGCCGAACCGGCTGGTCGCCATCAGCTGCGCCAAGGGCTGGCGCCAGGTGGTGGCCGCGCTGGGCATCCAGATGAGCGGCGCGGCCTACGTGCCCATCGACCCCGAGCTGCCGCAGGCGCGCCGCGAGGAACTGCTGGAGCAGACCGGCGCCGCCTGGGTGGTGACCGATGCGCGCGCCGACGCCGCCCTGCAGTGGCCGACCGCGCTGCAGCGGCTGGTGCTCGCCGATGCCGTGCCGGGTCCGGAGGTTGCGATCCGGCCCTGGCCCTGCCGCGCCGACGACCTGGCCTATGTGATCTTCACCTCGGGCTCCACAGGCCGCCCCAAGGGCGTGATGATGGAGCATGGTGCGGTGCGCACCACCCTGCTGGACCTGCAGGCCCGACTGCAGCTGGATGCCGACGACCGGGTGTTCGCCCTGTCCTCGCTGAGCTTCGACCTGTCGGTCTTCGATATCTTCGGCACGCTGGCCGCGGGCGCCGCCATCGTCATGCCGCAGGCCGGCCATGAGCGCGACCCCGCCCACTGGTGGCAGTGCCTGCGCGAGCATGGCGTGTCGGTGTGGAACAGCGTGCCGGCGCTGATGCAGATGCTGCTGGCCCACCGCCACGTGCCCGGCGCGCTGGACGGGGTGCGTGCCGTGCTGCTCAGCGGCGACTGGATTGCGCTGGACCTGCCCGGGGCCGTGGCCCGGGCCGCACCCGGCGCCGCACTGCTGAGCCTGGGCGGTGCCACCGAGGCGGCCATCTGGTCCATCCAGTACCCGGTGTCCGAGGTGCGCCCGGGCTGGCGCAGCGTTCCCTACGGCATGCCGCTGGCCAACCAGACCATCCAGGTGCTGGACGACGCGCTGCAGCCCTGTCCCGAGCATGCGGTCGGGCGCCTGTACATCGGCGGCGACGGACTGGCGCGCGGCTACTGGGGCGATGCCGACAAGACGGCCGAGCGCTTCGTGCTCCACCCCGCCACCGGCGAGCGCCTGTACTTCACGGGCGACCTGGGCAGCTTCTGCCCAGAGGGCCATGTGGAGTTCCTGGGCCGCGAGGACTTCCAGGTCAAGGTCGGCGGCCACCGCATCGAACTCGGCGAGATCGAGTCCGTGCTGGCACGCCATGCCGACGTGCGCCAGGCCGTGGTCCAGGTGGTGGCCGACGCCTCGGGCCAGCGCCGGCTGGTCGCCTATGTGGTGCCGGCCGACCAGGGCACTGCCACCCAGGCCGACCTGCAGGCCTTCCTGGCCGAACAGTTGCCGCGCTACATGCTGCCTGCCGCCTGGGTGCGGCTGGACGGCGGGCTGCCGCTGTCGGCCAACGGCAAGGTGGACCGCCAGGCGCTGCCGGCGCCCGACTTCCAGGCCCAGCGCGCCGCCGCCCATGTGGCGCCCGCCGACGCCATGGAGCGCCTGGTGGCCGCAGCCGTCGAGCAGCGGCTGGCCTGCGGGCCCGTCAGCGCGCAGGACAACTTCTTCGACATCGGCGCCAGCTCGCTGGACATCGTCGCCATCCACCAGGCGCTGGAGGCGCAGCTGGCGCGCAGCCTGTCCATCGTCGCCCTGTTCGAGCATGCCAGCGTGCGCGCGCTGGCGCGCCACCTGGCGCAGGACGGGCCGGCCGACGCCGACAACCTGATGGCCCAGGCCCGCGCCCGTGCGGTCCAGACCAGGCGCCGGCCCCAGCGGCCGGCCGCCACCCCCTCCACCGGCCCCCAATTCGCCGAAGACCATCCATGAATCCCTCGACTTTCTCCCCGGCTGCTGGCCAATCCCTGGGCACTGCGGTGCTCGACCATCCCGACGCCGTGGCCGTGATCGGCATGGCCGGGCGCTTTCCGCAGTCGCCCGATGTCCATGCCTTCTGGCAGCACCTGGCCCAGGGCGACGAACTGATCCGCCGCTTCGGCCCCGACGAACTGCGCGCCGCCGGCTTCCCGGCCGAGCAGGTGGCGCGGCCCGGCTTCATCGGCGCTGCCTCGGTGCTGGAGGACGCCGACGCCTTCGACGCCGATTTCTTCAAGGTCACGGCCGCCGAGGCCGAGCTGATGGACCCCCAGCACCGGGTCTTCCTCGAATGCTGCTGGCATGCGCTGGAGAACGCCGGCTATGCGCCTGGTGATCCGGCGGCCGGCGAGGTCGGTGTCTACGCCGGCAGCGGCATCAGCACCTACATGCTGGCGGCCGCGCCCCGGCTCACCGGCGGCGGGCTGACCTCGCTGCTGCAGCTGCTGATGGGCAATGACAAGGACTACCTGGCCACGCGCGTGTCCTACAAGCTGCGCCTGACCGGCCCCAGCGTCTGCGTGCAAAGCGCCTGTTCCACCTCGCTGCTGGCGGTGCACATGGCGGCGCAGAGCGTGCTGTCCGGCGAATGCAGCATGGCCCTGGCCGGCGGCGCCGACATTTCCGTGCCGCAGACCATGGGCTACGAGCACCAGGCCGGCATGATCTTCTCTCCCGACGGCCATTGCCGCGCCTTCGACGCCCGGGCTGGCGGCACGGTGGCCGGCAATGGCGCGGGCGTGGTCGTGCTCAAGCGGCTGGACCTGGCGCTGCGCGACGGCGACACGGTGCTGGCCGTGCTGCGCGGCTCGTCGGTCAACAACGACGGGGCCGACAAGATCGGCTATACCGCGCCCAGCGTGGCCGGCCAGGCGCGCGTGATTGCCCAGGCGCTGGCCGCCGCCGACGTCAGCCCCGACAGCATCGGCTATGTCGAGGCCCACGGCACGGGCACCGAGCTGGGCGACCCCATCGAGGTGCAGGCGCTGGAGCGCGCCTTCCGGGGCGAGACCCGGCGCACCGGCTTTTGCGCGCTGGGCTCGGTCAAGACCAATATCGGCCACCTGAACGCGGCCGCCGGCATCGCCAGCTTCATCAAGACCGTGCTGGCGCTGCGCCACCGCGCGATCCCGCCGAGCCTGCACTACACCCAGCCCAATCCCAAGATCGATTTCGCGCACAGCCCCTTCTTCGTGAACACCGTGCTGCGGCCCTGGCAGGAGGGGCCGGCGCCGCGCCGCGCGGGGGTCAGCTCATTCGGCTTCGGCGGCACCAATGTGCATGTGATCCTCGAAGAGGCGCCGGCTGCGGACCCGGTCGAGGCGTCCGCGCCCGCCGCCGGCCTGCTGCTGCTGAACGCGCACAGCGAGGCGCAGTTGCGCGCCCTGGCCGCCAGCCACGCGGCGGCGCTGCAGGCGGGGGACGCCCCCGCGCTGCACGACATCTGCCACACGGCCCTGGCCGGACGCCGCCACGACGGCGCGCACCGGCTGGCCGTGCTCGGCCTGGACCGCGCCGACCTGGTCGCCGGCCTGGACGGCTACGCCCGGCTGGGCACGCTGGGCGAGCGGGCCAGCCTGGGTGCGCGCGCGGCCGCCGCGCCCCGGGTGGCGGCGCTGTTCACGGGGCAGGGCGCCCAGTACGCCGGCATGGCGGCGGGCCTGTATGCCTCGCAGCCGGCGTTCCGTGAGGCCCTCGATGCCTGCGCGCAGGCGCTGGACGGCGTGCTGCAGCAGCCGCTGACCGAGGTGCTGTTCGGCGCCCACACGGCGCTGCTGCAGCGCACCGACCATGCGCAGCCCGCGATGTTCGCGGTGGAGTACGCGCTGTACCGCGCCTGGACGGCGGCCGGCGTGCGCTTTTGCGCCGTCGCGGGGCACAGCCTGGGCGAATTCGTCGCCGCCTGCGTGGCCGGCGTGATGAGCCTGCCCGATGCGCTGCGCCTGGTGGCCGCGCGCGGCCGCCTGACCGAGGCCATCGAGGGCGACCGGGGCTGCATGCTCGCCGTGCTGGCCGAGGAGTCCGTGGTCCGCGCCGGCCTGCGCGGCTTCGAGGACGACCTGTCGATCGCCGCCATCAACGGCCCGCGCAACCTGGTGGTGGCGGGCGGCAGCGCCGCCATGCAGCGTTTCGACCAGGCCCTGCAGGCGCAGGGCGTGAGCACGCGCCCGCTGCGCATCGCCGACGCCTTCCACTCGCCGCGCATGGACGCCGTGCTCGACGACTTCGAGCGCAGCGTGGCCCAGGTGACGCTGCACGCGCCGCGCATGCCCGTGGTGTCCAACCTGTACGGTCGCGTCGTCGCCGACGATGAAATCACCCGGCCGCGCTACTGGTGCGACCACCTGCGCGAGCCCGTGCTGTTCGCGGCCGGCGTGGACTGCCTGGCGCGCGAGTTGCAGGTGGATGTGCTGCTCGAATGCGGTCCCCATCCGATGCTGGCGCGCCTGGCCGCCGACTGCCTGGGGTCCGACACGGACATCGACTGCATCGCTACGCTCAAGCGAGAGCTGGATGACCAGACGCAGTGGCTGCTGGCGGCCGGGCGCCTGTACACGCGCGGCGTGTCGCTCGCCTGGCCGGGACTGGGCGGCGGCCTGCCGGCGCGGCGCGTGCCGCTGCCCGGCTACCCGTTCGCGCGCCAGCGCTACTGGCTGGAGGCCGTGGATCGCGGCCTGCACGGCGGCGCGGCATCCGCATCGGCAGCGGCGCCGGCCTCGCCCGGCTGGCAGGCGCTGCTGTCGGCGGGCCGCGCCCAGGCCGAGGCGGGCCTGCCCGCGCTGGGCCTGCCGACCTTGCGCGCCCATGAAGACCTGCTGCTGGCCCATGCGCGCGCCTCGGTGCTGCGCGCCTTCGAGCGCCTGGCCCTGTTCGCCGAGGACGGCCAGCCCCACACCGTGGCCGTGCTGGCGCGGCGCGGCGGCGTGCAGGCGCGCTTTCACCAACTGCTGGAACGCCTGCTGCAGGCGCTGGCCGAGTCCGGCGACCTGCAGCGCAGCGCCGACGGCGTCTATGGCGGCTTCACCGCCCCCGACGACGCGCACATGGCGCAGCTGGCCGCGCAGTGCGCGCCTGCCTGGGAGGCCTCGCCGGATTTCCGGCCGGTGTTCCTGCAGGCGGCCGAGCAACTGGCGGCGGTGCTGGCGGGCCGCACCAGCGGCCTCGAAGCCATGCTGGGCAACGATTCGCTGACCAGCGCCGAAGGCATCTACGCCGACCTGCCGACCTCGCGCTACTTCAATGCGCTGGTCAGCGAGCTGGTGCGCACGTTCGCGTTGCAGGCCGGCACGCGCCCGCTGCGCGTGCTGGAGATCGGCGCCGGCACCGGCGCCACCACGTGCCAGGTGCTGGCGCATCTGCCGGCCGGGCGCTGCGAATATGTCTTCAGCGACGTCTCGCCGCTGTTCCTGGACCGCGCGGCGCAGCGCTTCGCGGAGCATCCCTTCGTGCGCTACCAGCTGTTCGACATCGACCGCGCACCGCAGCAGCAGGGGCTGCAGCCGCAGTCCTTCGACCTGATCCTGGCCTCCAACGTGCTGCACGCGGCCGTCGACCTGCGCGCCACCATGGCCCATGTGCGCGACCTGCTCCAGCCCTCGGGCGTGCTAGTGATGTACGAGATCGTGCGCGAGACGCTGATCGGCGAGATCACCACCGGCCTGCTGCTGCCCGTGGTGCGCGACACCGAACTGCGCGGCATCCAGCCCTTCATGAACGAGGCGCAGTGGCATGGCCTGCTGGACGGGCTGGGCTTCGATGCCCAGGCCAGCCTGCCCGGTGCCGACTGCGCGGCGTCGGCGCTGGGAGAGCGCGTGCTGCTGGCGCGGCGTGGGCCTGCGCCCGCACTCTCACCTGCACTCGCACCTGCACTGGCGCTGCACACGGACGCGCCGGTCTACCGCCGTGTCTGGGAGGCGCTGGCGGCGCCTCGGGTGGGCGCGGCTGGTGCGGCCGCCGCGCCGCCGCCGTCCGGCCACTGGCTCATCGTCTGCGACGCCGGGGGCGTGGGCCAGGCGCTGGCCTACGGGCTGCAGGCCTGCGGCCAGCAGGTCGAACGCGTCGACCGTTCGGACTTCCCGGCGCTGGGCGAGCGACTGCGCGCGTGGGTGCGTGGCCAGCAGGGCGGGCTCGGGCGCATCGTCCATCTGCGCGGCCTCGATGCCCAGCTCGATGCCCAGACCACGGGGGACGAGCTGCGCGCTGCCCAGCAGCACAGCCTGGGCGAGCTGCTGGGCCTGCTGGGCGCGCTGGGCGCGGCCGAGGTGTCGGGCCTGGCGCAACTGGCCATCGTGACGCGCGGCGCCCAGGCCGTGGCGCCTGGCGAAGCGCCAGCGCTGGCGCAGGCGCCGCTGTGGGGCTTCAGCCAGGTGGCGGCGCTGGGCCATCCTGAGCTGCGCCTGGCGCTGTGGGACCTGGACCCGCTGGCCTCTGCGCGCGAAAACGCCCAGCAGCTGCTGGCGGCCCTGCTGCAGCGCGATGGCGGGGAGGGCGGGGAGGGTGAGGAGGCACTGCGCGGCCGGCGCCGGCTGGTGCCGCGCCTGCAGCGGCACCCCGTGCCGCTGGCGGCGCCGCGCCCGCCGGCCTGCGATCCCGCGGCCTGCTATCTGATCGCGGGCGGCCTGGGCGGCCTGGGCCTGGAGACGGCCCGCTGGCTGGCCGCCCAGGGCGCGCGCCACCTGGTGCTGGCGGGCCGCCATGCGCCGGCCGCGGCGGCCCTGGCCGCCATCCAGGCGCTGCAGTCACAGGGCGTGACCGTGCAGGTGGCACAGGCGGACCTGCGCGACGCGGCCGCCCTGGGCGCCCTGGTCGCAGCGCTGGAGCGACCGCTCAAGGGCGTGGTGCACTGCGCGGTGGTCACCGATGCGGCACAGCTGGGCGAGCTGCCGCCGCTGGAGCGCGCGCTCGAAGTGATGGCGCCCAAGGTCGAGGGCGCGTGGAACCTGCACCGCGCCACGGAAGAGGCGCCGCTGGACTTCTTCCTCCTGTACTCCTCCTCGGTGTCCCTGGTGCCGACGCGCGGACTGCCCGACTATGTGGCAGGCAATGCCTTCCTCGACGCCCTCGCGGCCTACCGCCAGGCGCGCGGGCTGCCGGCGCTCAGTATCAGCTGGGGCGCCTGGTCGGACGTGGGCACGGTGGCCGCCAGCGCCCAGCTGCAGCGGCTCGAACGCGGCGGCCTGCGCAGCTTCACGCCGGCCCGCGCGCTGGAACTGCTGTCGCTGGCGCTGGCCGGCGGTGCGCCGCACCTCGGTGTCTTCGATGCCGACTGGCCGCTGCTGCTGCGCGGCCATCCGCCGGCGCAATTGGCCGGCTATTTCCGGCCCGTGGCCAAGGCTGCGCTCGCCGCGGCCGACGGGGCCGAGGCCGCCACCGGCGCCGGCGCCGGCACCGGCACCGAAGCCGCCGATGGCGCACAGGTGCGCGCCGCGCTGCAGGCCGCGCCCGACGCGGCCGCGCGCGAACAGCTGCTGGCCTCGCACCTGCAGCGCACGGTGGGCCGGCTGCTGCGCCGTGCGCCGTCGGCCATCCCGCCCGACGCCGACCTGCTGCACCTGGGCATCGACTCGCTGATGTTCCTCGACCTCACGCACCGCCTGGGCCAGGCCCTGGGGCTGCAGATCCGGCCCAATGAACTCATGGCCGAGATGAATGTCGCGGCCATGGCGCGCAAGCTGGCGGCCCTGGCGCAGACGGCGGGCATGTCCGCCGCCGAGGCGCTCCCGGCGCTGCTGCAGCCATGCCCAGCCGACGCGGCGCTGCCCTTCGAGCTGACCGACGTGCAGCAGGCCTACTGGATCGGCCGCGACCAGGACATGGCCCTGGGCAGCGTGGCCTGCCATGGCTACATGGAGCTGGACTGCGAGCGGCTGGACCGCGAGCGGCTGGCCTGGGCCTGGCGCGAACTCGTGGCGCGCCACGAGATGCTGCGCTGTGTGATCGCGCCGGACGGCATGCAGCGCATCCTGGCCGAGGTCCCGGCCTATGACATCGCCGAACTCGATCTGCGCGGCGACACCGCCGACCTGCGCCAGCAGCGTCTGCAGGCCGTGCGCGACGAGATGTCGCACCGCGTGCCGCGCACCGACCGCTGGCCGCTGTTCGACATCCGCACCAGCCGCCTGGATGACCGGCGCACAAGACTGCACATCAGCCTGGACAACATCATGACCGACGGGCGCAGCATCGGCATCCTGATGAGCGAATGGGTGGCCTGCTATGCGCGGCCCGAGCAGCCGCTGGCGCCGCTGGGCCTGGGCTTTCGCGACTACACGCAGGCGCTGCAGCGCCACCGCCAGGGCGCCGAGCATGCGCGTGCCCGCGACTACTGGATGCAGCGCCTGGACGAGCTGCCGGCGGCGCCCCAGCTGCCGCTGGCCATGGACCCGGCCCAGCTGCGCGCGCCGCGCTTTGGCCGGCGCGAGTACAGCCTGGCGCCCGCCGCCTGGCAGCGCCTGCGCCAGCGTGGCGCCGAGCGCGCCGGCCTGACCCCCTCGGGGCTGCTGCTGGCCGTGTATTCGGAGGTGCTGGCGCGCTGGAGCGCCGCGCCGCGCTTCACGCTCAATGTGCCGACCTTCAACCGCCTGCCCGTGCATCCCCAGGTCAACGACATCGTGGGCGAGTTCACCTCGCTGATCCTGCTGGCCGCCGGCGGCGATGCCGCGCTGCCCTTCGAGCTGCGCGCGCGCCAGCTGCAGCAGCAGCTGCTGCGCGACCAGGCGCACGACAGCTTCACCGGCGTGCAGGTGATGCGCGAGATCGCACGCCGCGACGGCGCCCAGCGCGCTGCCATGCCCGTGGTCTTCACCAGCACCTTCGGCCTGGCCGAACAGGCCGACACCGGCCATGCCGAGCGCGAGCGCCAGGCTGGCCGGCTGGGCGAGCTGGTCTACACCATCAGCCAGACGCCGCAGGTGTGGATGGACAACCATGTGCACGACCATGGCGGGCGCCTCAATGTCTGCTGGGACACGGTCGATGCGCTGTTCCCCGAGGGGCTGCTCGACGCCATGTTCGGCGCCTACTGCCAGCTGCTGGACCGCCTGGCGGACGACAGCGATGCGGCCTGGGGCGAGGTGGCGCCGGTGGCGCTGCCGGCCGCCCAGGCACAGCGCCGCGCCGGCTACAACGACACCGCCGATGCTGCGCTGCTGCAGGGCCCCATGGACCTGCTGGCGCCGCTGCGCCGGACGGTGGCCGCCACGCCGCAGCGCACGGCGCTGATCTCCGGCGAGCAGCAGCTGAGCTACCAGGCGCTGCACGATGGCGCCCAATGGGTGGGCTGGCGCCTGCGCCAGGCCGGCGTGCGGCCCGGTGACCGCGTGGCGGTCGTCGCGCCCAAGGGCTGGCAGCAGGTGCTGGGCGTGATCGGCGCCCTGGCGGCGGGCGCGGCCTATGTGCCCATCGACCCGCAGTGGCCCGCGGCGCGGCGCCAGGCGCTGCTGGCGGCCTGCTGCATCCGCCATGCCATCGTCGGCGCCGGCGATGCCCCGCTGGCCTGGCCCGACGGGCTGCAGGTGCTGCAGGTGCCCGGTGCCGATGCCCTGCAGGCCTGTGCGGCCGAGGCGCAGGGCTTCGCATGGCATGCCGCGCAGGCCGGCGAACTGGCCTACATCATCTTCACCTCGGGCTCCACCGGCACGCCCAAGGGCGTGATGATCGACCACCGGGGGGCGCTAAACACGGTGCTGGACATCAACCGGCGCTTCGGCATCGGTGCCGGCGACCGGTTGCTGGGCCTGTCGGCGCTGAGCTTCGACCTGTCGGTGCACGACATCTTCGGCAGCTTCGCGGCCGGCGCCTGCCTGGTCCTGCCCGAGGCCGACGGCCTGCGCGACGCGCAGCACTGGCTGGCCCTGATGGCGCGCCATGGCGTGAGCGTGTGGAACAGCGTGCCCGCGCTGTGCCAGATGCTGCTGGAGCAGGCCGGCAGCGACCCCCAGGCACTGCGCAGCCTGCGCACGGTGCTGCTCAGCGGCGACTGGATTCCGCTGTCGCTGCCGCAGGCGCTGCAGGCGGCGGCGCCGCAGGCGCGCCTGACCAGCCTGGGCGGCGCGACCGAGGCCTCGATCTGGTCCATACACCACCGGGTCGATGGCGTGCAGGCCGACTGGCGCAGCATTCCCTATGGCCGGCCGCTGGCCAACCAGGGCTTCCATGTGCTGGACGGCGCCCTGCAGCCCTGCCCCGAGTGGGTGGTGGGGGAGCTGTACATCGGCGGCATCGGGCTGGCCATGGGCTACTGGGGCGATGCCGCGCGCACCGACGCCGCCTTCATCGTGCATCCGGCCACGGGCGAGCGCCTGTACCGCACCGGTGACCTGGGGCGCTTCCATCCGCAGGGCCACATCGAATTCCTCGGCCGGCGCGATCACCAGGTCAAGGTCAACGGCTACCGCATCGAGCTCGGCGAGATCGAGGCGGCCCTGCGCGCCCATCCGGCCGTGGGCGAGGCCCTGGTGCTGGCCATCGGCAGCGATGGCGGGCGCAGCCGCGCGGGGGCCGCGTCGCAGCGCAAGCAGGCGCTGGCCGCCTACGTGGTGCCGGCCGAGGGCGCGCCCGCCATCGACGGCCAGGCGCTGCGCGCTTTCCTGCAGGAACGCCTGCCGCAGTACATGGTGCCCGCCGACTGCATGGTGCTCGACCGCCTGCCGCTGAGCGCCAACGGCAAGGTCGATCGCGCCGCGCTGCCCGCGCTGCAGCCGCAGGCGGTGGCGCCACGCGAGAGCCAGCCGCCGGCCACGCCTGCCGAGCAGGCGCTGGCCGCCGAATGGTGCGCCCTGCTGTCGCTGCCGGGCGTGGACCGTCGCGACCAGTTCTTCGAACTGGGCGGCGATTCGCTGCTGGCCACGCGGCTGTGCGTGCGCATGAAGGAGCGCCACGGCATGGCGCTGTCGGTGCGCCAGGTGTTCGCGCAGCCCGAACTCGCGGCCATGGCGGCCTGCGCGGGCGGGGCGACGCCGGGCCCGCGCGAGCTGGTGGTGCGGCTGACGCCGGGCCGGCCCGCAGGCCGCGAATGCGCATGGTTCGGCTTCCACGGCAGCGATGGCGAGGTGTCCGTCTTCCAGCCCCTGGCCCAGGCCCTGGGCGAGGCCGGCCGGGTGCTGCACGGCCTGCAGTCGCCGCAGCACCCGCCGCTGACCATCGAGGCCATGGCGCATGGCTATGTGCATGCGCTGCGCCAGGTGCAGCCCCAGGGGCCGTACCGCCTGTGCGGATTCAGCTCGGGCGGCGTGCTGGCCTGGGAGGCCGCCTGCCAGCTGCGCGACGCGGGGGAAAGCGTCGAGCGGCTGCTGCTGATCGACACCGTGCCGCTGCCGTCCGCCCTGGTGGACCGGCCGCTGGCCACGCTGGCGCTGTTCGCCGCCGGGCTGGGCCTGCCGGCGCCGGCCCAGGCCTGGCCCGACGGGCTGGTGGCGCCGCCGGCGCCGGGCGCCACGCAGGCGCAGCTGGCGGCCTGGCTGGCCGGCCTGCCAGCCGCCGACGGGCCGGCCTTGCAGCGGGCTGTGGACCAACTGGCCGCCGCCACGGGCAGGGACGCCGACGGCCTGGAGGCACGCTTCGCGCTGTTCCGCCATCATGTCGAGGCAGTGGCGCGGCATGTGCCGCGCGCGCTGGGCGAGGTGCCGGTGACCCTGCTGCGCGCCCGCCAGAGCGCCGCGGCCGATCTGGATGCCGCCGCCTTCTGGCACGGCCTGTGCGATCGGCTGGTGACGGCGGACATCGCCGGCGATCACTTCAGTTGCATGCAGGCCGGCCAGGTCGGGCAGTGGGTGGATCACCTGGTGGCCGAGGCGGCCGCCGAGGAGCTGGCGCAATGAGCCCGTCCAGGAACTGGATCCAGGCCGAGGCCATGACGTCGGAGCCGCGCCTGCGCCTGTTCTGCCTGCCGCATGCGGGCGGCGGCGCCTCGTTCTACCGCGGCTGGCAGGCGCAGATGCCGGCCGGCGTGCAGGTCTGCCGCATCCAGGCACCGGGGCGCGAGAACCGCATCGGCGAGCCCGCCTACCGCCAGATGACGGTGCTCGTGGCCGAACTGGCGGCGCAGCTGCGGCCCTGGCTGGACCAGCCGTTCGCGCTGTTCGGCCACAGCATGGGCTCGGTGGTCGCCTACGAGCTGGTCTGCGCGCTGCAGCGCATGGGGCGCACGCCGGTGCATCTGTGGGTGTCGGCTTGCCGGGCGCCGCACATCGCCGACGCCGCGCCCATCCACGGCCTGCCCCGGGCCGAGTTCCTCGCGGCCCTGGGCGCGCGCGGCGGCACGCCGCGCAGCGTGCTGGAGAACCCGGACTACATGGCCATGATGGAGCCGGTGCTGCGCGCCGACCTCGAACTCATCGAGCGCTGGCACCGCAGCAGCTGGCAGCCCCTGCCACACCCGATCACCGCCCTGGCTGCCACGGACGACGGCGTGACGCCGCTGGAGGCAGTGCAGGCCTGGGCCCCCTACACGCACGCCGGCTTCGCGCTGCAGCGCTTCCGGGGCGGCCACTTCTACCTTTCCGACCCGGCCCTGTCTGTGCCGGCCCTGGTGGGCCGCACGCTGGCCCTCCATTTGACCCCCCATTTGACCCAGGAGTCCTTCGCATGAAGCTGTCCACCGAACTCACCACCCTGCTCGACATGATCGAGTCACCCCAGGCCAGCAGCGCCGATTTTGCGAACCTGCGGTTGCCCGAGTCCATGCAGGCGCTGGCCACCCTGCGCGAGGACCAGGAAATGTTCGTCGGCATGGATACCGAGGACAAGGACCCGCGCCGCTCGCTCAAGCCAGTACGGGTGCCCATCCCCGAGCCGCGCGCGGGCGAGGCCGTGGTGGCCGTGATGGCCTCCGGCATCAACTTCAACACCGTCTGGTCGGCGATCTTCGAGCCCTTGTCCACCCACCAGTTCCTGGCCCAGTACGCGCAAAGCCATCCGCGCGGGCGCCTGCACCAGCAGGACTACCACATCCTGGGCAGCGACGCGGCCGGCGTGGTGGTGCGCGTGGGCGAAGGCGTGACGCGATGGAAGCCGGGCGACCGCGTGACCGTCAATCCCAGCGTCTTCGGCCTGATCGATCCGGCCGGGCACGACGATCCGCTGCTCGATCCCGATGCGCGGGCCTGGGGTTTCGAGACCAATTTCGGCGGCCTGGCCCAGTTCTGCCTGGTGCAGGAAAGCCAGCTGATGGCCAAGCCCGAGCACATGAGCTGGGAAGAGGCCGCCTCGCTGGCCTTGGTCTCGGGCACGGCCTACCGCATGCTGGTGTCGCGCAACGGCGCGCGCATGAAGCAGGGCGACAACGTCCTGATCTGGGGCGGCTCGGGCGGCATGGGCGCGGTGGGCATCCAGTACGTGCTCAACGGCGGCGGGCGTCCGGTGGCCGTGGTCTCCGGCCCCGAGAAGGCGGCCCTGGTGCGCGAGCTGGGCTGCGAGATGGTGATCGACCGCTCCCGGCTGCGCGGCGGCTTCATCAAGGACAACGGCGAACTCAACATGCGCCAGCTGGTGGCCTTCCGGGGGGCGGCCGAACGCCTGCTGGGCGGCGAGGAGATCGACATCGTCTACGAGCACACCGGGCGCGAGACCTTCTCGGCCAGCGTCTTCGTGGCGCGGCGCGGCGGCAAGGTGGTGACCTGCGGCTCGACCACGGGCTACCAGCATGTCTACGACAACCGCTACCTGTGGATGCACGTCAAATCCATCATCGGTTCGCATGGCGCCAACTTCCGCGAGGCCTACGAGGCCAACCGCCTGGCCTGCCTGGGCAAGATCCATCCGACCGTCTCGCATTCCTACCCGCTGGAGCAGGCCGCCGAGGCTGTGGCCGTGGTCAAGGAAAACCGGCATGTCGGCAAGCTCGGCGTGCTGTGCCTGGCCCAGACCGAGGGCCTGGGTATCCGCAATCCGCAGATGCGCGAGCGCATCGGCGAGCAGCGCTTTCAGCTCTTCAGGCAACACCGTGCCCGTGTGAACGACGTGCAGGCAGCGCCGCTCAGAGCCGCCGCATGAACGTGCTGGCGCAGCCGCCGGCCCCTGCGGTCTTGCCTGCACCGCAGGTGGTCCTGGTTCCGGTATGCGCGACACCCAGCCGGCTGCGGGAGATGGCGTCGTGGCTGGACGCCGATGAAGCGGCGCGTGCCAGCCGCTTCGTCCACGCAGCGGACCAGGCCGTCTATGTGGCATCGCATGCCAGGCTGCGCGAACTGCTGGCGCATGAATGCGGCTGCGTGCCGCAGGAGCTGCGCTTCGTGCGCGGGCCGTTCGGCAAGCCGGCCCTGTGCCCGGGCCACGCGCGGCCGCTGCTGCGCTTCAACCTGTCGCATGCGCGTGGCTGCGCCGTGATCGCGCTGACACGCGATGGCTCGGAGCCGGGAGTGGACATCGAGGCCGTGGAGCACTTCGATGCCATGCACGAGGCGCGCAGCCTGTTCCTGTCGCCTGCGGAATGCGCAGCCCTGGCGGGCATGCATCCGTTGCATCGACGAGACCGGCTGGCGCGCAGCTGGACCGCAAAAGAGGCCTACACCAAGGCCGAGGGCAGGGGCCTGGCACACGGCTTTCCCACGCTGGAGGTCTGTTTCGACGGCCCCGAGCGCTTCTCGGTGCGGCCTGCGGATGGCACGTCTGCCCGTCCCATGCGCGGCGCGTGGTCCGGTACCGTTGCCGGGCAGGGCACCGTCTACCGCGTCGCCGTCGTGGTGCTGGGGGCGGCCTCGCCCTTGGCTTGATCCTGGCCCGCAAGCTTCCAGCCACGGACTTCCGACTGCCTGCGCCACAGGCGCGCATAGGTGCCGCCGGCGGCCAGCAGCACCTCGTGGCGGCCCTGCTCGACCAGGCGGCCGCCTTCCAGCACCAGCAGCTGGTCGGCATGCCGCACCGTGCGCAGGCGGTGGGCGATGACCACCACGGTCTTGTCGCGCGTCAGCCGGTCGATGGCCTGCTGCAGCTCGCGCTCATGGGTGGCATCGAGGCTGGCCGTGGCCTCGTCCAGCAGCACGATGGGCGCGTCCTTGAGGATGGCGCGGGCAAAGGCGATGCGCTGGCGCTCGCCGCCCGACAGGCGCGCGCCGCCTTCGCCCAGCGGGGTGTCGTAGCCCTGGGGCAGGGCCATGATGAAGTCATGCGCCCGGGCCTGCTGCGCAGCGGCCATCAGGGCCTGCATGTCGGCATCGGGCCGGCCCACGCGCAGGTTGTCGGCCACCGTGCCCGAGAACAGCACCACGTCCTGGAACACCATGGCCACATGGCGGTGCAGGTCCTCGAAGGGCATGGCGCGCACGTCGATGCCGCCGATGCGCACGCTGCCTTCGGACACCTCCCACAGCCGCGCGATCACATTCATCAGCGAGGTCTTGCCCGCGCCCGACGGCCCGACGATGGCAGTCAGCGAGCGCTCGGGCAGGGTGCAACTGACGTCGTGCAGCGCATGCCGGGCATCGGCGGCGCTGTCGTAGGCCAGGGACACGCCATCGAGTCGGATCTCGAAGTGCGTCGGCGCCTCGGCCTGCGCGGGCTCGGCCAGCGGGGCCTGCGCCAGCAGGTTGCGCACGCGCGGCAGCCCCTTGTGGGCGAAGCGCAGCAGCCACAGCGTGATGCCCAGGTCGGACAGCCGGCGCGTCATGGTGATGGACAGCAGCGCGAACATCAGAAAGGCCGGCGCCCCCAGCGTGCCGCCGCTGAGCAGGTAGCTGCCGATCAGCAGCACGCAGACGAAGCCCGCCTCGGTGATGAAGCTGAAGGCGTGGATCAGCGGGGCGGGGCCGGTCTCCATGCGTATGGCGGCGTCGCGCAGCTGGGCCAGCGCCAGGCGCAGGCGCTCCAGGCCTTCGCCCTGGCGGCCGAAGCTGCGCAGCACGGCAATGCCCTGCACATACTCGGCGCTGGCGTTCTTGGCGTGGTCCGAGGCCTGGACCAGGGCCCGTGTCTCGCGGTCCATGCGGCGCATCGCGCCCAGCAGCACCACCACCGCCAGCGGCAGGGTCAGAAAGATGGCCAGCCCCATGCGCCAGTCGATGGCCACCAGCGCCAGGCCCATGAACAGCGGCAGGGCGGCCGAGACGGTGAACAGGCCGATGAAGTGGCACCAGATATCCTCGATCAGCGCCATGTCGCTGGTCAGCACGCCGGCCAGCTGGCCGCTGCGCCGGCGCGAGAAAAAGCCCATGGGCAGCCGCCGCAGGTGGTCGGCCAGGCGGATGCGCGCCTCGCCCATCTGCCCGTAGGCCGCGCCGTAGATGCGCGACACCGACGGGATGCCGAAGCCGATCTGCACCGCCAGGGCCAGCGCGATGCCGGCCACCAGCCAGCCGGTGCGCTGCAGCGACAGCTGGCCGGCGAACAGATCGTCGAGCAGCACATAGGTCAGCAGATAGGGCGCGGTCGCGGCCAGGGCCTCGCCGATGGCCAGGGCCATGCCCTGCAGCAGTCGGGGGTCTCGCTTGCCCGAGAGGTCGTCGCCCAGGCGCAGGAGTTCAAGCAGGTTCATGGCAGTGTCTCGCGGGAAAGGCTGGGAAGGGGAGCTTGCGGGGACCGGTACTGGCGCTGCGCGGCGGCGCCGATCTCCCAGTGCGCGGCCTCCTGCTGGTCGGCCCACAGGCGCTGGTACAGCGGGCAGCGCGCGCGCAGCTCGGCATGCCGGCCCTGATCGACGACGCGGCCCTGGTCCAGCACCACGATGCGGTCGGCATCGACCACGGTGGCCAGACGGTGGGCGATGACCAGCACGGTCCTGCCACGGAAGACCTCGGCCAGCGCGTCCTGGATCAGCGCCTCGTTTTCGGGATCGGCGAAGGCCGTGGCCTCGTCGAGCACCAGGATGGGTGCCTGCTTGAGCAGGGCGCGGGCGATCGACAGCCGCTGTCGCTCGCCGCCCGACAGCCGCGCGCCGCGCTCGCCCAGCACGGTGTCGTAGCCCTGCGGCAGCTGGCAGATGAACTCGTGCGCGCGCGCCAGGCGCGCGGCCTCGTGCAGCTGCGCGTCGGTGGCGTCGGGGCAGGCCAGGCGCAGGTTGTCGGCAACCGAGCCGGCAAACAGAAAGACCTCCTGGAATACCAGGGAGACCCGGTCCAGCAGCGCGTCCAGCGGCATGTCGCGCAGGTCCACGCCGCCCAGGCGCACGCTGCCGGCGTCCACATCCCACAGGCGCGCCACCAGGCGTGCCACCGTGGTCTTGCCGGCGCCGCTGGGGCCGACCAGGGCCGTGATCTGCGCGGCCGGTATCTGCAGGTTCAGGTCCTGCAGGATGACGCGGCCGTCGTAGCTGAAGCCCACGCCCTCCAGCGACAGGCCGTTGTCCGCGGGCAGGCCGGCGCTGCCGGTGGCGCCCCGTGCGTCCAGTTCCGGGCTGTCGAGGATGGCATTGATGCGCTGCAGGCCTTCGCTGATGCGCATCAGGTCGCCGCCCGCATAGGTCAGGCGCAGAAAGGCCGACAGCACCTGGGGGCCGAGCACGATGAACAGCAGCAGCACCGGCAGGCTGACCTCGCCGCGCTGGTGCAGCCACACGCCCAGCGGGGCGATGGCGATCAGGCTGGAGCCCAGCAGGGCCGTGAAGCCGACCCAGACGGCGCGCATGCGCCGCGTGTAGTCCGACAGCCATTGCACCGAGCCGTGGATGGCATCGCGCAATTCGCTGAAGGAGCGCGCGCCCAGCCCGAAGGTCTTGATGACATGGATGCCGCGCAGGTATTCGAGCATGGCGGTGTTGATGCGTGCCTGCACCGCATGCCACTCCTGCATGCGCGCGCGCGCCTGGCGGCCGAAGAACAGGCCCTGCAGGATGAGGGCCACGGGCAGCACCGCGACCGAGGCCAGGGCCAGGCGCCAATCCACGGTGAACAGCAGCAGCGTGGTGGCCAGCGGCACGGTCAGCGCCGCCACCATGTCGGGCAGGCCATGGGCGATGAAGCCTTCCAGCGCCACCGCGTCGTTCATGAAGGCCTTTTGCAGATCGCCGCTGCCATGGCGCGAGAAAAAGGACATGGGAACGCGCGACAGCTTGTGCGCCATGCGCAGCTGCACGTCGTGCATCACGCGAAAGGCCGCCACATGGGCCAGCAGGCTGGAGCCGGCCGCGAACCCAAAGCGCAGCAGCAGCGCCACCAGCGCGATCCAGGCCAGCTGGCGCAGCCGCCCGGCATCCGGCTGGGCGGCAAAGACCTCGACGGCCATGAAATACAGCACGCCATAGGGCACCAGCTGGACCAGGGCGGCCAGCAGCGACAGCAGGCTGGCGGCCGCCGTCAGCGGCAGCTGGGTGCGCGCCAGGCGCAGCAGGCTGGCGGAACCGGGCCGCGCCTCGGCGGCTGCGGCGGTATCGGACAAGGGGGTGGTGCTCATGGGTTCGGCTGCTCCGTGGGGGGGGTTGGGAGGTCGCCGCTGTGCACGCGCGCGCCTAGGAGGGCGGCGGCGAGGCCGTGTCCGGGGCCAGGGACAGGCCGCTGGGCGACACGCCGAAGGCCTCCTTGAAGATCGCCGAGAAATGGCTGGGGCTGCGAAAGCCCACCATCTGCGCGGCCTGCATTACGCCGACGCCTTCCTCGCCGATCAGCTGGCGCGCGCGCTGCAGGCGCTGCTTTTGCAGGAAGCTGAAGGCCGAGGTGCCATAGACCGTGCGAAAGCCCGACTTGAGCTTGTTGTCGTTGATGCCCACGCGCCAGGCCAGCTCGATCAGGGTCGGCGGATTGCACATCTCGCTGACCAGGATCTGGGCGGCCTTGTGGATGCAGGCCAGGTCCGCCGCCTTCATGCGCGGCGCCACGGTGCGCGGCAGCGACAGCTTGCGCAGCAGCTCCAGCTGGTGCGACCACAGCTCCAGCACCTTGGCCGACAGGTAATGCCACTGGATGTGCGGCTGGTGCGTGCACTGCACCACCTCGTGCGCCACGGCCAGCATCCACTGCGACGCCAGGCCGGAGTTGTGCACGCCGTGCGACAGGGTGTTGCCCAGCCGTTCGAGCACGAAGCTCTCCTCGGCCGACTCCAGCCAGTTCGGGCTCAGGTGGATGGTGAGAAAGCAGCCGCGCTCGCCGCCCTTGAAGTGCGAACTCACATGGCTGTCGGTGCGCGCCGTGGTCGCCGGGTAGCGCGCGAACAACGTCTCCTGGCGGCCGATGCGCACGGGCGGGCTGCCCGCCGTGTCGTTGACCAGGCTTCCTTCGAGGCAGACGGTGAAGCTCAGATTGGGCTGGGCCACCACCTCGGCGTAGATCTCTGTGTCCCGGTGGAAGGTGGACTCCATCAGCGCCAGGCTGGCATTGCCGAGCAGGGCCGAGATGAAGACACGGCCGTGGCCATGTTCGGGCGGAATCTGCCAGACCTGGCCGCTGACCGGGGTGGCCACTTCCGACGTGTCGAAGCGCGCCTGTTCCGGTGGCAGTCCGAACACATCCGCAATGGAAAGCCTGATTTTCAATGCCGCCCGATTCCATGAATTGATAATGGTTCTCATTAAGATCTATTGGCATAAACTTGTCAAGTATTTCGGGGGCGGATAAGGGGTCGTGACGGAGCCTGGTGCTAGAAGGAACGGCGTGCGGACAGATAAAAGGAGGACTGTCCGCGCCATATGCCGTATTCGCTGGCGGCATTGCCCCACAGGCGCATGACGCCTGCGTCGAAACGCCATTGGTCGTCCATTTGCCATTGCGCGTACAGCTCTGCCGAGCCGCTGCGGTCGCTGCTTTGCAGCACGCCGCGCAGGCCGACCTCCAGGCTGGTGTCGAGGAAGCGCTCGCGCACCAGGTAGGTCAGGCCGTGGCGCCGCTGGCTGCGGCCTCCGTTCAGCGGCGAGGCCGCCTGGCGGTCGAAGTAGGCCTGCAGGTTGAAGTAGGGGCCGTCGTCGAACTGGCGGTCCCAGCCCAGCACCGCCCGCACGCGTGGCGAGCGTCCCAGCGCGCCCGTGTTGGTCGAAACCAGCGGGGCATCGGGCTCCCAGGCCATCTCGCCGCGCAGGCCGTGGTTGCCGAGCACGCCTTGCACCGCCGCGCCCAGGGTGCGCACGGCAGGCGCCGCGAAACGCCCTCCGCCCAGGGCCAGCGGCTCGCGCGCATGGCCCTGGTAGGCCAGCATTTCGAGGTCGAAGCCGTTGCCGTAGCGGATCCAGCGCACGCCGTATTCCGGGCGCGCGGGCGTCTCGACGCGGGTGGGCGAGGCGCCGGAGGCCGCACGCTGCTGGCGCAGCGCCTCGGGCTCCCAGGGGCTGCCGGCCTGCGGCAGCCGGCCGACGCCGGCACGCGGCACCCACACCAGCTGCAGCCGCCCGCCCAGGGCTTCGCGCTCGGCCGTGGCCAGCCAGGACGGCAGCCGCGTGGTGTTGCGCATGCCGCCCGCGAACGGGTCGGACAGGTCCACCGGGTTGACCAGATCGAGCACGCTGCGCCCGTCCGCCGCGCCCCAGCGCAGCCTGCGGCGTCCGGCGTCGAGCCGCCAGGCGCCGAGGTCGCGGCCCAGCGTCAGCTCGTGCAGGCGCGTGCGCACGGTGGAGTGGCGGTAGGTGGCCAGCGGGTCCCAGTCCACATAGGCCGAGGCCAGCAGCGACAGCGGGCCCGACTTCCACTGGGTTTCGAACCAGGCGCGCTGCGTCGCGCTCATGGCATGGCCGTCGTCCAGGCGCGAGCGCAGCTGCGACATCAGGTGGCCCGAGGTGGTCCAGGGTGCGCCGGCGTCGGCGGTGGCGGGCTCCGCCTGCGCTGCACCGGAAGTGGCGCAGGCCAGGGCGATACAGGCCGGGGCGATGCAGGCGCCGCCCCAGGCCCCGGCCCAGCTGGCGCGCAGAGGGCTAGGACTGGGCCTGGGCATGCGACGGCATTACGGGCACCGGCACGCGCGGCGGGAACAGCGTCAGCAGGGCCGGCACCAGCAGCAGGTCGCTGACCAGCGCGCACAGGAAGGCGAAGGCCGCGACCAGGCCGAACTCCGACAGGTCCGTGCTTTGCGAGAACACGAAGGCGCCGAAGCCCATGAACAGCACCGAGGAGTTGAACAGCAGCGCGCGGCCGATGTGGCGCACGGTGGCGCGCAGCGCGGCGGCCTGGTCGCCCAGCTCGCCCAGGTGGCGCCGGAAATGGGCGAAGAAATGCACGTTGTCGTCCACCGCCACGCCGATCACCACCGGCGCCAGCATCATCAGCGGCAGGTGCAGCGGAATGCCCAGCAGGCCCATCAGCCCGAAGGCGAAGACCACCGGCAGCACATTGGGCACCAGCGCGATCAGGCTCAGCCGCAGCGAGCGCAGGATCAGCAGCAGCAGCAGGGCGACGGCCGCCAGCGCCAGGCCGAAGCTCAGCATCTCGCCCTGCACGATCAGATCGCACAGCGCCACCACCAGGGCGAAGTTGCCGGCCGCCGCCAGGCGCGTGTCGGGTGCCAGCAGGGGGGTGGCCTCGCGATCGATGAAGGCCTCCAGCTCGCGCAGGTCGCGCGAGTCCAGGCTGCGGGTGCGCACGGTGACGCGCGCCTGGGCGCCGTCGAAGGACATCAGCCGCTCCAGCGACTTGCCGCCGCTGGTTTCGTAGAGGAACAGGTACTGCGCGGCCTGCTCGGGCGTGTCGGGCAGCCGGTTCCAGGCCGGGTCGTCGCCGTGCAGGGCCTGGTTGGTGCGCGCCACCACATCGGCCAGCGAGCGCGTCTCGGTCACCATGGGGTGGGTGGCGATGCGCGCCTGCAGCGCCGCCATGCGGCGCAGGAAGTCCAGTTCGCGCACACCGTCGGGCTTGGGGGCGGTGAGCACCAGCTCCACCGCCATCGCGCCCTTCATGCGCTGGTCCATCAGTTCATAGGACAGGCGCAGCGGCGCGCCGCGCGGGAAGCTCTCCACGGTCTTGGTCTGCGGCTCGACGCGGTGCGCCGCGCCCACCGCCAGCACGGTGGCGGCCAGAAAGCCCAGCGCCACCGTGCGCGGCCGGGTCATGGCGAAGCCGATGGTGCGTTGCAGCAGGCGGTCCAGCCTGCCTTCGTGCTGGCCCTCACGCTGTGGCGCGGGCCGCGCCTGGCGCAGCGCGCGGCCGCTGGCCAGCAGGGCCGGTGCCAGCACCAGCGACAGTCCTGCCGCCAGCACGATGCCCACGGCCGCGAGCACGCCGAGCTGGTTGATCGGCTTCAGGGGCGCGCCGCCGAAGGCCAGAAAGGCCGCCATATTGGTCAGCGTGGTCAGCAAAATGGGCACCGCCACCCGCTCCAGCGAGCGCGACACGGCATCGGGATGGGGCGTGCCGCCCTCCAGCTCCTGCTGGTAGTCGGCGATGACGTGGACGCTGTCGCAGATGCCGATGCTGACCAGCAGTGTCGGCAGCATGGCGGCCAGCCCCGTCATCGGCCAGCCGAAGACGGCCGCCAGCGCAAAGGTCCAGACCACGGACAGTGCCATCACCACCAGCGGAATCAGCGCCGCCTTGAAGCTGCGCAGCAGCACCAGCAGCATGGTGCCGAACAGCCCCAGGCCGATCAGCCCGAAGCGGCCGATCTCCTCGCCCACCAGCTGGTCGAAGGCCTGGGCCATGACCGGCCCGCCTATCAGGTGCGTGTGCAGGTCGGGAAACCGCGCCACGATCTCGGCGACGGCCGGGCCGACCTCCTTGCGCTGCATCTCGCGGTCGCCCGGATAGGCCTTGAGCTCCACGACGATGGCCGTCAGCGTGCCGTCGTCGGACACGAAGCGCCCGGCCAGGGCCGGGTCGGCTAGCGCGCGGCTGCGCAGCCGCGCCAAGTCCTGGGGCGCGCTGGGGATGTCCTTGAAGAGGGCTCCCACATGCAGCGTGTCGCCCTGGGCGCTCATGACCTCGGCCGAGCCCAGCCAGGAGACCTCGCGCACATAGGGCGTGTCCTGCTCCAGCGCGGCGGCCAGCGCCTTGACGCGGCCGAGCAGCGCGCTGGAGAAGACCTCCGGGCTCTCCACCAGCACCACCACGCTGTCGTCGTTGCCGAAGGTGCGCTCGAAGTGCTTGACCGCGAGCAGCCGCGCGTCGTCCGCCGCGAAGTAGGACGCTTCGCTTTCCTCGAAGCGCAGGTGCTGGAGCTGCAGGCCCAGGATGACGGTGACTAGGGCGACGATGGCGAAGACGACATAGCGTCCGCTGACGATGCGCTGTGCCCACCAGGTGCGCCGACGCGGCTGTGATTGCGGTGAATGCATGGGAATCCCAAGGGGGGTGAAACCGGCTGTCCGGGCGTATGGTCACGGCCGGGGAAGCATTGGATTGGCAAAGTTAACTGAGAATCGTTCTCGACTGTGGGCGCAATTGTTCGTGCCGGATCAGACAGGGCAGGGAATGGCGCGCGCGCGGTCACAGGCGCCGTGAAGGACGGTCTCTCGCGGCCTGCCAGGCGCGCCGATAATCGACAGTCTGGTAAAAAACAGGCGGACAAGATGAGCGAACAAGTCGATTGCGTGGTGGTCGGGGCAGGGGTCGTGGGGCTCGCGGTGGCCAGGGCGCTGGCCTTGCAGGGCAGGGGGGTGATGGTGCTGGAGGCGGCCGAGGCCATAGGTACAGGTACCAGCTCGCGCAACAGCGAGGTCATCCATGCGGGCATCTACTATCCGCAGGATTCCCTGAAGGCGCGTCTGTGCGTCGAAGGCCGGCAGCGGCTGTATGCCTACTGCGAAGAGCGCGGCGTCGAGTACCGGCGTTGCGGCAAGCTCATCGTCGCGACGGATGAGGCGCAGCGTGGGCAGCTGCAGGCCATTGCACGCAAGGCCGAGGCCAATGGCGTCCATGATCTGCGCTGGCTGGAGCGTGACGAGGCCCGGAGCCTGGAGCCCGCGCTGCAATGCGTGGCGGCCCTGTCTTCGCCGAGCACCGGCATCATCGACAGCCATGGGTTGATGCTGGCCTTGCAGGGCGATCTGGAGCACGCGGGTGGCATGGTGGTCTGCCATGCCCAGGTGCAGGAGGCGGCCGCCGTGTCGGACGGCATCTGGCTGCGCACGGAGGACGGCACGGAATTGACGGCCAGCACGCTGGTCAATGCCGCAGGGCTGCAGGCACCGGCGCTGGCATCACGCATCCGGGGCTTGCCGTCGCAGTACGTGCCCCATGCCTACTACGCCAAGGGCAACTATTTCACGCTGGCGGGGCGTGCGCCGTTCTCGCGACTGATCTACCCGGTGCCCGAGGCGGCGGGTCTGGGCGTGCACCTGACCCTGGACATGGGAGGGCAGGCGAAGTTCGGCCCTGATGTGCAGTGGGTCGATGGCGCGGACGATCTGCAAGTGGATCCGGCGCGTGCAGAGGCCTTCTATGCGGAGATCCGTCGCTACTGGCCTGAGCTGCCCGACGCCTCCCTGGAGCCTGGCTATGCAGGAATCCGGCCCAAGATCAGCGGCCCCGGCGAGGCCGCCGCAGACTTCGTGATCCAGGGGCCTCGGAGCCATGGCGTTGCGGGCGTGGTGCAACTGCTGGGCATCGAGTCACCGGGATTGACGAGCTGCCTGGCCATTGGCGCGCATGTGGCGCAATTGCTGGCCTGAGGATCTGCCGGTTCAAGACACACGGCCACGGCAGGCCTTGTCTGACAAGGCGCAGGCCCCCTCGCTTCCCGGAAGCCCGGGAACAATTGGATAAGATGCTTGTATGTAACAAGGGCCCTGCCCATGTTGCGTGACAGGTATCGGGCGACATGATTGCCTGCTCCCCGCTGTATTTGTTTTCACCTCAATAGAAAGGCTCATCATGACGAAATCGATCACTGACACCGTCTCCACCGCACAAGCCGATCTTGAAAAGCTGGTCGGCGACCTGCGTGGTCTGCTGTCTGCCAAGGAGCTGGACGCAGTGCCGGAAATCCATATGCTGCGCCAGCGTATCGATGATGGCATGTCCAATGTGCGTGAGTCCGCCGTGCGTGCGGCGCAGGAAGCGGCCCGCCAGGCCAAGGATGCCGCCTACGCTGCCGATCGCTACGCCCACGATGAGCCGTGGCGCGTCGCAGGCGCTGCCCTTGCCATGGGTGCCTTGCTGGGCTTCCTGCTGGGTCGTCGCTGATCAACGGCATGCCTGACCAGAAAAGGATGCCTGTGAATTGGATTTCCCTTCTGGGTTTGGATGCCTGGGTGGCGCGCTGGCGCGCTTCCGTGATCGAGCTGGCCATCGCCGCAGAGGACCGGACGGACCTCGCCCGGCTTGAGTGGGCCGAGCACAAGCGCAGCATGCAGACGGTGGTCGTGCTGCTGATTGCGCTCGCTGGACTCAGCGTCGTGGTGATGCTCACGCTGTCGGTGGCCTTGCTCGTGCAGTTCTGGGATACCGAGCACCGCGTGCTGGTGGCCTGGCTGGTCGGCGGTGGCTGGCTGGCGGTCTGGGCCATCGCCCTGTGGCAATTGCTTGCCGCCGTGCGCCGGCTGGCCCGCCCCTTCATCCTTACCCGCAACGAGCTGAGCCAGGACTGGCAGGCGCTGAAGAAGAGGCTGTAGCCATGGTCGATGCTTCCAACGCTTCCCCGTCCCGCAACGCCATCGCGCCGCCCGCGCCCACGGGGCTCAATGCGCAGCTCTGGGCCACATCCACCGTTGAGCAGCAGCAGGTGATGCAACGCATTGCCCAGCAGCGCGAGCGCCTCAAGGCGCGCTCTGCGGCCGTGGCCCAGGCCCGGGCATTGAGCCGCTCTGCCACCCAGGTGCAGCCCGATGCGCCGCTGGTGGAGCGTGCCATCACCTTTGCGCGCCTGCATCCCGTGGCCGTGGCCGTGGCGGCCGGTGCCGCACTGATGGTGGGCCCGCGCAAGCTGCTGCGATTCGGCACCACCGTCATGCCCCTGATCCTGCGCTGGCAGCAGCGCAGGGGTTGAGGGCCGAGAAGCCTGCTTCTCTCCCAAAGAAAACGCCCGGCATGCCGGGCGTTTTCGCGTTCTGCATCCAGTGCGGCAGCGCTGGCGGTGGTGTCTTGGACGAGCCTGCCTTGGCTGGAAACGGCCAGGCAGCCACCTGGCTACTGCCCGGCAACTGTCTTTCTGGCACCGGCCTCAACGCAGCTGGGCTATGGCGCGTGCGGTCTCGGGCACCAGGGCAGGGCCTCGGTAGATCAGGCCGCTGTAGATCTGGACCACGTCGGCGCCTGCGCGGATCTTGCTGACGGCATCCTCGCCGCTGAGAATGCCGCCCACGCCGATGATGGGGTAGCGGCTGCCCAGGGCGGAACGCAGCTGGCGGATGACCTGGTTGCTGGCTTCCAGCACCGGCGCGCCGGACAGGCCTCCCGTTTCCTGCGCGTGGGGCAGGCCCTTGACGGCTTCCCGGCTGATCGTGGTGTTGGTGGCGATCACACCATCCATGCCATGGCGCTGCAGCGTGGTGGCGATGACGCCGACCTGCTCCTCATCGAGATCGGGTGCGATCTTCACGAACACCGGCACCCGCTTGCCATGCTGCGTGGCCAGCTGCTCGCGGCGCTCGGCAATCGCACCCAGCAGGGCGTCCAGCGCTTCGTCGCTTTGCAGGGCGCGCAGGTTCTTGGTGTTGGGCGAGCTGATGTTCACCGTCACGTAGTCGGCATGCGGGTACACGCCGTCCAGCGCCTTGAGGTAGTCGCTGGTGGCGTCTTCGATGGGAGTGGTGGCGTTCTTGCCGATGTTCAGCCCCAGCAGCATGGGCTTGCCCTGGGCGCGGGCCTGTGAGCGCCTGACGTTGCTCAGGAAGGCATCCAGGCCTTCGTTGTTGAAGCCCAGGCGGTTGATCAGCGCATTGCGTTCGGGAATGCGGAACATGCGCGGCTTGGGATTGCCGGGTTGCGGGCGGGGTGTCACGGTGCCCACCTCGACGAAGCCGAAGCCCATGGCGGCCAGCGCGTCGATGCAGCGTGCATTCTTGTCCAGACCCGCTGCCATGCCCACGCGGTTGGGGAACCTGAGGCCGGCAAGTTCGACGGGGTCACTCACCATGGGCTGTGCCCATGCCTGCTGCAGGAGCGTGTTCTGCCCCTTTGCCATCAGGCTCATCGTGAGATCGTGGGCGGATTCGGGGTCCATGCCGAAGAGAAAGGGACGGGTCAGGGCGTAGGGGATCAGAGACATGGGGATAATCAAAGGATTACCTGGATTTTCCCTCATGACGACATCTGCTGCCTCTTTTTCCCAAGATGAACTCAAAGCCCTGGTCGGGCAAGCCGCACTGGCCTATGTGGTGCCCGGCGAAATCGTCGGCGTGGGCACCGGCTCCACGGTCAACAAGTTCATCGATGCACTGGCCACCATCAAGGACCGGATCCCGGGCGCCGTGTCCAGCTCCGTGGCCAGCACCGAGCGCCTGAAGGCGCTGGGCATCAAGGTGCTGGATGCCAACGAAGTCGCCAGCCTGTCGGTCTACATCGACGGCGCCGACGAGATCGACGGCCGCGGCTACATGGTCAAGGGCGGCGGCGCCGCGCTGACGCGCGAGAAGATCGTCGCTGCGCTGGCCGAGCGCTTTGTCTGCATTGCCGATGCGTCCAAGCGCGTCGAGGTGCTCGGAGACTTTCCGCTGCCTGTGGAGGTGATTCCCATGGCGGCTGCCCAGATTGCGAACCGCTTCAAGGCCCTGGGTGGCCGCGCCGAGATCCGCAGGAAGGACGGCGTGCCCCTGGTGACGGACAACGGCCAGCACATTCTTGATGTGCGCGGCCTGAAGATCTCCGAACCGCTGGCCTTCGAGTCCGAAGTCAACCAATGGCCTGGCGTGGTGACCGTGGGAGTGTTTGCGCACCAGAAGGCATCGGTCTGCCTGCTGGGCACGCCCGAAGGCGTGCAGACGCTCAACTATTGAGCGAAGGCCCCCCGGCCTCGGCTAGCCGAGGCTCTCGAACGCCACGGCGCCTGTGATCCATGCGAGCAGGGCCACTGCACCCAGGCACAGCGCGCGCAACGAAGCTTGCGCGCGCTGTTTCTTGTGGCGCTGCATGAGCAGGGCGATGGCCGCCAGCCCCGTGTAGACGGCAAGGAACGCAGCCGTCGTCATGTAGTAGGCCAGGCGGTTGAGGCCGTTGCCCAGGCCTCCGTCATGCATGAACCACAGCGTGATCAGGCAAGGCACCAGCACCAGACTGGCCAGCCTGAAAGGCTCTCGCCATGAAGGCCTTGCAACCAGGCTCCACACGATGAGCGCGGGCAGGCCGACAAGCGTGGCAAGCCTTGCCATGGTCCAGACCACATCGGACAGCATGGAATCCACTGCCGGGCTCGTGATTGCTGCGGCAGGCGCTTGCCTAGAAGCTCAGGCCTGCGGGGTTGTCGTTGGTGCGTGCACCAGGCGCCGGGGCGGGCGTGGGAAGGCGCCTGCTGCCCTGGTCCTCGGCAGCGGCGGGTGCTGCTGCGCGCGCCGATGCAGCCGCCGACGCAGCGGGCGTAGGCGTGGTCAATGGCTGTGCCGATGGACGCCTGTACTGGGCAGGCAGTTGCGAGGTGGCGGGATAGCCTGCGGCGTCCAGGTACTGGGTCCATTCGCTGGACGAGAAGCCGCTCAGGAACTGCTTGCCAACGGTGGCAAACGGCAGGCTGTTCTGGCCGCTGAGCTTTTGCAGGGCAGCGGCGTCCGCCTCGGTCTGCACCAGGCGCTCGGCATAGGGAATGCCTCTGGCTTGGAGCAACTGGCGCGCGCTGTCGCAGGGCGCGCAGTCGGACGAGGTGTACAGCGTTACCGGAAAGCGGCCGGCGATCTGGCGCAGCGCATAGGGCAGGTTGGCATTGCTGTCAGCGGTGCCCGCGACTGACGGGGCGGCAGGCGCTGCCTGCTGCTGGGCGCTTTGGGCCGGGCGGTCCGAGAAAGTGACCTTTCCATCGGGTCCGACAATGCGGTGCACCTGTTGCGCACCGGCCGGCAGTGCTGCGGCAAGGCAGGCGAGGGCGAGGCAAGGCATCAGGTGGCGCAGCGCGCCGTGGCCAGAGCTGAGTGAAGACTGCATGGACGATCTCGATTGAAGGAGAGAAGGGTTGCGTGCCAGGCATGGCCAATGCGCCGCTGGATGGATGCCTGACCATGAGTGCCTGCAAGCATAGCGTGCCATCCACCCAGGGCTGCCTTGCCGCACAGCCGGATGTGGTGGTGCGCATCCGGCCGCGTTGGGCGGGCCAGGAAAAAGCGCCCCATCGGGGCGCTGCAGACCTGGGGCCGGGCTCTCAGGCCCGGGCCATGCCCTGGTGGCGCAACAGTGCATCCAACTGGGGTTCGCGGCCACGGAAGGCCTTGAACGACTCCATGGCCGGGCGCGCGCCCCCGGCCTCCAGAATCGCCTCGCGGTAGCGGCGGCCCGTTTCGGGGTTGGGCGTTCCATCGGCGAGCATGGTTTCCTCGAAGGCCGCATAGGCATCTGCCGAGAGGACTTCGGCCCACTTGTAGCTGTAGTAGCCGGCTGCATAGCCGCCTGCAAAGATGTGGCTGAAGGTGTGGGCCGAGCGGCTGTAGGGGGTAGAGGGCAGCACGGCCACCTCGGCGCGCACGCGGGCCAGCAGCGGCATGATGTCTGCCTTCGGATCATGCTCGGTATGCAGCAGCATGTCGAACAGCGAGAACTCGATCTGGCGCAGCGTCTGCATGCCCGACTGGAAGTTCTTGGCCGCGATCATCTTGTCGTACAGGGCGCGCGGCAGCGGCTCGCCGCTGTCCACGTGGGCGGTCATGTGCCTGAGCACTTCCCATTCCCAGCAGAAGTTCTCCATGAACTGGCTTGGCAGCTCCACGGCATCCCATTCCACGCCCGCGATGCCCGAGACGTCGCGCTCGTTGACCTGGGTCAGCATGTGGTGCAGGCCGTGGCCGGTTTCATGGAACAGCGTGATCACGTCATCGTGCGTGAGCAGGGCAGGCTTGCCATCGACGCCGGTGGCGAAGTTGCAGACCAGGTGAGCGACCGGCGTCTGCAGCCTGTGGTTGTCGGGGCGCAGCCAGCGGGTACGCACATCGTCCATCCAGGCGCCGCCACGCTTGCCCGATCGCGCCGGCTGGTCCAGGTAGAACTGGCCGACCAGCTCGGGGCCTTGCGGCGTGCTGCGCTCGATGCGATAGAACTCGACGGCGGGATTCCAGACCGGCGCCACGTCGCGGCGGATGGCCACGTCGAACAGCGTCTCGACGATCTTGAACAGGCCGGCCAGCACCTTGGGCGCAGGGAAGTACTGCTTGACCTCCTGCTCGCTGAAGGCATAGCGCGCCTCCTTGAGCTTTTCGGAGACATAGGCCCAGTCCCAGGGCTGGGGATCGGCCAGGCCCAGCTCATCGCGTGCGAAGGCGCGCAGGTCGGCGACATCCTTCTCGGCATAGGGGCGAGCCCGGTGCGCGAGATCGCGCAGAAAGTCGATCACCTGCTGTGGCGAATGCGCCATCTTGGGAACCAGCGAAATCTCGCCGAAATTGCGGTAACCCAGCAACTGCGCCTCCTCCTTGCGCAGGGCCAGGATCTCCGAGATGTTGGCCGTGTTGTCGAAGCGGATGGCATCGCCCTCGGCCTGGTCGGAGGCGCGTGTCACATAGGCGCGGTAGAGCTTCTCGCGCAGCGCACTGCTGGCTGCGAACTGCATCACGGGCAGATAGCAGGGCATCTTCAGCGTGAGCTTGAAGCCTTGCTTGCCTTCGGCTTCGGCGGCGGAGCGGGCTGCCTGGCGCACATCCTGCGGCACGCCGTCCAGCTCTTCGGCCGTGGCATAGTAGGCGAATGCATCGGTGGCGTCGAGCGCGTTCTCGCTGAACTTCTGCGTCAGTTCGGCCGAACGTTCCTGGATCTTGGCAAAGCGCAGCTTGTCCTCGCCCCGCAGCTCGGCGCCGGAGAGCACGAAGTTGCGCATGGCATGGTCCCAGGCCGCGCGCTGCTCGACATTGAGCGTGGCGGGGTCAATGGCCTTGTACTTGGCGTACAGGCGCTCGTCGGCACCCAGGCGTGTCCAGAATTCGGTGACCTTGGGCAAGGACTCGTTGTAGGCGGCGCGCAGCTCGGGCGTATCGGCCACGCTGTTGAGGTGGCTGACGGCGCCCCAGGCCGTTCCCAGCTTCTCGGTGGCGACATCGAGCACGGCCGAGATCGAATCCCAGCGCGCCGGAAAGTCGGGTGCCGTGACGGTCTCCAGGGCCTCTGCGGCCCCGGTCAGCAGGATATCGATGGCCGGGCCGACATCGGCAGGGCGTATGCGATCGAACAGGGGCAGGTCGGAGGATTCGAGGAGGGGATTGCTCATGCGTGTCAGATGCCGTCGGGTGCATTGAAATCAAGCGGCTCCCCAGGGAGCCGCCCGATGGTTGTCAGCTCCTGGTCAGCCGGCGGCGCGCTCGGCCGCCTCCATGGTGTTGACCAGCAGCATGGTAATCGTCATGGGTCCGACACCGCCGGGTACGGGCGTGATGAAGCCGGCCACTTCCTTGACGCCGTCAAAGTCCACGTCGCCGCAGAGCTTGCCTTCGTCGTTGCGATTCATGCCCACGTCGATGACCACGGCGCCGGGCTTGCACATGTCGGCCGTCAGCACGTTGCGCTTGCCGACGGCGGCGACCACGATATCGGCCTGGCGCGTCATGGCGGCAAGATCGGCCGTGCCGCTGTGGCAGATGGTCACGGTGGCATTGGCGGCCAGCAGCATCATGGCCATGGGCTTGCCGACGATGTTGGAGCGGCCGATGACCACGGCGTGCTTGCCGCGCAGGTCCTTCATGCCGATGGATTCCAGCATCTTCATGCAGCCGTAGGGGGTGCAGGCCTTGAAGCCGACTTCGCCCACCATCAGCGCGCCTGCGCTGGCCACGTGAAAGCCGTCCACGTCCTTGAGCGGCGAAATGGTCTCGATGACCTTGTGATCGTCGATGTGTGCGGGCAGCGGGAGCTGGACCAGGATGCCGTGGATGGCCGGGTCGTTGTTCAGCGCCTCGACGCGGGCCAGCAGTTCGGCCTCGGTCATCGAGGCATCGTACTTCTCCAGCACCGAATGAAAGCCAGCGTCCTCGCAGGCCTTGACCTTGTTGCGCACATAGACCTGGGAGGCCGGGTTGTCGCCGACCAGGACCACGGCCAGGCCGGGCGTGGTGCCGTGGGCCTTCAGGGCTGTGGCGCGCTGGGCGACTTCGGCACGCAGTTGGCGGGAGAGGGCGTTGCCGTCGATGAGTTGGGCTGTCATTGCAGTGAATACCAATAAAAATGCTGCTAGGGCTTGTTGATCAAGCGCTAGCAGCTCTTTGAAAAAAGCGGTGGTGTCTCTTGGCTTATCCGGCGACGGCTGCCTTGGCCGCCGCAGCGGTCTGGCCCTGGCCCAGGGCGATCTTGAGCAGATCGGCCACGGTGTTGGCGTTGAGCTTTTCCATGATGTTGGCGCGGTGCGCCTCCACCGTCTTGATGCTGATGCCAAGATCGTCGGCGATCTGCTTGTTCAGCCGGCCGGCGACGATGCGCTCCAGCACCTGGGCTTCACGGCTGGTCAGCTTGGCCAGCAGCGCGTCGCGGCTGGCGGCCTGCTGGTGGCCGGCAAAGGCTTCGCGGGCATGGTCCAGCATGCGCTCGACCAGGTTCAGCAGTTCCTCTTCGTTGAACGGCTTCTGGATGAAGTCCAGTGCGCCCTTCTTCATGGTGTTCACCGCCATGGGCACGTCGCCGTGGCCGGTGATGAAGACGATGGGCAGGGGGGACTTGCGTTCGATCAGGCGGTCCTGCAGCTCCAGGCCCGTCATGCCGCCCATGCGGATGTCGACGATGAGGCAGGCGATCTCGCGTGGGTCGTAGCGCGAGAGGAAGGTCTCGGCCGAGTCGAAGCAGCGCACACGATAGTCCTTGCCCTCCAACAACCATTGCAACGAATCACGAACCGCTTCGTCGTCATCAACTACGTACACAGTGCCTTTTTTCGGGATCAAGCTCATGCAATCGTCCTTGTTGTGGGTTCAATGGTCGCTGCCGGCGTTGTCGCGTCGCCCGGCGGGGCCAGCGGCAGCCAGAATGAAAACCGGCAGCCGACAACCTCGGAACCATTGTAGAGGTTCTCGGCACGCATCCGGCCCTGGTGGGACTCGACAATGCTGCGGCACAGATTCAGGCCCATGCCCATGCCTTCGCTCTTGGTGGTGAAGAAGGCCTCGAAGAGTCGCTCCAGCACCTCGGGCGGCAGGCCCTTGCCGGTGTCCTGCACGTTGAATTCGATGACGCGCTGCTCCTCGATGGTGCGCGGCACCACACGCAGTTCCACATTGCGCTGGTGGCTGGGGCGGCCCGACTGTTCGATGGATTCGGCGCCGTTCTTCATGAGGTTGACCAGCACCTGCTCGATGAGGATGGTGTCGGCCATGATGGCCGGCATGCGCTCGGCCACGTGGTAGGTCAGCTGCACATTGCGGCGGCGCAGCTCGATCCCGGCCAGTTCCACGGCCTCGCTGACCATGTCGGTGACCTGGGCCAGGGTGCGGTTGGGCTCGCTGCGCTTGACGAAGGAGCGTATGCGCAAAATGATCTGCCCCGCGCGCTGCGCCTGGTGGGCGGTTTTCTCCAGCGCGAACTTCATCTGCTCTTCGGTCAGCGTGCCCTTTTCGAGCCGGGTGAGCATGCCGCTGCAGTAGTTGCTGATGGCGGTCAGCGGCTGGTTGAGTTCATGGGCCACGCTGGAGGCCATCTCGCCCATGGTGATCAGACGGCTGACGGACTGGGCATGCTCGGCCTGGCGATCGGCCTGTTCCTCGGCCAGGCGGCGCGGCGTGATGTCGGTGGCAATCACCATCTGGGCCAGGCGGCCGTCCACCCAGCTCAGGTAGCGCGATCGCACTTCCAGCCACTTGCCCAGTTCGGGCAGGTAGATCTCGGCGTTTTCGCTGCGTGCGCTGGTCAGCGAGTCGGTGGGCAGGCCCATGAGGCCGTCCTCGTCGTCCATGCCTTGCGGCTGCGAGCGCACGGGCAGCACGCCGGCCTGGGCAACGAGCTGCAGGTGGCCATCGGTCTGCGAGCCGAACCATTGCCGGTACAGCTTGTTGGCGAACAGCAGCTCGGCGCTGCCCAGCGGGGCGACGGACACAGAGGCGTCCAGCGCCTCCAGCACGATGGTAAAGCGTTCGTAGGAGGCGGACAGCTGCTCGCGGATGCGGTTGGGCTCGGTGATGTCGGTCATGGACGACATCCAGCCCGTGTGCTGGCCATGGGCGTCGATCAGCGGCGAGACATACAGGCGCGCATCGAACTGCGTGCCGTTCTTGCGCTGCACGCGCACCTGGAAGCCGCCGACGATGGTCTTGCCCGAAAGCTCTTCGCGCAGCTTGGAGTGCAGGTTGTCGTAGTCGTTGTCGGGCCAGTAGGAGTAGGGCGGCATCTGGCCGACCAGCTCTGATTCGCTCCAGCCCGTCATCTGGCAGAAGGCGGCATTCACATAGGTGATGCGGCCTTGCAGGTCCAGCGCGCGCATGCCGGTGAGCACGGAGTTTTCCATGGCGCGGCGGAAGTTGGTCTCGGCGACCAGGGCCTCCTGGGCGCGCTGGCGGCGGCGCGTGTGGCGCCAGGTGGCCAGCAGCAGCCATGCCGTCATGGCACTGAGCGTGCCCACCAGCCAGAACAGGCCGCTGCCGACCACGCCCAGCGAGGTGCGATAGGCCTGGGCGCGCAGCACCAGGCTGTTGCCCACGGGGGCGACGGGGGCCTCGTCCTCATTGGCAACGGTGCGCCAGCGCAGCAGCTCGGTGGCGGTCTGCTTGCGCGGCGTCAGCGGCGTGCCTGCCAGCACCTGGCCGCGGCTGTCGAGCATGGTCATGGCGTAGCGGGCCATGATTTCGGTAGGCGTGCCGTAGCGCAGCAGGCTGTCGATCGAATACTCGCCCAGCAGTTCGCCGATATAGCGGCCGTCCTGTGCCAGCGGCACATGCAGCTGCAGCAGCGGCGCTGCCTCCCCCTTGTGGGCCAGTCCCTGCACGTAGATGGGTTGCTGCATCTCGCGCGCGAGCTGGTAGGCCTCCAGCGCATCGCCGGCGCGCAGCACTTCGCGCGGGATGCGCAGCTGCTCGCTGCTCACGGTGGGTGCGGACTGGCTGGCCAGGATGCGCCGCTGTGCGTCGATCCAGGTGATGGACTGCAGTTCCGGGTACTGGCTGATGAGTGCTTCGGCGCGGCTGGCGAAGTCGGACTCGCCCAGGTCGTGATTGCCGATGTCGCGCGCCATGCGCATCAGTTGCTCCTGGCGCTCCAGCAGGCGCAGGCGCACGCGTTGCTGGGCGTATTCCACGTCGCGGTGCAGCGCTTCCTTCTCACGGTCTATCTCCTCCATGCGCAGATACCAGAACGAGGCCACGATGGCCGCCATGAACATCAGTACGGCTGCGAGGGGGGCGAGGGCCGCGAAGCGGTCCTGGCGCGTGGGGGAAAGACTGCGCCACCAGCTGCGCCACCAGCGCACTGGCGCGGCCACGCCTGCCATGGGGGCAGGGCTGTGCGTGCCGTGCTCGGAAGGGGAGGATTGCATGCGCCCAGTGTAGGGGAGAGTCTGACTGTTTTTAAGGAGTATTGAAGTCGCCACGG
Source organism: Delftia sp. UME58 (assembly GCF_014170385.1). Lineage (NCBI taxonomy): Bacteria > Pseudomonadati > Pseudomonadota > Betaproteobacteria > Burkholderiales > Comamonadaceae > Delftia > Delftia sp. UME58. The sequence goes on from NZ_LZZV01000114.1 coordinate 150,228, forward strand.
AGGCGCTTCGGCGACGTTCTTTGGAGTCTTCACTGTATGTGCGTTTGCAGCATAATTTCAAATTATGAAATCAGAAAGCACCATTTGAAATTCGAAAAAAGTATGCGACACTCGCCGAGCATTGAGGCAGTGAATCGGTATTTTCAAGTTCGCCAGACAGGGTCTGTGCCGCGCAAGGCGTGGTGAACTACCCGCCTGCGTTGGCGCTCTGTGCCGCTCACTGGTTCGACCCCAAGACGCTACCTTCTGCAAGGAGACATTCCCATGACAGCTCAGACTGACCCGCAAGGCAATGCAGGCGTTCCCGCCGGCCTGGACCAACAAGAATCGCGCGAATGGATGGACGCCCTGTCGGCCGTCATCGATCGTGAAGGCGCCGAGTACGCGCACAAGCTGATCGAGGACCTGCTCGAGCACGCACGCCAGAACAGCGTGGACATGCCTTTCTCGGCCAACACCGGCTATGTGAACACCATCGAGGCCTCGCAGGAAGCCCGCTGTCCCGGCAACCTGGAAATCGAAGGTCGTCTGCGCGCCTACATGCGCTGGAACGCCATGGCCATGGTGGTCAAGGCCAACCGCCTGCACCCGCCCGAAGGCGGTGACCTGGGCGGCCACATCGGCTCCTTCGCTTCGCTGGCCAACATGTTCGCGGCCGGCTTCAACCATTTCTGGCACGCCGAAAACGAGAACCACGGCGGCGACTGCCTGTACATCCAGGGCCACGTCTCGCCCGGCATCTATGCCCGCGCCTACCTTGAGGGCCGCATTTCCGAAGAGCAGCTGCTGAACTTCCGCCAGGAAGTGGACGGCAAGGGCCTGTCCAGCTACCCGCACCCCAAGCTGATGCCCGAGTTCTGGCAGTTCCCCACGGTGTCCATGGGCCTGGGCCCGCTGATGGCCATCTACCAGGCACGCTTCCTCAAGTACCTGCATGCCCGTGGCATTGCCGACACCGAAAGCCGCAAGGTCTGGGTGTTCTGCGGCGACGGCGAAATGGACGAGGTCGAGTCGCTGGGCGCGATCTCGCTGGCCGCCCGCGAAAAGCTGGACAACCTGATCTTCGTGATCAACTGCAACCTGCAGCGCCTGGACGGCCCGGTGCGCGGCAACGGCAAGATCATCCAGGAACTTGAAGGCGAGTTCCGCGGCTCCGGCTGGAACGTCATCAAGCTGCTGTGGGGCAAGGGCTGGGACGAGCTATTGGCCAAGGACAAGGACGGCGTGCTCAAGAAGATCATGGCCGAGTGCAACGACGGCGACTACCAGTCGTTCAAGGCCAATGACGGCGCCTATGTGCGCAAGAACTTCTTCGGCCGCGATCCGCGCGCGCTGAAGATGGTCGAGCACATGAGCGACGACGAGATCTGGAACCTGCGCCGCGGCGGCCACGATTCGCAAAAGGTCTATGCGGCCTTCCACGCTGCCAATTCGCACAAGGGCCAGCCCACCGTGCTGCTGGTCAAGACCGTCAAGGGCTTCGGCATGGGCAAGATCGGTGAAGGCAAGAACACCGTCCACCAGACCAAGAAGCTGGGCGACGAGGACATCAAGGCCTTCCGCGACCGCTTCAACATTCCAATCCCCGACAGCCAGATCGCCGACCTGCCTTTCTACAAGCCGGCCGACGATACCCCGGAAATGCGCTACCTGCACGAGCGCCGCAAGGCCCTGGGTGGCTACCTGCCGCACCGCCGCGTGAAGGCCAGCGAGCAATTCACGGCGCCTGCGCTGGATACCTTCAAGGCCATCCTCGAAGCCACGCCCGAAGGCCGTGAGATCTCGACCACCCAGGCCTATGTGCGCTTCCTCACGCAGCTGCTGCGCGACAAGGAAATCGGCCCGCGCGTCGTGCCCATCCTGGTGGACGAGGCCCGTACCTTCGGCATGGAAGGCCTGTTCCGCCAGATCGGCATCTACAACCCCGCTGGACAGCAGTACACCCCGGTCGACAAGGACCAGGTGATGTACTACCGCGAGGACAAGGCCGGCCAGATCCTGCAGGAAGGCATCAACGAAGCCGGCGGCATGAGCAGCTGGATCGCGGCAGCCACGAGCTACAGCACGAGCAACCGGATCATGATCCCGTTCTACGTGTACTACTCGATGTTCGGTTTCCAGCGCATCGGTGACCTGGCCTGGGCGGCCGGCGACATGCAGGCGCGCGGTTTCCTGCTGGGCGGCACTTCGGGTCGCACCACGCTGAACGGCGAAGGCCTGCAGCACGAAGACGGCCACAGCCACATCCTGGCCAACACCATTCCCAACTGCGTGAGCTACGACCCGACCTTCGCCCACGAAGTCGCCGTGATCATGCAGGACGGCCTGCGCCGCATGGTGCAGAACCAGGAAAACGTCTTCTACTACATCACGCTGCTCAACGAGAACTACGCCATGCCCGGCCTCACGCCCGGCACCGAGCAGCAGATCATCAAGGGCATGTACCTGTGCAAGCCCGGCCAGAAGGTGCCGGAAAGCGGCCTGCGCGTGCAATTGCTGGGTTCGGGCACCATCCTGCGCGAATCCTTCTTCGCCCAGGAGCTGCTGCTGGCCGACTGGGGCATTGCCGCCGACGTGTGGAGCTGCCCGAGCTTCAACGAACTCACCCGCGACGGCCAGGATGCCGACCGCTGGAACCTGCTGCATCCGCTGGACACCCAGAAGGTGCCCTTCGTCACGCAGCAGCTGCAGTCGCACAATGGCCCGGTGATCGCATCCACCGACTACATGAAGGCCTACGCCGAGCAGATCCGCCCCTACATGCCCAAGGGCCGCACCTACAAGGTGCTGGGCACCGACGGCTTCGGCCGTTCGGACTTCCGCCGCAAGCTGCGCGAGCACTTCGAAGTGGATCGCCACTACATCGTGGTTGCCGCACTGCGCGCGCTGGCCGAAGAAGGCAAGATCAACGCCACCACCGTGGCCGAGGCGATCGCCAAGTACGGCATCAAGGCCGACAAGATCAACCCGCTGCACGCTTGAGTAAGAACGGGAGACACATATGGCATTGGTAGAAATTCAAGTCCCCGATATCGGTGATTTCGACGAAGTTGCTGTGATCGAAGTGCTGGTCAAGGCCGGCGATCAGATCAAGGCCGAGCAATCGCTGATCACCGTGGAGTCCGACAAGGCCTCCATGGAGATCCCCTCCAGCCACGCTGGCGTGCTCAAGGAACTGCGCGTCAACATGGGCGACAAGGTCAAGCAGGGCAGCATCATTGCCGTGGTCGAGTCGGCGGAAGCCGCTGCCCCGGCACCTGCAGCCGCCGCACCGGCCCCCGCCGCTGCAGCCCCGGCCCCGGTGGCTGCGCCTGCACCGGCCGCTGCTCCCGCCGCCGCGCCTGCGGCCTCGGGCGCCGCCACGCAGATCGACATCAAGATTCCCGACATTGGCGACTTCAAGGACGTGGCCGTGATCGAGATGCTGGTCAAGGTCGGCGACACCGTGACGGCCGAGCAATCGCTGTTCACCGTCGAATCCGACAAGGCCTCGATGGAAATCCCGTCGCCAGCGGCCGGCACCATCACGGCGCTGACGCTCAAGATCGGTGACACGGTCAACGTGGGCGACGTGGTCGGCCAGATGAGCGTGCAGGGCGCCGCCGCGCCTGCAGCCCAGGCTGCGGCCCCGGCACCTGCTGCTGCAGCCCCTGCACCGGCTGCTGCGGCTCCGGCTGCTGCGGCTCCGGTTGCTGGCCCTGCTGCATCGGCTCCCGCCGCTGCACCTGCCCACAACCCCACGGTGGCGCCCACGGGCAAGCTGCCCCACGCATCGCCCTCGGTGCGCAAGTTCGCCCGCGAACTGGGCGTGCCGCTGGACGAGGTCAAGGGCTCGGGCAACAAGGGCCGCATCACGGCGGACGACATCCAGTCCTTCACCAAGTCCGTCATGGCGGGGGCCGTGCAGACCAAGGCCCAGGCCGCGACCGCTCCCAAGGGCGGCTCCGGCGGCGGCGCAGGCCTGGACCTGCTGCCCTGGCCCAAGGTGGACTTCGCCAAGTTCGGCCCGGTCGAGCGCAAGGACCTGTCGCGCATCAAGAAGATCAGCGGCGCCAACCTGTCGCGCAACTGGGTCATGATCCCGCACGTCACCAACAATGACGAGGCCGACATCACCGACCTGGAAGCCTTCCGTGTCTCCACCAACAAGGAGAACGAGAAGAGCGGCGTCAAGGTGACCATGCTGGCCTTCGTGATCAAGGCGGTGGTTGCGGCGCTCAAGAAGTTCCCGGAGTTCAACGCCTCGCTGGACGGCGACACCCTGGTCTACAAGCAGTACTTCCACGTCGGCTTCGCGGCCGACACGCCCAATGGCCTGGTGGTCCCCGTGCTGCGCGATGCCGACAAGAAGGGCATCCTGCAGATCAGCCAGGAAATGGGTGAGCTGGCCAAGAAGGCCCGCGACGGCAAGCTGGGCGCTGCCGACATGCAGGGCGGCTGCTTCTCGATCTCGTCGCTGGGCGGCATCGGCGGCACGAACTTCACCCCCATCATCAACGCCCCTGAAGTGGCCATCCTCGGCCTGTCCAAGGGCCAGATGAAGCCGGTGTGGGATGGCAAGCAATTCGTGCCGCGCCTGACGCTGCCGCTGTCGCTGTCCTATGACCACCGTGTCATCGACGGTGCCTCGGCCGCGCGCTTCAATGCCTTCCTGGGCCAAGTGCTGGCGGACTACCGCCGCATCCTGCTGTAAACGGAGGCCCGACACATGGCAATCATCGACATCAAGGTGCCCGACATCGGCGACTTCGCCGAAGTGGGCGTGATCGAACTGCTGGTCCAGCCCGGTGACACCGTGGCCAAGGACCAGTCCCTGATCACCGTGGAGTCCGACAAGGCCTCCATGGAGATCCCCTCCAGCCATGCCGGCGTGGTCAAGGAACTCAAGGTCAAGATCGGCGACAAGATCGCCGAAGGCGGCCTGATCCTGACGCTGGAGGCCGCTGGCGAAGCGGCCGCCGCACCCCAGGCGGCAGCACCGGCCCCTGCAGCGGCGGCTCCAGCGCCTGCCGCTGCAGCGCCCGCAGCATCGGCTCCCGCTCCGACCGCAGCCAGCTACGCCGGTGGCGCGGCCGATTACGACTGCGACGTGGTCGTGCTCGGCGGCGGTCCTGGCGGCTACTCGGCAGCCTTCCGTGCGGCCGACCTGGGCCTGAACGTGGTCATCGTCGAGCGCTACAAGACCCTTGGCGGCGTCTGCCTGAACGTGGGCTGCATCCCGTCCAAGGCGCTGCTGCACGTGGCGGCCGTGGTGGACGAGGTCAAGCACCTGGAGGTGGCCGGCGTCAAGTTCGGCGCGCCCGAAGTCAACATCGACCAGCTGCGCGGACACAAGGACAAGGTCATCGGCAAGCTGACCGGCGGCCTGGGCCAGATGGCCAAGATGCGCAAGGTCACCGTGGTGCGCGGCTACGGCAACTTCGCCGGTGCCAACCACCTGGAAGTGGAAGAGACCACGGGCGACGGCCAGGAAAAGACCGGCAGCAAGAAGATCGTGCAGTTCAAGCGCGCCATCATTGCCGCCGGCAGCCAGGCCGTGCACCTGCCCTTCATGCCCAAGGACCCGCGCGTGGTGGACTCCACCGGCGCGCTGGACCTGGCCGGTGTTCCGAAGCGCATGCTGATCCTGGGTGGCGGCATCATCGGCCTGGAAATGGGTACCGTCTACTCCACGCTGGGCGCCCGCCTGGACGTGGTGGAGATGATGGACGGCCTCATGCAGGGCGCCGACCGCGACCTGGTCAAGGTCTGGCAGAAGATGAACGCGCCGCGCTTCGACAACATCATGGTCAACACCAAGACCGTGGGTGCCGAAGCCACGCCCGAAGGCATCAAGGTCAGCTTCGCGCCTGCCAAGGACGGCATCACCGTGCCCGAGCCCCAGGTCTACGACCTGGTGCTGCAGGCCGTGGGCCGCACGCCCAACGGCAAGAAGATCGCTGCCGAGAAGGCCGGCGTGGCCGTCACGGACCGCGGCTTCATCGAAGTCGATATCCAGATGCGCACCAATGTGCCCCACATCTTCGCCATTGGCGACGTGGTGGGCCAGCCCATGCTGGCGCACAAGGCCGTGCACGAGGCCCATGTGGCTGCCGAAGTCATCGCCGGCGAACTGCAGGGCAACAAGGAGCTGGCCGCCAGCGCCTTCAATGCCCGCGTGATCCCCAGCGTGGCCTATACCGACCCTGAAGTGGCATGGGTGGGTTTGACCGAGGACCAGGCCAAGGCCCAGGGCATCAAGGTCAAGAAGGGTGTGTTCCCCTGGACGGCTTCGGGCCGCGCCATTGCCAATGGCCGCGACGAAGGCGTCACCAAGCTGCTGTTCGATGACAGCCCCGAGGCGCACGGCCATGGCCGCATCCTGGGCGGCGGCATCGTCGGCACACACGCGGGCGACATGATCGGCGAGATTGCGCTGGCCATCGAAATGGGTGCCGATGCCGTGGACATCGGCAAGACCATCCATCCCCACCCCACGCTGGGCGAAAGCCTGGGCATGGCGGCCGAGGTGGCGCATGGCTCCTGCACGGACCTGCCGCCGCAGCGCAAGTAGGCGCAAGGCCTGGCTTTCAGGCCAGGCAAGGACAGAAAGGCAGCTTCGGCTGCCTTTCTGCTTTGGGAGACGCAGATAAGGACACAGACATCAGCCCAGACACCGGTCCAGACACCGGTCCAGACACAGGCACGGCAAGGGGGCAGACCTGTTCAGGCCTGGGCGCGCAGCCACTGCAGCAATTGGTCGTGCACGCCATCTGGCGTGGGCGGAGCGGGGGACAGCAGGCAGTAGCGCGAACCGTCTTCGACAAAGCCCATGGGCGCTGCCAGCACACCGTTGGCGATGTCGTCGCGCACCAGTTGCCAGGGGCCGATGGCCAGCCCCATGCCGGCCACGGCGGCCTGCAGGCTGAAATAGAAATGATCGAACTGCAGCTGGGGTCCCGATGGTGGAGGCTGACCGCTGTGCTCTGCCCAGGTGGACCAGGCCTCCGGGCGAGTGCGACTTTGCAGCAAGGGTGCCTCCGGGCGCAGCCCGGTGGCATGCCCCTCGTCGGAGTGCATGCACCACTGCGCCAGCCGCTGGGGCCGGCAGACCGGGCCTATGCGCTCGGCAAACAGGGTCTCTGCATGACAGCCCGCTGGCGGAGAGAAGTCATCGCGTCGTATGGCCAGATCGATGCCGTCCGCGAAAGAGAAAGGCCCACCGCCCGCCATCAGGTGCAACTGCAACTCGGGGTGCTGTTCCTGGAACTGGGGCCAGCGCGGGATCAGCCAGCGCATGAGCAAGGTGGGCTCGCAGGACAGCACCCAGCGGCGCGCCTGCCGGGCGCGCGAGCGCAACTCCTGCGTGGCCTGGCGCATGCGCTCCAGACCTTCGTGCACGGCCTGGGCCAGTTGGCGGCCCGCCTCGGTCAGGAAGACGCGGCGGCTGCGGCGGTCAAACAGGGGCACGCCCAGATCGTCCTCCAGCAGGCGCACGGCCCGGCTGATGGCGCCGTGGGTCAGATGCAGTTCTTCCGCCGCCTTGCTGAAGTTCTCCCGTCGGGCGGCCGCTTCGAAGCAGCGCAAGGCCTGCAGCGACGGCAGTCGCTTGCTCGGAGTGTGTGAGTTGAGTTCACCAGCTGTGTCAGAAAACATCGTTATATATTTTCACTGAAGGCCAATACTATCAGGCGCGTTGCATTGAATCGAATGGATCACCGATGACCGAGTGGATAGCTGTAGTCACCATTACCTTGCTGGCTGTCATCAGCCCAGGGGCGGATTTCGCCATGGTCACGCGCAACAGCCTGCTGCGCTCGCGCCGCGCGGGCCTGCTCACGGCACTGGGCATTGGCCTGGGGGTGCTGGTCCATGTCGGCTATACCTTGCTCGGCGTCGGGCTGCTCATGCAGCAGTCCACCTGGTTGTTCGACGCGGTCAAGCTGCTGGGGGCAGCCTATCTGATCTATTTGGGCGTGACCATGTTGCGCAGCCGTCCGGAGGGCGATTTGCCCAGCCAGCCCGTGGCCGCGCTCTCCGACCTGGCGGCACTGCGCATGGGCTTTCTGACGAATGCGCTCAATCCCAAGACCACGGTATTCGTGGTCAGCCTGTTCCTGCAGATCGTGGGACAGGACACGCCGCTGGCCACGCAGCTGGCATATGGCGGATTCATCTCGATGGCCCATGTGGCGTGGTTCTGCATTGTGGCGATGTGCTTTTCCGCCCAGCGGGTTCGTGCGCGGTTGCTGGCCGTGCGGCATTGGATAGACAGGGCCTTTGGCGGCATGTTGGTGGGGTTCGGTGTGCTGTTGGCCAGTGCCAAGCTGCAGCTGTGAGGTCGTGACGACCTGATACGAATCGGTGGGAAGGGGAGGACGGGCGAAAGGCATGCTGTGCATGCACGACTGCCCGGCAGGCGAGGCCTGCGGGGTGCCGTCCGGTACCTCGCAGGCTTAGCTGTTTCTGGCGAGTGTCAAGTCCGCCCGGCAAGCGGGTTGGGGCCCCGGTGGCTTGCGATTTGACCCTGTGCGGCAGGTTTTCATGGTGGGGGAGTGCCATCGTCTCCATGGCGGAGGCCGGCGCCCATGCCCAGGCCGCCCATGCCTGAGGCGCCCATTCCTGAGGCGCCCATTCCTGCGCCGCCTCTGCTGCCACCACCGCCCTTGCTCGAAGCGCCGGCTTCCGCACCACCTTTGCGTGCCCCGCCCGCCGTGCCGCCGGGACGCGTGGGGCCCTGGTTGGGAACATGCAGGCTGTCGGGGATCGGCTCCAGATCCAGCGCTTCGCGGATGAAGGCGCGCAGCGAAGTGACGAGTGCCGCAGTCTCGACAGGCTGGCCTGCCACCATGTCCTGGGCCGCCTGGGCGGCCATGCGCACCTGGTCTTGCGTACCCAGCAAGATGACATCGGACAGCGCGGCTTCGACCGCATCGCGAATGCGCCGTTGTCGCTCGCTGCCAAAAGCCGGTGGTGCATCGGCGTCGTCGGCGGCGGGCCTGCGCAGATCGCGCAGGTGCAGGGGACTCACATGCAGCGTCCCCGTGAAGGAGCCGCCCAGCGTCTTGTAGGCGGCGATAAGCGACTTCAGGCGTTCATTGATCTGGCGGTTTTCACGCTCGCGTCGCTTTTGCACGGTCTGCATGAACAGCAGGCGAATGCCCATCATCAGGCAGGTGACCAGCAACAGGCCCAACACCGTGGACAGCAGCGAAGACCAGGAACTGAAATCTAGCGATGAACGCATGCGGAGGGCCTCGGGGGTTGATGCAGGCGTTCAGTGTGCCTCCATACGGGCGGGTAGGCAGGTAAGAAGAGTGCTGTTTGCAGGCGCCGCTTGGCCTATGCTTTCGATACTTCACACATCAGCTACAGGGCGCATGGCATGCGCCCCCGGGAGGCAGCATCCAGTGAAAACAACGAAGCAGGGAGGGCATCCCTCATGGATTGTCGTGGCGGCCGGCGTCAGCGCGGCCCTGCATGTGGGCAAGCTGCCGCCGGCCGTGCCGGTGCTGCAGCAGCAATTGGGCCTGTCCCTGCTGCAGGCCGGTTTTCTGCTGTCTACCGTGCAGGTGGCCGGCATGGTGCTGGGCCTGGTGGTGGGCCTGGGTGCAGACCGCTGGGGGCTGCGGCGCAGCATGCTCGCAGGCCTGCTGCTGATGGCTGCGGCCAGCGCCCTGGGTGCCGCCGCCACGGGCTTTGCTCCGCTGCTGGCCTTGCGTGCCGTGGAGGGGCTGGGCTTTTTGCTGGTGGCCATGCCGGGGCCGGGGCTGATCCGGCGTAGCGTGGCGCCTCGCGATCTGAGCGCGCGCATGGGCTGGTGGGGCACCTATATGCCGTTGGGCAGTGCCGTCGGATTGCTGGTGGGACCGTGGGTGATGGCCTGGGCATCCTGGCCCGTGTGGTGGTTGCTGATGGGTCTGGTCTCTGCACTCGCATGGGCCGCCGTCTGGTGTGGCGTGCCGGCAGACAGGCAGGTGCCCATTGGCACGTCAGTGGCGGGTGGTGGCTGGCGTCCTCGCCTGGAACTTACCTTGCGCAGCCCTGGTCCCTGGTGCGTGGCTGTGGCCTTTGCCGTGTATTCAGGGCAGTGGATGGCCGTCATCGGCTTTCTCCCCACGGTCTATGCCGAGGCCGGCCTGGGCGCCGCGCTATCGGGCACGCTGACGGCCGTGGTGGCGCTGGCCAACATGGTGGGCAATGTGGCCTCGGGCCGTTTGCTTCAAGGCGGCTGGAGCGCCTCACGTGCCTTGCGCCTGGGCTTTGGTTGCATGGCAGCGTGTGCGCTGCTGGCCTATCTGCAATGGCAGGGGCAATCACTGGCGCCGTTGTGGCTTCGCTTTGTGGCAGTGGTGCTGTTTTCGGCGGCGGGCGGGCTGATTCCGGGCACGCTGTTTTCCATGGCGGTGCGGCTGGCCCCCGATGAGTCCACGGTATCGACCACGGTGGGTTTCATGCAGCAATGGTCCAGCGTGGGGCAGTTTGCAGGCCCGCCTCTGGTGGCGGCCGTGGCCGTGCAGGCGGGCGGATGGCAGTGGACCTGGGTGGTGACGGCGGCCATGTGCGCCATCGGCTGGTGGCTGGCCGGCGCGATCGGGCGCATCGGCGGTGCGGGTGCAGCGCCGCGCGGGCGCGCTGCAGTCTGATCACGCGTCGCGCGAGCCTATCAGCGCCTTCAGGGCCTCTTCCATCTGCTGCGCATGGTCCAGCGCGGGCAGCCAGGCCGTGGGCACGGGCTGGGCGGGGGGCTTGGGCGCGGAGGCGGCCAGTTCGGCCAGGGCGTCATCGGGCTGCAGGGCCACCACGTTGCCGTTGGCGGACAACTGGCGGCAGGCATCGACCAGCCATTCGCAGTGCAGGACGATGGCGCGCGGCATGAGACCACTGTCATGGGACATGCCGCGCACCAGGCTTTCGCCCAGCAGCAGCGCGCTGGCATACAGGCGCACGGCGTGGCGGTCATAGCGCCCGGTGATGGTCTGCAGCCCCGCGCCGCCCAGGCGGCCGCGCAGGGACCAGCGGCTGGCGCTTTGCGCCTCCATCATGGCTGCGCGCAGTGCGCTCAGCGCATCGCTGCTGCGCGTGAGCTGGCCCAGCGCGACGGTGGCATCAGGCGTGTCGTGGGTGGCGGTGGCGCGCAGGGTGGCTTCCAGCCCTTCGGCCAACTGGCCCAGCAAGGCGCTTGCCGAGCGTGACACGGCGCGCAGCGGGTTGGCCGTGAAGATCACCTGGCTGAACATCAGGCCGACGCCGGCGCCCACCAGTACGTCAACCAGCCGGGTCTCGCCTGCTGCGCTTGGTCCCATGCTCAGGACCAGCACGACGGAGACTCCCGCCTGTATCGGGACGACGGGCGGCTGCCCGAGCATGGCGGCCAGAGACAGTGCGACCAGCGAGGCCAGACTCAGCCGCAGCAGCGGAATAGTGTCGGGCAGCAGCCACGCCAATTCGCCGACGATGATGCCGATGGCGCAGCCCAGTACCAGACCCCAGGTCTGCTTGAGGTGGCTGGGCAGGCCGGGAGCCAGGCAGACCAGGGCCGTGACGGCTGCAAAGACGGGTTTGGGGTGGCCGAGCAGGTAGTGGGACAGCTCCCAGGCCAGCATCGCACCCAGCGAGGCGGCGATGGCGTCGCGCAGCGCCAGACGCAGGCGGCCGGGCGCAGCGGCCATGCCGCTCTTGGGTGTTCCAGGGGGTGTTTTTGCTTTTGCTTTTCGCCAACGCACGAAGATTCTCCCTCCAGCATGCGAAATCCAGGTTCGCAAATGCCTAAAAGCATAGCGGCCGGTGCAGCAGCGATGTGCAGGAGAGATGCTTCTTGCTTGTAAGAAAGCAGCCCGCAGCAGGCGGGTCGGGCATATCAGGCGGGTTGGAGCAGGCCTTGGATGAAGGCCCATTCATCGGGCGTGACCGGCGTGATCGACAGGCGGTTGCCCTTTTGCAGTACACGCATGCCGGCAAGCTCGGGATGCTCGCGCAGCTCGGCGATCTGCAGCGTGCGTGTCTTGCGCAGCGCCTGCACATCCAGCGTGAGCCAGCGCGGCTTGTCGGGCGAGGACTTGGGGTCGTAGTAGGGACTGCGCGGGTCGAACTGCGAGGCATCGACGCGCAGGTTGCCTGCAATGCGGGCGATGCCGTAGATGCCGGGCTCGGCGCAACTGGAGTGCCAATACAGCACCCCATCGCCCACCTGCATGGCATCGCGCATGAAGTTGCGCGCCTGGTAGTTGCGCACACCGTCCCAGGCGATGGTGGCCTGCGGCGCGGCCAGCGCGTGGTCTATGGAGAATTCGTCTGGCTCGTTCTTCATGAGCCAGAACTGGCGGGCGGAGGTGGGGGCGGCAGTCATGCCGCGATTGTGGCAAATCCCCGGACGCCGTGGCGGCGTTCCGCGCGCGCCGGCAGGAGCGCGCCGGTGACGGGACAATGGCCTTCAGCCGGGCATCTCTCTCCAGCCCGCGAACCACAGGAACCCTGCATGACCGACAGCTCCACCTATGTCCCGCCCGCCGTATGGCAGCCAGCGCCTTCTGGCGGCACCTTTGCCAACATCAACCGCCCGGTCGCCGGTCCCACCCATGACAAGGCATTGCCGGTGGGGCAGCAGCCGCTGCAGCTGTATTCGCTGGCCACGCCCAACGGCGTGAAGGTCACCATCATGCTGGAGGAGCTGCTGGCGCTTGGCCATGCCGGCGCGGAGTACGACGCGTGGCTGATCCGCATCGGCGAAGGCGACCAGTTCTCCAGCGGCTTTGTCGATGTCAATCCCAATTCCAAGATCCCGGCGCTGGTGGACCGCAGCGTCGAGCCGCCGGTGCGCGTGTTCGAGTCAGGCTCCATCCTGCTGTACCTGGCCGAGAAGTTTGGTGCGCTGCTGCCTGCCGAGCCCGCTGCGCGCACCGAGACGCTGAACTGGCTGTTCTGGCAGATGGGGTCGGCACCTTACCTTGGCGGCGGTTTCGGGCATTTCTATGCCTATGCGCCCGAGAAGTTCGAGTACCCCATCAACCGTTTCACCATGGAGACCAAGCGCCAGCTCGATGTGCTCGATCGCCAGCTGGCCCTGCACCCGTTCATTGCGGGTGCGAGCTACAGCATTGCCGACATCGCCATCTGGCCCTGGTACGGGGCCCTGGTGCTCAACGAGGTGTATGGCGCGGCCGAGTTCCTGTCAGCCCATGAATACACGCATGTCATGCGCTGGGCCCGTGAGATTGCCCAGAGGCCGGCCGTGCTGCGGGGGCGCCGCGTGAATCGTACCTGGGGAGATGAAGCCACCCAGGTGCCCGAGCGCCACCAGGCGTCGGACCTGGGCTGATAGCCGTCTACTGGGAGCGGCCCCAGGGGCCGCGATCGGGCTGGCGCCAGAAGCGCGGGCGCTTGCCGGAGGGCTCGGGGGCGGGCTCGGCCTCGCGCCCGTCCTTGTCGGTCCTGTCGGCCTTGTCGGCTTTTTCAGCGTTTTCCAATTGCTGACCTGTCTGCTCGACCTTGCGCGCCGTGCGATCCAGCCGCGAGGGAATGTCGAGTTCTGCGTGCTCGACCACACGAATGCAGTCCTGGATGTGCCGCTCGCCCAGGTAGCGCAGCGTGGCATAGCCCAGCGCTGCCGCTGCGGCCTGGCCTGCCAGCGGCACGTACTTGGCGGCCTGCGTGGCCGTCATGCGCATGCCGGCCGCGCGCGCCAGGCGCACCACCATGTCGCGCGTGATCAGCTTGCCGATCAGCACCGAGCCCACCATGGCCACGGCCTTTTGCACCTGCTCGCGCTTGCCGGGTTCCAGCTTGTCCAACTGTTCGGGTGTGAGGCCGAATTCGCGGTTGATGCGCGGCAGCAGCCGCGCCAGCAGTGCGGCATCCACCAGCCAGTCCAGGCCCGGAATGGGCAGGCTGCTGGCCGCTGCGCCGACCAGCGCACGCCGGTGCAGCAACTTGCGCGCGCTCTCGGCCGCTTGCGCCACATCGTGGCGCGGTGGTGGAGGGGGAGGGGTCTTGTCCGATGTGCGAAAGATCATGCGTGCCAGTGAAGACGGGGCAGATGTCGATCAGGAAAATGCGCCAGCCGGCGGATGCGGCTGGCGCGCAGGGTGGTCAGCGTGCGCTCTTGCTGCGCACCAGGCCGTAGATGAAGAGAATGACGACGGCGCCCACGATGGAGGCGATCCAGCCTGCGGGTTGCCCGGCCTCGTACCAGCCCATGGCGACGCCGACATAGCTGGCAAGAAACGATCCTGCCACGCCAAGCAGGATGGTCATGATCCAGCCAAGGCTGTCATCGCCGGGTTTGAGTGCCCGCGCCAGCAAGCCAACGACCAGGCCAACGATGAGGGTACCAATCAAGGACATCATGCTTTTCTCCGAACTGAAGCTTCCATGCCGCGACTCTAGGGCCGGGCACCGGGTGGCCCTGTCGGACAGCATCTCAACCTGGAACGAAGCCAGGGCAGGGCCCTGGAAAACAAAACGCCTGCACGGGCAGGCGTTTGTGGATTGGCGCAAAAGACGCTGCGATCACTGCAGCTGGCTTGCCTGCATCTGCAGGGCCAGAGCGGCCTTGCTGGCGTCCAGGCCCAGGCCATCGGCATCCTGCACGCGGCGGGCGCCATCGAAGCGGCGGGCCCAGTACGCGCTTTGCATGCTTTCCACGCGGACCTGCGCACCGGTGCGCGGTGCATGGATGAAGTTGCCGTCGCCTACATAGATGCCGACATGGCTGAAGGTGCGGCGCATGGTGTTGAAGAACACCAGATCGCCGGGCTTGAGTTCGTTCTTGTCGATTTTTTCCGTGGCCTGCGCCTGCTGGTCAGCGCGGCGCGGCAGGACCTTGCCCAGGGTTTCGGAGTAGATGGCGCGGACGAAGCCGCTGCAGTCGAAGCCGGTCTCGGCACTGTTGCCGCCGCGGCGGTAGGGAACGCCGATGAAGCCCATGGCGGTCACGACCAGATCGGAGGTCTTTTCGGCGACGCTTTGTCGTGCTTCCTTGACGAAGTCGGAAGTGCGTTCCGCCATGTGGTGGCGGGCTTCGCGCAGCTGCGAGATGAGGCTGCGGTTGACCAGCAGCTGATTCATATCGTCGTCACGCATTTCGGGCGGAGCCGCGTGTGCCGTGACGCTGACAAACAGGAGTGCAATAAGCCATCGGGACATGGGGCGCGAGATTACCACGCAAAAACGTAGGACAAATTCGATAAGACCCCCGAAAGCCTGGGTTTTTGAGTTACCTCAGGAATCCGGGCTGCGCGGCAGGGAGCGCACGCAAGCTGCGACAATGGAAAGCTTTCCCTTTTGTCCTCTATAAGAAGGGCGGCCCGCGCCGCCCCATATTCCCAAGAAAGATCCGCCATGCTGCTTGAAGCCACCGACTCCCAGCTCGTACTCGTCGATTACCAGGAGCGCCTGATGCCGGCCATCTTCGAGGGACCGGCAGTTCTGGCCAATGCCGTGAAGCTGGCGCGCCTGGCGCAGCTGGTGGACGTGCCGGTCTTCGGCACCGAGCAGAATCCCTCGCGCCTGGGCGCCAACGACGCCGAACTGCGCGCGCTGTGCGACCGGACCCTGTCCAAGATGCATTTCAGCGCCGTGGCCGAGGGCCTGGGCGAGTGGCTGCGTCCTCCTGCACGGCCCCAGGGCGGCAATGCACGCAGCCTGCCCAAGCACCTGCAAAAGCCCCAGCAGCAGGCGCCCGAGCGCAGCATGGTGGTGATTGCCGGCTGCGAAGCCCATGTCTGCCTGCTGCAGACGGCGCTGGAGCTGCTGGAAGATGAGTTCGATGTCTGGGTCGTCACCGACGCCTGCAGCTCGCGCACCGAGCGCAACCGCGATGCCGCCTTCGACCGCCTGGCCGGCGCGGGTGCCGAGCTGGTGACCACGGAGATGGTGGCCTTCGAGTGGCTGCGCAGCTGCGAGCACCCGGCCTTCAAGGAGTTGCTGGCCCTGGTCAAGTAAGGCACGGGTTCCTGGGTCCGCCGTCTTGAGGCGCTCTTTGGAGCGCCTTTTTTCATGGTGACCTGTCTGTTCTTGGGAGGCGGGCTGTCGCTGCACCGCGTAGTTCTACGGAGCTGCGTGCGTAGCCGGCCGAATAGGCGCGGGCAGGGCGTTTTTCTACAGTGGCGGCATTCCCCCAAGAGAGACTGTATGAAGCACGTTCTGACCTTCACCGCCCTGATCCTGACCGCCTCGGGCAGCGCTTTGGCTGCCGACAATTTCTATGGCGCCGTCCGCATCAACTCCGCCAACTACAAGGCCCACGACATGGACTCCAGCGCCCGCCCCGGCCTGGGGCAGTTCGTGCCTGGCGACGACAGCCGCCGCGCTACAGGCGGCTCTCTGGCCCTGGGCTATCAGCTCCCGTCGGACTGGCGCCTGGAAGCCGAATACACCCTGCCCAGGAGCAACGAGTTCACCAGCGGCTCCACGCGCTTTCCCACGAGCTTCAATCACCACAGCATCCGTTCTCAGCGCCTGATGATCAATGCGTACAAGGATTTCCCCCTGAACGCGCAGTTCTCCGTTTACGGCACGGCGGGCCTGGGCCTGGCCCACCTGCAGTCCAGCGGCTGGCAAGGCAATCCGAATCGCCAGTACTTCAGCGATTCCCAGAACAATCTGGCCTATGCGCTGGGCTTTGGCGTCAGCTACTCGCCGATGCAAAAGCTCAGCATCGACCTGGGCTATCGCTATGTGGGAATGGGCAAGACCCACAGTGGCGCCAACAACTTCACCAATGTCCGTGGCCTGCAGGATGAGCAGATGCGCGCCAAGCTGAGTTCCAGCGAGATCTCGGTCGGCCTGCGCTACAGCTTCTGAGTTTGTAGGGGCCTGCCTGCCAGCGCAGCGCCGAGTTGTCAGCTTTTGGCAAGCGCATTATGAATAATTATGAATTCAGAAGCCGCCAATCCATGACAACGACAGGAGACAGACAATGGCCCCGCGTTTCGACGATTTCCACCGCCGCTCCATCGAGGAGCGCGATGCCTTCTGGGCCGAGCAGGCCCGCCGCATCGACTGGCATGTGCCGCCCCAGCGCATCTGCGACTACGACAATCCGCCGTTTGCACGGTGGTTTGTCGGGGGGCAGACCAATCTCTGCCACAACGCCGTGGACCGGCACCTGGCCGGGCGCGCCGACCAGAACGCGCTGATCGCCATCTCCACCGAGACCGGCACGGAAAAGGTCTACACCTACCGCGAACTGCATGCCGAGGTGCAGCGCATGGCCGCCGTGCTGCAGTCGCTGGGCGTGCACAAGGGCGACCGCGTGCAGATCTACATGCCCATGATTGCCGAGGCGGCCTTTGCCATGCTGGCCTGCGCGCGGCTGGGCGCCATCCATTCGGTGGTGTTCGGCGGCTTTGCCTCGGCGGCGCTGGCCTCGCGCATCGATGATGCCGAGCCCAAGGTCATCGTCAGTGCCGACGCGGGCTCGCGCGGCGGGCGCGTCGTGGCCTACAAGCCCTTGCTGGACGAGGCCCTGCAACTGGCCAGCCACAAGCCAGCGGCCGTGCTCATCGTGGACCGTGGCCTGGCGCCCGCTCCCATGCGCGCAGGCCGTGACCACGACTGGGCCAGCCTGCGTGCGCTGCACGCCGACGCCCAGGTCGCCTGCACCTGGGTGGAATCCACCGACCCCAGCTACACGCTCTACACCAGCGGCACCACGGGGCGCCCCAAGGGCGTGCAGCGCGATACGGGCGGCTATACGGTGGCGCTGGCCGCCAGCATGCCGCTGATCTTCGGGGCCGAGGCAGGGCAGACTTTTTTCTGCACCAGCGACATCGGCTGGGTCGTGGGTCACAGCTACATCATCTATGCGCCGCTGATCGCCGGCATGGCCACCGTGCTCTACGAGGGCCTGCCCATACGCCCCGACGCGGGCATCTGGTGGAGCATCGTGGAGAAGTACCGGGTCACCCACATGTTCTCGGCGCCCACGGCCATCCGCGTGCTCAAGAAGCACGATGCCGAGTACCTGCACCGCCACGATATCTCCAGCCTCAAGGCGCTGTGGCTGGCCGGCGAGCCGCTGGACGAGCCCACGGCGCAGTGGATCAGCCAGGCCCTGGGCAAGCCCATCATCGACAACTACTGGCAGACCGAGACAGGCTGGCCCATCCTCACGCTGTGCAACGGCGTGGAGCAGCAGACCACGCGCTTCGGCAGCCCGGGCAAGGCCGTCTATGGCTATGACGTCAAGCTGATCGACGAGGCCACTGGGGAGGAGCTGCTCGGTGCCGGGCAAAAGGGCGTGCTGGCCATCGAGGGACCGCTGCCGCCGGGCTGCATGCAGACCGTCTGGCGTGACGATCAGCGCTTCGTCAACACCTACTGGAAGAGCATTCCGGGCCGCATGGTCTACAGCACCTTCGACTGGGGCATTCGTGACGAGGACGGCTACTTCTTCATCCTGGGGCGCACGGACGACGTGATCAACGTGGCCGGCCACCGCCTGGGCACGCGCGAGATCGAGGAATGCATCTCCGCCCATCCCCAGGTGGCCGAGGTCGCCGTGGTCGGCGTGGCCGATGCGCTCAAGGGCCAGGCGGCGCTGGCCTTTGCCGTGCCCCGGACGGCGCTGGAGGGCGAGGCCGAGCGCGCGGCGCTGCAGGCCGATGTGATGAAGCTGGTCGATGCGCGGCTGGGCGCGGTGGCACGGCCCTCGCGCGTGGTCTTCGTCAGTGCGCTGCCCAAGACGCGCAGCGGCAAGCTGCTGCGCCGCGCCATGCAGGCCGTGGCCGAGGGGCGCGACCCGGGCGACCTCAGCACCATGGAGGACCCGGCTGCGCTGGCCCAGGTGCAGCAGCAACTGTGAGGACGGGCGTGCGCTGCAACCGTTTGTAGCCGGAGTGATGTGCGGCGGCGCCCCTGCCTGCCGCGCCTACAATCGCGCCTTGGGCCGCAGCCGGGCCGGGTTCCGGGCTGCGGCGCCCTGTTTTCAACCGACGAGAAAGCGTTTTCGACGTGCAGGTCGCATCTTCCATCTTCAAAGCCTATGACATCCGCGGCATCGTGCCGTCCACGCTCAACGAGGAGGTAGCGCTTGGCGTGGGCCGCGCCTTCGGCATGGCGGCCCTGGCGGCCGGCGAGACCGTGGTGGCCGTGGGACGCGATGGCCGCCTGTCGGGACCCTCGCTGTCCGCGGCGCTGATTGCCGGCCTGACCGAGGTCGGCATCGAGGTGATCGACATCGGCCTGGCCACCACGCCCATGCTGTACTACGCGGCCAGCACGCTGGCGCGCTCGGGTATCCAGGTCACGGGCAGCCACAACCCCAAGGACTACAACGGCTTCAAGATGGTGCTGGCCGGCCGCGCCATCTACGGCGAGGAAATCCAGGCCCTGCGCCGCCGCGTCGAAAGCGATGACTGGACGATCATGGGCACCGGCAGCATGCGCCGCGCCGATGTGCTGGCCGACTACCAGGCGCGCATCGTGGGCGATGTGAAGCTGGCGCGTCCCATCAAGATCGTGGTGGATTGCGGCAACGGCGTGGCCGGGGCCTCGGCGCCCGGCATCTTCCGCGCGCTGGGCTGCGAGGTGATCGAGCTGTTCTCCGAAGTGGACGGTGAATTCCCCAACCACCATCCCGATCCCAGCAAGCCCGAGAACCTGCGTGACGTGATCGAGGCGCTGCGCACCACGGATGCCGAGCTGGGCCTGGCCTTCGACGGCGACGGCGACCGCCTGGGCATCGTCACCAAGGACGGCCAGAACATCTTCCCCGACCGCCAGATGATGCTGTTTGCCAAGGACGTGCTCTCGCGCGTGCCCGGCGGCAGCATCGTCTATGACGTGAAATGCACGCAGCGCCTGGCGCCCGCCATCCGCGAGGCAGGTGGCGAGCCCGTGATGTTCAAGACCGGGCATTCCCTGGTCAAGGCCCGCATGAAGGAGCTGGATGCGCCGCTGGGCGGCGAGATGAGCGGCCACATCTTCTTCAAGGAACGCTGGTACGGTTTCGATGACGGCACCTACGCGGGCTGCCGCCTGCTGGAGATCGTCAGCCGCGAGGCCGATCCCAGCGCCTTGCTCAACGCGCTGCCCACCAGCTTTTCCACTCCCGAGCTGAATGTGGCCTGCGCCGAAGGCGAGCCCCATCGCCTGGCCGCCGAACTGCAGGCCCTGGCCGCCGAGACCTTTGCCGCACCGGCCCAGGTCAGCACCATCGACGGCCTGCGCGTGGACTGGGCCGACGGCTTCGGCCTGATCCGCGCCAGCAACACCACGCCCGTGCTGGTGCTGCGCTTCGAGGGCCAGACCCAGGAGGCGCTGTCGCGCATCGAGGCGCAGATGCTGGCGCTGCTGGAGCGCGTCAAGCCCGGCGCGCAGGTTGGCGGTGCCGCGCACTGATTTGCGCGCCAGGCGATGACTTCACGCTCTCCCACGTCCTGGGCGCGCGCGCTGTACAGCTCCGTGACCTGGGCGGCGCAGCCGCTGCTGCGCCGCAAGCTGCTGCGCCGCGCTGAGGCCGAGCCCGTCTATGCCGAGCACATTCCCGAGCGCTTTGGCCGCTACCAGCCGGCCACGCTGGGGCAGGACGGACGCGAGCAATGGGTCTGGATCCATGCCGTATCGCTGGGCGAGACACGTGCTGCCGCCATCTTGCTGGCTGCGCTGCGCGAGCGCCTGCCCGGTATGCGCCTGCTGCTGACCCATGGCACGGCCACAGGCCGCACCGAAGGCCGCCGGCTGCTGCAACCCGGCGACCTGCAGGTCTGGCAGCCCTGGGATACGCCAGCGGCCGTGCGCCGCTTCGTGCAGCAATTCCGGCCAGCGGTCGGCGTGCTCATGGAAACCGAGGTGTGGCCCAACCTGGTCGCCATCTGCCGCGAAGAGGGCGTGCCGCTGGCGCTGGCCAATGCGCGGCTCAGCGACAAATCGCTGGGCCAGGCGCTGCGCGTGGCGCCGCTGGCGCGCCCTACCTATGCCGCCCTGGCCGCCGCCTGGGCACAGACCGAGGACGATGCGCAGCGCCTGCGCCTGCTGGGTGCGCCCGTGCGCGGCGTGCTCGGCAACCTGAAATTCGATGCGCGTCCGGACGCTGCGCTGCTGGAGCGCGCCCGCGAATGGAAGACTGCGGTGTCCCGTCCCGTGGTGCTGCTGGCCAGCAGCCGCGAGGGCGAGGAGGCCATGCTGCTGTCCGCCCTGCGCACGCTGGGGCCGGCAGGCCGGGCCGTGCAATGGCTGGTCGTGCCACGCCATCCGCAGCGCTTTGACGAAGTGGCGGCGCTGCTGGCTGGCGGCGGCCTGCATGTCTCGCGCCGCAGCCAGTGGGTGGGTGGCCCGCCCTGCGGGGCTGCGGCGGATGACATCGACATCTGGCTCGGTGATTCGCTGGGCGAGATGGCCCTGTACTACGGCCTGGCCGACGCCACGCTCATGGGCGGCAGCTTTGCGCCGCTGGGCGGCCAGAACCTCATCGAGGCCCTGGCCTGCGACTGCCCCGTGGTGCTGGGGCCGCATACCTTCAACTTCAGCGAGGCCTCGGACCTGGCCTGCGAAGCCGGCGCGGCGCTGCGGGCGCCCGACATGGCACATGGACTGAGCCTGGCCGTGGACCTGGCCGGGGACCGCCAGTCCCACGCCCATGCCGTGGCCCAGGCGCGCGGCTTCCTGGACCAGCACCGCGGGGCCGCGCAGGCCACGGCGCAGGCGGTGGCCGGGCTGTTGCGGTCGCTCGCCTGATCCTCCTGTGCCAGGGGGCGGGCAGGCAAGACTGCGCAGCAAAAGGGCTTTTGCCCGTTCAGCGAAAGGGCGACTCAAAGGGGTTGACAAGCGCCACGCCAAAATCCGCGAAGTCGCGAATGTTGCGTGTGGCCACGACCAGCCTGTGGCGGATGGCCGTGGCTGCAATCATTGCGTCCTCATACAGCGCATCGGAGCGCCCGTGCATCAGCCGGGCCCAGATGCGGAAGGTCTCGGCATCCATCGGCAGCACGTTGTAGGAGGCGGAGACCAGATCTGCCCAGCGTTCGATTTCCTGGGCCTTCTCAGCATCCTGTTGCCGGGTCAGCTCTATGCCCGCCTGGATTTCGCCCAGGCTGACCGCGGACAGATGGAGCTCCGGCTCAGGCAGGGATTGAAGCCAGGCCAGGACGGCTCCGTGGGGCCTGGAGCGCCGCAGCTCTGAAATGATGTTGGTGTCCAGCAAATACATTTCTGGCGCACTCAGTTGGCGGGTTCGATGGGCCTGCGGTGTGCCTGGCCGCGCGGCGGGATCAGCAGGTCTGCGCGGCCCACTTCCGAGAGCAGCAGTTCCTTGAGCGAAGCAGGTTCGGCAGCGGGATGCAGGCGGCGCCACTCTTGCATCGGAACGAGCACGGCAGTGTCTGCGCCACGCCGGGTCAACACTTGCGGGCCATCGGTCAGGCAGGCTTCGAGAAGCTCGTTGAAGTGGTCTTGGGCATCTTGCACAGGCCAGGATTTCATGATTGCGCTCCTTCGCTCACGGGTTACAGGCCCAGTCTAGTTCCTGGACTGTTGGCTCTGCAATCCTGGGCCCATGCACGCATCAAGGGCCCTATCCTTCCTGCAGCACGGGCAGGTTGACGCTTGCCAGCAGCCCTCCATCCTCAGCGTTGTGCAGCTCGATGCTGCCGCCGTGCCGCTCGGTCACGGTCCTGGCGATGGCCAGGCCCAGGCCGCTGCCGCTCTGGCTCTGGTCGGGTACGCGGAAGAAGCGGTCGAAGACGCGCTGGCGCCAGGCCTCGGCGATGCCCGGGCCACGGTCGCGCACCTGAAGTACCGCGTTGTCGCCCTGGCGCTGTAGCCGCACGCTCACGGTGGCGTGCGCGGGGCTGTATTTGATGGCGTTGTCCACCAGGTTGTCGATCAGCGAGACCAGGCCTTCGCGTTCGCCCATCACGCTCAGTGGCTCGCTGGCTTCCAGGGCCAGTTCCACCGGGCGGCGGCAGGCCAGGGCGTCGAGTGCAGCGAGCCGGTCTTCCAGCAGCAGGTCCAGGCGCAGCGGCTGCATGGCCATGCCGGGCGCTTCGGTCTCGCTGCGCATGAGCTGCAGCAACTGGGCCACCATGCGGCTCGCGCGCTGGTTGCTGCGCAGCAGGCTGTCCATGAGTTCCTGCTGGTGCGGTTCGCCGCCATGGCGCAGCATGGCTTCCACGTTGACGTGCATGGCTGCCAGCGGCGTGCGCAGTTCGTGGGCTGCATCGGCGATGAGGTTGCGTTCCCGTTCGCTGCTGGAGCGCACGCGGGCCAGCAGGGCGTTGATGTCCTGCACCAGCGGCCGCAGCTCGGCGTGCGGCGGCGCATAGGTGAGCGCGCTGAGGTCGTCGGGGCCGCGTGTGGCCAGCTCGTCGCCCACGCGGCGCAGCGGGCGCAGCGCCGCGCGTACCGACCACCAGGCAGGAAAGGCCAGGAAGGGCAGGCTGATCAGCAGCGGCAGCAGGTAATAGCTGCGGGTGTTGAGGGTGATCAGCAGTTCCTTGAAGGACGGCAGCATCAGCGTGACTTCGGTCTGGCCCGAGGCCGAGCGCAGCGTGCTCATGCGCCAGGTCTGCCCTTCGAAATCTATGTCCTCGACCGTGTCCAGCACGCGGTTGCGCAGGGTGGGTGCCGGCGTGGGCGAGCGGTACAGGAGCTGGCCGCGCTGCCAGACCAGCAGCGTGGGCGTGAAGCGGATGTCGTCGTCTCCGTCGCCGTACTCATGGCGCAGGGCCGTGTCCAGCGCGGCCAGGCTGTGCTGCTGGCGGTCCGGAAGGTCGGCCAGGTCCTCGGCCACTGCCATGACGAGTTCGTAGACCGGCTTGCTGACCAGCAATTCATTGTGGAAGTGGGCCATGTAGATGGCTGCCACCAGCAACGCGGTCCAGATCGCGGTGAGCACGCCCATCTGGGCCAGCAGCAACCGCCGGCCCAGTGTGGGCCGCAGCCAGCGGCGCCATCTCGGGCTGGCCTGGTGCCCCGGCAGGGTGTGCGATGTCATGGGCAGGAGGGGGGAGCCATCGGCTGCGAGTCGATGACATAGCCAATGCCGCGTACCGTGCGTATGAAGCCCGGCCCGATCTTGCGGCGCAGGTTGGAGACATGGACTTCCAGGGCATTGCTGCCGTTGGCGCTGCCGCCCGGGATGACTTCCTCCTCGATGCCGCTGCGCGTGACCACGCGGTCCATGCGCCGCAGCAGCAGGGCCAGCAGGTCGAATTCGCAGCGCGACAGCTCGACGTTCTGGCCTGCAACGCTGACACGGCGCGTGGGCTCGTGCAGCGACAGGCCGCGCAGATGCAGCGTTCCGTCGCCCTGCCCATAGCTGCGGCGTGCCAGGGCGCGCACGCGTGACACCAGTTCGGCCAGGGCAAAGGGCTTGACCAGATAGTCATCGGCGCCGCTGTCCAGGCCGTGCAGCCGGTCGTGCAGGCTGTCGCGTGCGCTCAGGATCAACACGGGCAGGCGGCGCCATTCGCGGCGCAGGCGCGTCAGCAGGCTGATGCCGTCGCCATCGGGCAGGCCCAGGTCCAGCAGCACCATCTCGAAGCTTTGCTGCTCCAGCGTACGCAGCGCATCGGACAGGCGGCGCACCCAGACCACATCCATGGCGTGATCGCCCAATGCGATGCGCACGCCATTGCCCAGATCCAGATCGTCCTCCACCAGCAGCAGTCTCATCGTGTGTTTCCTGTGCCGCTCCCATGCCGCGGACCGGCGCCTGCGGGAGGGCTGCCGCGAGTATCGGTCAAGGCGCGGGCGATGCGCTTCAGCATCCCTTCAGGAAAGCCGGGGCAGGTCTTCAGGCTGGTTTGCCACAGTGGCCCGCTCGACAACCCCCACGAAGGCAAGGCGCGCATGCCAAGACCCTCCCGCTGTTCCTTGCTGAGCCGTCTGGCGGCGCTGTGCGCGCTGGCTGCCTGGATTCTGGTCGTGGCAGGTTTGCGTGCCTCGGCTTTGCCAGAGCACAGGGCTGCAGCGCCAGGCGCGCGGCCCACGGCGGCCGGGCATCAGCCAGGGGCACTGCCGGCCGTGCGGGCGCTTCAGGGATTCAAGGGGCTGGCGCGCGGAGCGACAGCGCATCGATGGCGCGCAGGTCGTCGTCGCTGAGCGTGCCGGCGGCCTGGCGCAGCTTGAGCTGGCCCAGCAGCACCTGGTAGCGCGCCAGGGCCAGGTCGCGCTGGGTCTGGTAGAGCTGGCTCTGTGCGTTGAGCACGTCGATGTTGATGCGCACGCCGACCTCGTAGCCGAGCTTGTTGGCGTCCAGCGCGCTTTGGCTGGACGCCAGCGCGGCCTCCAGCGCCTTGACCTGTGCCTGGCCCGACTGCACGCCGAAGAAGGCCGTGCGCGTGCTTTGCTCCACGTTGCGCTGGGCGTCGTCGAGCTGTGCGCGCGCCTTGTCTTCCAGCGCCAGGGTTTCCTTGATGCGGTTTTGCACGGCAAAGCCGGCGAACAGGGGCAGGTTCATGACCACGCCCACGCTGGCGGCATTGGTGCGGTAGCTGGTGCCGATTTGCGGCGTGACCGAGCCGTTGGGATAGCGGTTGACCACGTAGCCGGCCTGCAGGTCCACGGTGGGCTTGTGGCCGGCCTCGGCTTTCTTCGTTTCCAGCTGGGCGATGTCCAGCGCCAGGCGGGCCTGGCGCAGCTGGGGCTGGCCTTGCAGTGCGGTGTCCACCCAGGCCTGGGCGTCGGCGGGCATCAGGGCCGGCAACTGCAGCGGCTGGGCCAGCGGGCGAGGCACGGTGCCCACGGCGCCGACGATCTGGTCCAGCACCAGGCGCTTGACGCGCAGATCGTTCTCGGCGGCGATTTCCTGCGCGCCGGCCAGGTCGAACCGGGCCTGTGCTTCGCGCGAGTCGGTGATGGTGGCCGTGCCGACCTCGAAGTTGCGCTTGGCGAATTCCAGCTGCTGTGCAATGGCCGCCTTCTGGGTCCTGACCACGGCCAGGCTGTCCTGGGAGCCCAGCACGTCGAAGTAGGCCTGGGCCACCCGCACCAGCAGGTTCTGCTCGCCGCTGTCCAACTGGGCGCGCGCCACGTCCACGCCGCGCTGGCCCTGGTCGTAGGCGATCTTGTTGGCCGGGCGGTACAGCGGCTGCTGGGCGCTGAGCTGCAGGTTCTGCTGGGGTGAGCGAAAGCTCCCCGGCAGCACGCTGACTTCCACATGCGAGGTGTTGGCGCCGGCCTGCAGCCCCACGCTGGGCAACAGGCCCGAGCGTGCCTGCTCGGCACGGCTGGCGGCGGCCTGGGCGTCGGCCTGCTGGGCCTGCCACTGGGCGTCGTAGCCGCGCGCCTTGGCCACCAGTTCGGACAGGTTCTGGCCCGCGGCCGCAGAGGCTGTCAGAGAGGGCAGGGCAGACTGCGGGGCCGCAGGGGCGGGCGCAAGGACGGCTGGGGCAGGAGCCTGTGCCAGGGCCGAGCCCATGCCGGCCGCGCACAGCAGCAAGGCCATGTGGCGCAGGGGCCAGGCGTATGGGCGGGTCAGGGCGGAAGCGACAGGGGCAAGGGGCCGAAGCAGGGGCATAGAGGTCCTCGAATCAAAACACAGTCGTCACGAAGCACCGGGGACGGCTGGCGTACAGCCGTGTCCCGGGTTTCTTTTGCGTGTTGCCGCTCAGTAGCGCGGCACGCCTGAGTCGCGCTCGCGCGACCAGGCATCGATGCCTCCGCTGATATTGGCCACGGTCTCGAAGCCGTTGTTCATCAGGAAGGCAGCGACATGCATGCTGCGTGCGCCGTGATGGCACAGGCAGGCTGTGGGGTGATCCGGATCGAGTTCCTGCAGGCGCGAGGGAATCTCGCCCATGGGGATGCAGCGCAGCTCGAAGCCCTCGGGGCGTACGCTGGCCTGGGCCACTTCCCAGGGCTCGCGCACGTCCAGCACCAGGGGCAGGGCATCGGAGCCGCTGGAGTGCTGGTTCAGCCAATCGTTGAGTTGCGCGGGAGGCACTTGGGGAAGCATCGGAAAGATCCTTGCGGAATGGAATGGAGTTGCCGCAGCGGCCGGAATCCTCTGGACCCCGGCCGCCGTGGCGGATTTCAGAACGTGAAGCGCGAAGGCTCTTCGAAGTTGGCCAGGCGTGCGGTCACCACGTCCCAGGGCTGGCTGGTCTCGAACTGGTGGCCGTTCTTTTGCACCAGCGTGAAACGCATCATGGGCAGTTGGCCGACGATGGCTGCCAGGCGGCCGCCGTCGTTGAGCTGGGTCAGCAGGGCCTGCGGCACCTGGGCGACCGAGCCGCTGAGCACGATGGCGTCGAACTGGCCCAGAGCGGCCGCTGCCGTGGCGCCATCGGCCAGCTTGACCTCGGCATTGGTGATGCCGGCGCCCAGCAGGTTCTCGCGGGCCATCTCGGCCAGCTCGGGCACGATCTCCAGTGTCACGACTTCCTTGGCCTGGGCGGCCAGCAGGGCGGCCATGTAGCCCGAGCCGGCGCCGATTTCCAGCACGCGGTCGGTGGGCTTGATCTTCAGGTCCTGCAGCATGCGGGACTCGATGCGCGGGGCCAGCATGCACCAGCCCTTGGCGGCGGCTTCCTCGGCCGAGGCAACCAGGGGGATTTCCAGGTCCATGAAGGCCAGGCCGGCATGCTCGGGCGGCACGAAATTCTCGCGGTGCACCTTGCCCAGCAGTGCCAGCACTTCTTCATCAAGCACGTTCCAGGGGCGGATCTGTTGCTCGATCATGTTGTAGCGCGCGTGCGCTTGGGCGCTGTGGTGTTCGGGCAGGCTGTTCAGGGGCAGGCTCATGGGGTATCTCCGGAGAAAGACTTGTCAGGACAAACCTTTGATTCTACGAGTCTCGCGGCGGGGTGGGGGCGCTGGCGGCGCCCTGGCCGGGTGCCGCGTCGTGCCGGTCGCCGTTCCACAGGCGCCGCAGCCACTGGGAGAAGTCGTCAAGGTAGCAATAGACCACGGGCACGACCACCAGGGTCAGCAGCGACGAGGTGACCACGCCGCCGATCACCGACTGGCCCATGGGCGCGCGCTGCTCGGAGCCTTCGCTGAGTGCGAAGGCCAGCGGCACCATGCCGAAGATCATGGCCAGCGTGGTCATCAGAATGGGGCGCAGCCGCACGCGCGCCGCCAGCAGCAGGGCCTGCTCGCGCGGCAGGCCGTCGCGGATCTGGCCGGTGTCCGGGTCGCTGTGCGGGCCGCGCGCGCGGATGGCGAAGTCCACCAGCAAGATGGCGTTCTTGGTGACCAGTCCCATGAGCATGACCACGCCGATGATGGAGAACATGGACAGGGCCGAGCCGAACATCATCAGCGCCAGCACCACGCCGATCAGCGTCAGCGGCAGCGAGGTCATCAGCGCCAGCGGCTGCAGGAAGCTCTTGAACTGGCTGGCCAGGATCATGTAGATGAAGATGATGGCCAGCGCCAGGGCGGACACCGCATAGCCGAACGATTCGTTCATGCTCTTGGTGGCGCCGCTGAACTGCGTGCGGTAGCCGGGCGGCAGGGCGATGTCGGCCAGGGCATTGCGGATGTCGGCCGAGACCTCGCCGCTGGAGCGCAGGTAGACGTTGCCGCTGAAGGCGACCTCGCGCGTCATGTCGCGGCGGTTGATCTGGCTGGGGCCGGTGCCTGGCGTGACGGTGGCCACCTGGTTCAGCCGCACGATGCGCATGCCGCCGTCGCCCGAGGTGGAGGGCAGGGCGAAGGGCAGGCGCTCCAGGTCCTGGGGCGTGCTGCGCGACTCGGGCGCCAGGCGCACCTTGACGTCATAGGTCTGGTCGTCGCTGGCGCGCCAGTTGCCCACGGTCTGGCCGGCCACCCAGGTGCGCAGCGCCGCTGCCATGGAGCCTACCGACAGGCCCAGGTCGGCGGCCGCATCGCGCCGCACCGTGATATCGATCACGGGCTTGTCGGGCTTGAGGCTGCTGTCCAGGTCCACCAGGCCGGGAATGCCGCGCAGGCGTTCCATCACCACGCGGTTCAGGCGCTCCAGCTCGCCCAGGTCCGGGCCCTGCAGCGAGAATTCGACCTGCTTTTGCCCGCCCACGGGCTCGCGCTGGCCCACATGCGTGACGGTGATGCCGGGCACGCTTTGCAGCTGCTCGCGCAGCACGCCCGACAGTTCATCGCCGCTGCGCTGGCGCAAATGGCGGTCCAGCAAGCGGATGTAGATGCTGGCGTATATCTTGCCCTGGGCCGTGCCGGTGTTGATGGTGGCCAGCGTGTAGCGGACCTCGGGCAGGGCGCGGATGATGGCATCGACCTGGCGGGCCTTGGCCTCCGTGGCCTCGATGGACGAGCCCACGGGCGTGTTGAAGCTCACCGTGGTTTCCGAGAAATCGGCCTTGGGCACGAATTCCGTGCCCAGCAGCGGCACCAGGAAGATGCTGGCCACGAAGATGGCCAGTGCCGCCGCCAGGGTGGTGATCTTGTGGCGCAGCGCCCAGCCCAGCACGTCCTGGTAGAAGTGGGACAGCGAGTCGGTGGCGCGCTCGAACCAGGCCGTGACCCGTCCCAGCGTGCGGTCGTAGAGGCTGTTGCCGCGCTTGTCGCCATGGGCGTGGATGGTCGGGTCATGCCAGACGCTGGAGAGCATGGGGTCCAGCGTGAAGCTCACGAACATGGAGATCATCACGGCCGCCACGATGGTGATGCCGAATTCGTGGAAGAACTTGCCGATGATGCCGCCCATGAAGCCGATGGGCAGGAACACCGCCACGATGGACAGCGTGGTGGCCAGCACGGCCAGGCCGATCTCCTGCGTGCCGTCCAGCGCGGCCGCATGCGCGTCCTTGCCCATCTGCACATGGCGCACGATGTTCTCGCGCACCACGATGGCATCGTCGATCAGCAGGCCTACGCACAGCGACAGCGCCATCAGCGTGATCATGTTGATCGAGAAGCCGAACCAGTACATGAACAAAAAGGTGCCGATCAGCGCAATGGGCAGCGTCAGCCCCGTGATCACCGTGGAGCGCCAGGAGTTCAGGAACAGGAAGACGATGAGCACCGTCAGTGCCGCGCCCTCGATCAGCGTCTGGCGCACGTTGTTGACGGCCACGCGGATGGGGCGGGCGCTGTCGGCAATGGGCTCCAGCCGCACGCCGGCCGGCACTTCGGCGGCGATCTCGCGCAGCGTGGCGTTCAGGCCGTCCACGACTTCGATGGTGTTCTCGTCCTGGGCCTTCTGCACGGACAGCAGCAGGGTGCGGCTGCTGTTGTACAGGGCCACGGTTTCCAGTTCGCCCGCGCCGTCCTGCACGCGCGCCAGCTGCCCCAGCCGCACGGGCGCGCCGCCGCGCTGGGCGACGATGATGCGCTCGAAGTCCTGCGGGCGCTTCATGCGTGCGTCGATCTGCACCACGCGCTCCTGCTCGCGCGAGCGGATGGCGCCCAGCGGCAGGTCCTGGTTCTCGCTGCGCACGGCGTTCACGATCTGGTCGGGCGTGATGGCATAGGCTTCCAGCGCCTCGGGCTGCAGGTAGATATTGATCTCGCGCGGCGTGGCGCCCACCAGGTTGACGGCGCCCACGCCGCGCACGTTCTCCAGCCGCTTCTTGAGGACCTGATCGGCCCAACTGGTCAGCGCGACGGCATCGGGCGCCCTGGTGCCGGCATCGGCCTGGGGCAGCACGGCCACGGACCAGATGGGCGAGCTGGCCGGATCGAAGCGCAGAACGCGCGGCTCCTTGACCTCGTCGCGCAGGGTGGGGCGCACCGAGGCCACCTTCTCGCGCACATCTTCGGCAGCGCGGCGGCCATCGACATGCAATTGGAATTCGATGATGACGACGCTGGTGCTCTCATAGCTGCGCGAGGTCAGCGCGTTGATGCCTGCAATGGAGTTGACGCCTTCCTCGATCTTCTTGGTGACCTCGGACTCCACGATCTCGGGCGAGGCGCCCGGATAGTCCACCGTGACCACGACCACGGGGAAGTCCACATTCGGGAACTGGTCCACCTTGAGCCGCTGGTAGGAAAACACGCCCAGCACCATGAGGGCCAGCATGAGCATGGTGGCGAACACAGGGTTTGCCAGGCTGACGCGCGTGAACCACATGGTCAGCGGGCTCCGGGGGCTGGCGCAGCCTGGGGTTGCTGCACCTGTTGCAACGGTTGCAATGGTTGCAACTGCACGGCCGTGCCTGCGCGCAGGCCGCCCACGCTGCCGGCCAGCACCCGGTCACCGGCCTGCAGGCCGCTGGATACGGCAATCCAGGTGGCGCCATCCTGCGCGCTCTGGCTGCCCAGCGTGACCGGGCGGTGCTGCACGCGCAGCAGGCTCTTGTCCGCTTCGGACTCGCCCGAAGTCTGCAGCAACTGCACATAGGGCTGGGGCTGGTCGGTGCGAACAGCGGTCAAGGGCACGGCCAGCTGTTCGGTCTGCCCCGTGACAATGCTGCCCTGCAGGTACAGGCCCGGGCGCACGATGGGGATGGATCTGCCGGCGGCGCCTGCGTTGACGGGCGCATCCTGCACGCGCAGATAGACGGCCACGCTGCGCGAACCTGCCTGGGCGCTGGGGTTGATGCGCACCACGCGCGCGGGCACGGCGGCCACGTCGTCGCCCGCGCCTTGGATCTGCAACTGGGCCTGCTGCCCGACCTGCACGCGCACCGAATCGGCGGGCGCCAGCTGGGCCACGACTTCGAGGTCGGACGGATCGACGATCTCCAGCACCCGCGTTTCCACGCCCACGCGTTCGCCGTCCTGCACTAGGCGCTGTGAAACCTGGCCGTCCATGGGGCTGCGCAGCACGCTGTCGGTCACGCTCTTGCGGGCCACGTCGGCGGCGGCCTGGGCGGCAGCCAGGTTGGCGCGTGCGGCATCCAGGTTGGATTGGGAGGTGGCCAGCGCGGTGGTCGAAATGAAGCCTTGCGTGACCAGGGCCTGGTTGTTGTCGTGCTGGCGCTGGGCCAGCTGCAGCTGCGCCTGGGCCGCATCGGCCTGCTGGCGGGTCTGGCGCCAGCGGGCCTCGACCTCGGTGGCGTCCACGCGGGCCAGCTCCTGGCCCTTGCGCACGCTGTCACCCTCACGCACCTGCAGGCCGCGCAGCTCGCCGGCCACATAGGCCTTGACCACGGCGCTGCGCACGGCCTGGACCACGCCGCTGACGGGCACGGTCAACTGCAGCTGGCGTGGCTGCAGCTGCACCACTTCCTGCGGACCCACGCGCACCGGCATCTCGCGCGGCTGGGTGGCTGCGGCGATGGCGCTTTGCTTGCTGTGCCGGGTGGATGCGGCGCGCCATACGCTGGCGCCGATGGCGATCAATAAGGCCAGGCCGATCAGCCAGCCGGTGCGACGCTTCATGGTGTGGGCGGGGAGGAGGGTGGTGTGGTGGCTGCAAGGGGCAGGCACATGCCATGCAGCAGGTAGTCGATCTGGGATTCCAGAAACCGCTCGGGATCGAAGTCGCCATGGGGCAGGCAGCCGCCCAGCGAATGCTTCCAGATCATCAGAAACATCATCGGGGCGACCACGCAGTGCACGGACAGGTCCAGATCCATGGGCCGGAACTCGCCGCGCTCGACGCCGCGCTGCAGGATGCGTCGGATCAGCTCATGGCCTGGAAGAACCACTTCCTGGTGGTAGAACTGCGACAGCTCGGGAAAATTGCCCGCCTCGCTGAGCATGAGCTTGGTGATGCCCGACGCCTTGGTGCTGCCGATGCGTTCCCACCAGGACTTGAAGCAGTAGCGCAGCAGATCGGTTGAAGGTGCGCAGTAGTTGTCGAGTTCTTCGCTCCACTCGCCGAAGCGGCCCGCGATGCTGTGGCGCACCACGGCCTTGAAAAGCTCCTGCTTGCTCGCGAAATAGAGGAACAGCGTGCCCTTGGACACCCCGGCGCGGGCGGCGACTTCTTCGACGCGGGTGGCGGCATAGCCCTTTTCCACGAAGAGGTCGAGCGCCGCTTCCAGCAACTCGCCGGGACGCTCCTGCTTGCGTCGGCTGCGCTTTCCTGAAGGCTCGGCGGGGGCGGGTGAAGAGGCGGGGGTGTCGGTCACGGAAAATTAATGACTGATGGGTTAGTTATCGTAACCGCAGAACCGTTCGTCGTCACCTGGCTTGTGCATGGGCTAACCTGTAGGTGCAACGGCCTGCATGGATGGCGTGCAGCTATTTTTTTGGCATCCTCATAGAAAAGACGCATATGGCGACTGAAACCATTTATCTGTGCGGCGGCTGTTTCTGGTGCACAAATTCTGTTTCTGAGTAAAAAAACTCAATAAAATCAATGATGTGTGAAATTTAAAAGTGGGAATTTGTGAAATTTCTGTTGTGTTCACAAATCTCTAGCATACTTAAAAATCTTGATATTTTTGCTTTGCTATTACTTTTGATGGCCGTTTGTTCGGGCCTGTCCGAATGACTGACCTTCCGTCGGGAGGCCTCTGGGCTATGCAGTGTTAAAAGCTTTTAGAATAATAGAAAGCTCACTATCATTGAGGATTAAAGTTTTTCAAAGGGGTTTAAGAGATGGCAGAAGAACTGACACTTGCGGAACTTCAAAAGAAGATTGCAGAACTGCAAGCTAAAGAACAAGAAATTATTCAAGCTGAAAAAGCGACTGTTGTTGAAGAAATCAAAGCAAAAATTGCACAGTACAAGCTTTCTTTTGAAGACCTTGGGTTTAAAGCCCCTGTTGTTGCAATGCCTGAAAAGTCAAGCAACAAAGGTAAATCAAATACTACCCTTGTCCCCATTTATCGCAATAAAAATAACCATGCAGAGACATGGCATGGCAGTAAAGGTCGGTTGCCTCTGTGGCTTCAGGCTATCCTGAAAGAATTGCAAAAGACTAAGCCCGAAGCCGGAAACCCAGAGTTGAAGCAGTGGCTTTATGAAAACGGCTACAAGATTGAAGCAAACCAATAAGCCAAAAAATTATTTTATTAAAGCTCCTATTCGGAGCTTTATTTTTATATTTTGGCTTGATTCAGTTCAATCAATGCTTGAAGAATAGCTCTCACGAATGTTCCATCAGTTACATTTCTTTGAAGAATTATTAAAGCAAGACTCTTATGAAGAGCTGTCTTGTGTCTTCAATTCTCAAGTTGAAAAACTTGGATTTAGTAATTTCTTCTATTCGGATTTGACTCCGCCAACAAACGAAAATGTATTTTATGCTGATGAGAGACCAATAGTTCCAATTGAAGATTTGGCAGATAAAGGAATTATTACTACGTATCCTGCGGATTGGATGTTGCACTATCAAAAAGTTAACCATATGCCTCGTGACCCTGTAATTGCTCGTGCAGTTAGTAGTCCGTTGCCTGTGATGTGGAATAAACTCTCTACCTCAATAGACCCTGTGATGGATGAGGCTCGTCAGCATGGTCTAGCAAGTGGGGTAACCGTAACCGTTGGGGGTAAACGAGGGTTTGGTGGTGCTCTTTTAAGTATTACATCAGATAGACCACCTGAAACATCTATTGAGATGGCCGGGCGGCATGAAGTCCATATGGCGGGCCAGGCATTGCTATTGGCTTTGCATTTGCATGAAGCCTTGGATAATTTACCGTCGTCAAAAAATAAGAAGCCAATTGTTGTGCTGACTATCCGTGAAAAAGATTGTTTGCAATGGTCTGCCATGGGAAAAACTTCTTGGGAGATGGCAAAGATTCTTAATATCTCCGAAAGAACAGCCAATTTTCATATTGGCAATGCAATGCAAAAGCTTGGTGTATCAAGCCGTCATCAAGCTGTGGCTAGAGCTATCAGCCAAGGTCTGATTTGTCCTTGACCTGTCAGTTCTGACAGTAGCACAGTACCTCTATCCGTTTAAAAATTCCTTTACCTCTGTGGCATGGTGCTACGGTAAACTGACGGAAAAATTATGAGGCAAATTGGAATTTTGCTGACTTTGACCTTGGCTCTGCCCTTTCCTTTGATTGCTTGCGACAAAGGAAGTCAAAAAGTTATTTCTATGCAGAATCCCACTGACCAAAAAGAAAAGGTCTTTGGATTGGCTCGCAGGAACTCAGAGAGTCTGACCTACCCTACCTCATTGGATTTCAACGACCAATTTCAAATTGGTGATGCAACCTTTATGAAATACACCTATCTTTATTGGTGTCAAGGTTATAAAGGTTCAGACAGCATGCTTGCACATACATTGTCCGAGAACTATCGCAACGAAGACGATAGCTTCAAGAAACAAGATATTCTGAAATCTCTCAAGCCACAACTGGAAGCATATAAGAATAACGCCCAAAAGCTTGGCAATATCAAAATCACCACCTTTCAGAAGGTTGCTGTAACCCAGTACGATCACGAAAAAAACAACTTCAAGTTCAACTCGCCGAGTGTTGCTGGTATTGAAGTTAAGATTAAAGATAAATCCTTTCCTCCTCAGACTTATTACAGCAATATCTTGCTGGGTAGTCTTCCATATAAAATGGAATACAAGCCAAAATCGGAAGCTGAAGCAAGGCAAATTGAAGGGGAATTGACTAAATTGAAGGAGCGGGGCAGTCGTTCTGCCGAACTCCTCTTGACAGTCTATGGGTATGTACTGCAAACCTATGCCATGGACGATGGCAGGCAATTGCATTCAGTGATTGCAGTTGATTCGTTCTCTTTGGATAACCCGAAGACCAAGCAGCCAATTATTAATATTCAATCTTCACTTTTGCCTCCCGTTCTCAATCTGGAAGAGCTGAGTATTGGCGGAGATATTAAAGACACAATTATCAATCGATTCAAAATTCCTAAATCAACAAAAGAAATACCAAAGGGTGTTCCTCATTTTTGGTGATGAAAAAGCTCCTATGGAGATTTTCTCTTATTTGGGAAATATTTTCGAGATGAAATCCTTTATCTTTGTTGTCATTGTTCTTTTTTGCATGATATTTTTCTGGCGGGTAACACTGCTGGCTATTGCTTCTCTCTTGCTCGGAGGTCTTGATAAAAGTCTCGGAGGAGTGGTTTTTATCGTTGGAGTAATTCTTTTGATTGTTCGTCATGTTGGAAAAAGAGAGGGACATATTTAATATCCTTGGTTGACAAACAAGAAAGCCTCAGCGATGGGGCTTTCTTTTTTTTTGTTATATTATGGGTTGCTGTTTTGTGGAAATCTAATAAGTCAAATATGTGTTCAATTAAAGAATCTATTGTTTATTTTTATTTAAAGAAATACTTTTGATGATTGTTCTATTTAAGTAAAAATGAAATTTCTCAGGACTTTAAAAAAGATTTTCGTTTGGTTGGTTGGTGTAGGAAAATATAAAAATTTAGCTTTTATTTGAAATTTTGGTTCTTTGCAGCATTTAAGAAATTCCATTTTTAATTTTCTTTGTTTGCTCGTTGGTCATACTTTTCTCATTATTTGCCATATGAATATAATTAATATAGCAAAAGATAAATCAAGGCCAATATTGATTTATTAATATATTCTGGTACATTAATATTGCGCATATAGTAAAGAGGGAGAAGATGAGATGGAGTTTGAGTTGACCCGGTTGCGTGGACACATCATTTTTTGTGTTCAAGGAGCCGCAAAGGTCCAAAGTCAGGCCGCCGTATCCGGCGCAGTCCATCATCAACGGGGTCGGTCAAGCCGCCATTGATAGTGGCAAGCCGCTGCCCGGCAAGGACGGCTTGAGCTGCGTCGAGCGCGAGGAGTTGGTACGGCTGCGCCGTCTTGCCACGCGCCAAGACAAACGCGTCTCACCCGCCAACGACCTGGCCAAGCGCCAGTTCAAGGCCAGCGACCCCAATCAACTCTGGGTGGCCGACATGACCTACGTGTCCACCTGGGCGGGGTTCCTGTACTTGGCCGTGGTCATCGACGTGTGGAGCCGGCGTGTGGTGGGTTGGTCTATGGGCGAGAGCATGACGACCGACTTGGTGCTATCGGCGCTCAATATGGCGCTGACCCAGCGCAAGCCGCAAGATGTCATCCACCATCGTGACCAGGGCTTTGAAAGGAGCCAGCAGGCACGATTCAATGCCTGCAAGCACGACCCGTCGTACATCGTACGCTGACGAAGCACCCCAGATGGTTTGAGAATCAAACCAGAAACCGCCCACCGGACCGGGTCAACTCCAGGTTCCCCGTTCACCTTCTTGTTGACACGTACCCTAAACTTGACCTGCTTCTCCTTGGTCTTGTTTTTCCATCGGACCTGTGTGACGCCAGAGGCAGGGCAGACATTGGCAGGGACCCTTTGCGGCAGGTGTTCTTTGGCAAATTTCTGCCAAGAACTTACCTGATTTCGGCCGTTTTATCAAAACTTAGGAAGCATGCTTCATGGAAAAAACTGAACAAAATCAACAGGATAAGAAGTTTGAAACAATAGTGTTGGGCGGCGGCTGCTTCTGGTGCACCGAAGCCGTTTTCGACCGTGTGCGCGGCGTGAGCGACGTGCAAAGCGGCTACGCCAATGGCGATCTGGACGACCCCAGCTACGAAGACATCTGCACCGGCCAGACGGGCCATTCGGAGGTCGTCCGCGTGCAGTTCGACCCTGCCGTGATCCCGCTGCGCGACCTGCTGACCGTGTTCTTCGGCACGCACGACCCGACCACGCTCAACCGCCAGGGCAATGATGTGGGCACGCAGTACCGCAGCGGCATCTACACCACGAATGAGCAACAGGCCGAAGTGGCGCGCACGCTGATCTCCGAACTCACGCAGGCCGGTGCCTACGACGCGCCCATCGTCACCGAGGTGCAGCCCCTGGCCAGCTACTGGCCGGCAGAGGACTATCACCAGGACTACTTCCTCAACCATCCCAACCAGGGCTACTGCGCCTTTGTGGTGGGGCCCAAGGTGCAGAAATTCCGGGGTGCGTTTGCGCGCTGGGTCAAGCAATGAGGCCAGGTGGGTTGTGTAAGCGGTTGTGATTTGCGGGCATAATGCAACCCGGTTGCGATAACGCCGTCTTGTTGCGTTCAGCCCGTTTGCATTGCCCATGTCCTCGTCGACTCCCGCCCCCTTGCCTTTGCCTGCCGGCATGCGCTCGACCCGCGCCACGCGGGCCGTGCTGGCGCTGTGGGAGCTGCGCGCCGATGCGCTGCTGAGCGAGGCGGACGTGGAAGCCGTCCTGCATGCCCAGGGAGTGCAGGTCAACCGTGTCACCGTCTACCGGCTGCTGGACCGGCTGGCCGCAGCTGGCGTGTTGCGCCGCAGCGTGGATGCGGCACGCGTGGCCCGGTACGGCAGGCCCCTGCAGGGCGCGGCCTGCGAAGGCGACGCCGCTGCGCACTTCGAGTGCGCGGATTGCCACAGCGCCTTTCGTCTGGGAGGGGAGGCAGGCAGGGGCGGCGTGCAACTGCAGGCCGCCTTGCTGCAATTGCAGCAGGCCCTGGCGGCCAGCGGCCTGCAGGGCCAGGCCATCGATGTGTCGGTGACGGGGCTGTGCCAGGACTGCAGCGGCACCGGGCACTCCCGGAAGGCTGCGTCCGCGTGAGGTGGCCGTTTTCCCCTTTTTCTCTTGCATAGCCCCTTCAGGATCTCGCATGACCTTCGCCCCCTTCCGTTCCGTTTCCCTGATCTTGGCCGCCGTCTTTCTGGCCGCTGCTGCCCAGGCGCACGATCACGACCATGACCACGCCAAGACCCCTGCGGACGCCAAGGCACAGGGCGCCTCGGCGCCGCTCGATGCCCATGCCCGGGCCGACATGGAACGCCATCGCGCCATGGCCAAGGCCCACGAAGCCGCCGCGCAGTGCCTGGCCGCCGGCCGCGACCATGAACAATGCCAAAAGCAACTGCAGGCCGATTGCAAGGGCCTGGCGCTGGGCAAGTTCTGCGGCATGCGCCATGCGCATTGAGTGGGGGACCTGCCCGCCGTGTGGCGCCGTGAGCAATCGCCAGTCTTTGTGACGCGATGGTGAAGCCTGCCCCGCAAATTGGCGCATACACTCTGCGCTGCCCATCCAGCCCCTGATCCCTCCATGCCCTTGCAACCCCCGGAACGTCACTTGCCAGCGCAGGCCTCAAGGCTTGCGTTGCGTGGCGCCGTGCCGGATCGGGCGTGGCTGGTGGCCTGGCTGCTGGTCTGGTCCGTTGCCCTGGCGCCGTTGCTGGGCCAGATGCACCGCGTGGTGCACGCGGGCGGCCTGGCCGCAGCCACGTTCCATGGCCCGGTGGAGGTGGTTGCCTCTTCCTGCAATGCACCCGTCGATTGGGTCCATGCGCTGTTCTCGGGCCACGGCCCGGCGGACTGCCAACTGCTGGACCAGTTGCACGAAGGTATGGCAGGGCCGCCATCCGCCGTGGTTTTGCCGCCTTTCTGGGGCGAGCAGGCCGAACCCGTCCAGCCGGTCGTCGTGCGCGATGGCCGCATGCTGGCGGCCTTCTTCGATGCGCGGGGTCCCCCGCATCCCATCACTGTCTACCTGGCGGCTTGAATCTCCGGGGCTGGCGCTGCATGCGCCTGTCCTCAAGAGCCGTTTGGCCGCGCCTTGCTGCATTGATCGCAACAAGGCGCCGCGCCCAGGTCCGGCAGTTCCTTGAATGCATATCCGATCGGATGGCCGCACGCGCCTGCAGGGCGTGCCGTGGCCGTCCGCTTCCGACGCCATTTTTTGCAGCGCCCGGATTTCCACGCCCCGCAGGGCCGTGGCCGGCCGCTGCCGGGAAGACCAGTGATGAGAGTGACAACAAAGCAATACCACCAGGACGCCAAAGCGCAGGGGGAGAGGACGAAACTGCGCCCGCTGCTGCAGCAACTGCTGCTGGCAGGCGTGCTGGGCCCCGCGACGGGCGGCCTGGCCATGGCGGCAGAGCCTGCCGACCCCATCCCCGCAGCCGGACCCGCGGCCGCAGCTACCGCCGAGGCGGGCGCACCGCGCAGTGATGCCCCCGTGCTCAACGAGGTGACGGTCAAGGCCAGCGGCCTGGGCCTGACCTCGGCCGACATGTCAACGCCGGCCACGGTGCTGGAAGGCGACGTGCTCACGCTGCGCCAGGCGGCCACGCTGGGCGAGACGCTGGACGGCGAGCCCGGCATCCACGCCAGCCATTTCGGTGCGGGCGCAAGCCGCCCCATCATCCGCGGCATGGACGGCCCGCGCGTGCAGATCCTCAGCGATGGCTCCGAGCTGCATGACGCCTCCACCATCAGCCCCGACCATGCCGTGGCCAGCGAGCCCATGCTGGCCACGCAGATCGAAGTGCTGCGCGGCCCCTCGGCGCTGATCTACGGCGGCGGCGGTGCCATGGGCGGCGTGGTCAACATCCTGGACGACAAGATTCCCACGTCCATTCCCAAGAACGGCATCACGGGCTCGGCCCAGCTGCGCGGCAGCACCGGCGCGGGCGAGACGGCGGGCGCGTTCTCGCTGACGGGCGGCGCCGGCCAGCTGGCCATCCATGCCGAGGGCATGGCGCGCGATGCCGGCGACTACCGCGTGGGCAGCGGCTGGGCGCCCAACGGCCAGTCCCAGGGGCGCGTGGGCGGCAGCTTCAACCGCACGGACACGGGCAGCCTGGGCCTGTCCTGGATCGGCACGCAAGGCTACCTGGGCCTGGCGTACACCCGCCAGACCGCGCGCTATGGCCTGCCAGGCCACAACCACAGCTTCGAGGGCTGCCACACCCATGGCGACCATCTGCACTGCGGCGGCCATGACCACGGCGACGAGGACGGACATGACCATGGCGGCGACGAACACGATCACGACCATGGCAGCGTGCCGGTGGTCGATCTCAACAGCGAGCGCTGGGATCTGCGCGGCGAATGGCGCAATCCGACGGCTGGCATCGCGGCGCTGCGCGTGCGCGGTGGCTGGACCGACTATCGCCATGACGAGATCGAAGGTGGCCAGGTCTCGACCACGTTCAAGAACCGCGCCCATGACCTGCGCGTGGAGGCAGAGCTGGAGCCCATCGCCGGCTGGCGCGGCGTCGTCGGCCTGCAGACCGTGCAGCGCAAGTTCAGCGCCGAGGGGGAGGAGGCCTATGTGCAACCCACCGAAACCCGCCGCAACAGCATCTACCTGCTGGAGGAATACCGCTGGCAGGACTGGCGCTGGCAGGCTGCGCTGCGCCACGAGCGCCAGACCGTGGACGCCCAGCAAAGCGGCATCTCGCGCAGCCACAGCGGCACATCGTTCTCGCTGGGCTCGGTGTGGAAGTTCACCCCGGGCTACAGCCTCTCGGCTTCGCTGACGCAGGGCAACCGCCTGCCCACGGCCGAGGAGCTGTACGCCAACGGCCTGCACATGGCGACTTCCACCTACGAACGCGGCAATGCCGACCTCAAGCGCGAACGCTCGCAGGCGCTGGACATCGGCCTGCGCAAGACGGCAG
Source organism: Delftia sp. UME58 (assembly GCF_014170385.1). Lineage (NCBI taxonomy): Bacteria > Pseudomonadati > Pseudomonadota > Betaproteobacteria > Burkholderiales > Comamonadaceae > Delftia > Delftia sp. UME58. The sequence continues at coordinate 191,368 of NZ_LZZV01000114.1, forward strand.
GCGACACCACGTTCAGCGTCAATGCCTTCCACCATCGCGTCAAGGGCTATATCTACGGCGCCACGCTGGACGAGCACGATGGCCTGCAACTGCTGCAGTACACCCAGGCCGATGCGCGCTTCACCGGCGTGGAGGGCCAAGTGCGCCAGAAGCTGTCGCGCCAGTGGGGCGTGACCCTGTTCGGCGACGCGGTGCGTGCGCGGCTGGAAGACGGCTCCGCGTTGCCGCGCATCCCCGCTGCACGCGTGGGCCTGCGCGTGGATACCTTCTACAAGGGCTGGGATGCCCAGGCCGAATGGGTGCAGGTGCTGCGCCAGAACCGCGTCACCGCCTATGAGACCGAGACGGACGGCTACGGCATGCTCAACGTCTCTGCCAGCTACACGCTGCGCACCTCGGGTGGCATGCCCTGGCAGTTCTTCATCAAGGGCAACAACCTGACCAACCGCCTGGCCTTCGCCCACACATCGTTCATCAAGAACGCTGCGCCGCTGATGGGGCGCAACATCACGGTGGGCGTGAAGGTGTCGTTCTAAGAACGCACTCCAGGGCGAACTGCCCGCCGCGCTCCAGCGCCGTCTGCTACAGGTAATGCTGCAGATGGCGCAGGGCGCGCGCGCTGTCAACGCCAATCCACTGCACGACTTCGGTCTCGGCACGGCCCGCGCGCAGCCACTGCACGATGGCCGTGTTGCGCAGCACCTGCGGCCCGACGCGGTGCAGCGGCGCCTGCTGCGCCGAGGCAGGCAGCGCGGCATGGGCGCGCTGTATCAGTTGCGACGCCACATGGAATAGCACGCGCACTGACAGCGGCTGCCCCTCGCGTGAGTAAAAGACCGTGGCACCGGGTTGGACGGCCTCCGGACCGCGCTGGCCGGCGCTGAATCCCTTCCAGTCCTGCAGCGCCTTCACCACCGTTTCGGACAGCTCCAGCGTGCGCTGCTGTGCGGCGCGCGCGCCATCGATATGCAATTGACAGGGGAGGCCATCGCCTGGTCCGATGGATAGCACGTCGCGCCAGCACAGGCCGCGCACCTCCTCGGGCGCCAGCGCCAGTTCGTACAGCAGCAGCAAGATGGCGCGGTCGCGTGCCGACTGAAAGCCGTCGGCCATCGGAATGTGGCGGGGCAGGGCATTCCACAGCGGCGCGGGAAGGCAATGGCCCTGGCCGTCTTCGGCAGGCGGGCGTTCCTGCGGCGCCAGCCCTGCGGCGGGATTGGCGCTGATCCAGCCGTGGTCCAGCGCATGGTCGTAGATGCGTTCCAGCAATCGCCAGTAGCGCCTGCGCGTGACCTCGCTGATGCGGCGGCCGGGCTGGTGGCCCGACAACTGGCCTTCGCGCGGGCGCAGGAAATTCTGGACATCAACGGCGGTGGCCTGTTGCCAGGCGCGGGCCTTCGCCTTGGCTTTCCCTTTCGGCGGGGCAGGCGAGGGGGGACCTCCTGCGGCTGAGATGCCGGCATCGCCCAGGCTGCGCAGCCAGGCACGCCATACCTTTTCGTAGCCGCTGTCGGGTGCCGTGTCCAGGGCATCCCAGCCCTTGGCGCCCTCGGTTTCCAGCCAATGCCGGAACAGGGCCAGCCCGTCGGGGATAGTGGAAGGCGGCTTGCTGCTGGCAGGTGCTGGGGAGTTCAACGACGTCATAGGCTTTGCGAACGAAATGGAAGGGCAATTCAGGTGTTCAATGTAACTTACATGAAATCGATGCGCAATCTTGCCGGCGACTGATGAAACATCAGTGGCGACAAGTCGCCAGAAGAGGGGGTCAACGGCATGCTCCATTCGCACAGCGCTGTGCAGGCCAGGAACAGGGCTCGCCCGCGTTCCTGGCCGGTTCTCCACCGGCATCCATGCCTGGCTATGCGGTCTGCGCCGATCAGGCTGGCGCTATCGGCGCATTCTTCAACCGCCGTACTCAGGCGCGCTGCGAGTCCAGGGCTTCGCCATGGAGCGCCACGCTCTGTGCCTTGCCGTAGCTTTCGATCAGCAATTGGTACTCGGGGAAGATCTGGGTATAGACCTCAGCCCATTGCGCAGCGTCTTCGCGATTCCATGTGCGCTGCAGTTCCGAGGCCACGGCGGCCGTGTCCATGGGCACCACGCCAGCCTGCACCACGCGGGCCAGCGTGATTTCCTGGGCCATCTTCGAGTAGGTACCTGAGGCGTCGATCACTGCAAACACCTTGTAGCCCTCGTGCACTGCGCTGATGGATGGAAAGGCCATGCAGACACTGGTGATCGTGCCGGCAATGATCAAAGTGCGGCGGCCGGTCGCCCTGACGGCCTCAACGAAGTCGGGGTTGTCCCAGGCGTTGATTTCGCCTTTGCGCGCCACATACCGGGCATGCGGAGCGTTGGCATGGATCTCGGGAATCAACGGGCCGTTGGGTCCCTGTGGCACGGATGCCGTGGTGATGACTGGCATGCCGGTCAGTGTGGCCATCTTCGCCAGGGCGGCAGCGTGGGCGCGCAGCCGTGTCATGGGCATATCGTTGACGGTCTGGAAGAGACCGCTTTGATGATCGATCAGCAGCATGGCGGCGTCCTCCGGGTCGATGACCGGACGGGAGTCTCCGAAATGGGCAAGCGGGTTGTGGGACATGGTGGGCTCCTCTGAAAAAGTGAAGGGAAAGGAAAGGGGGTGTCGAGGTGGGAAGGGGATGCCCCTGCCTTGTGGGCAGGGGCGAAAAGCCTTGCGGCAGACCGGGCTCAGGCCGCCATATGGCCGAAGCGACCAGCGTTGAAGTCGGCAATGGCCTCGCGGATCTCGGCCTCGCTGTTCATCACGAACGGCCCATGGCCCACCACGGGCTCTGCAATGGGCTCGCCCTCCAGCCACAGCACGGTGGCGTCGTTGTTGGCCTCCAGCCGCACCAGGTCAGCCTCGCGATCGAAGTGCACAAGCTGGCCCTCGCGAACGACCTCTGCGTCGTTGACCAGCACCGTGCCGCGCAGCACGACCAGGGCCAGCGTGTGCCCGGCCTTGGCGCGCAGCTCGGTGGTGCTGCCGGCTGTCAGGCGCAGGTCCCAGACATTGATGGGCGTGAAGGTGCGCGCCGGCCCCTGGCTGTTCGCGAAGGCTCCGGCAATCACCCTTACCCGGCCTGAGCCGCCGGGCAGTTCCACGGACGGGATCTGTCCATCCAGCAGGGTCTGGTAGCCGGGTGCAGCCGACTTGTCCCTGGCGGGCAGGTTCACCCACAGCTGAACCATCTCCAGCCGCCCGCCACGTTCGGTGAAGGCATGGGAATGGAATTCCTCATGCAGGATGCCCGAGCCGGCCGTCATCCACTGCACGTCGCCAGGGCCGATCAGGCCGCCAGCGCCGGTCGAGTCCCGGTGCTCGACTTCGCCCTCATAGACGATGGTCACGGTCTCGAAGCCGCGGTGCGGATGCACGCCCACGCCGCGAGGCTGGGCAGCCGGCTCGAAGCTGGCGGGGCCCGCGTGGTCCAGCAGCAGAAAGGGACTCAGAGCCGCACCATGGTTGCCGTAGCTGAACAGCGAGCGCACGGGAAAGCCGTCACCCACCCAATGGGCACGGGGTGCGCTGTAGACGCCGAGCATCTTCTTGAGCATTTGCTTCTCCTTGGGAATCGTGGCTGCCGCAGCGTTTGCGCCAGCCACTTCTTGCACATGGGAGAATCTTAAAATTTGAACGATGAATGCGGTAGATGGCAAAATCTGCCTTCATCGTCCTGAATTAAGAACAATGGTCATGCCTGATCTCAACGACCTCTATTACTTCGCCAAAGTGGTCGAGCACGGCGGCTTCGCTGCGGCGGGCCGGGCCCTGGGAGCTCCCAAATCCAAGCTCAGCCGCCGCGTAGCCTTGCTGGAGGAGCGGCTGGGCGCGCAACTGCTGATGCGTTCCACGCGCAGCTTTGCCGTGACCGAGGCCGGGCGCAGCTACTACGCCCATTGCCGCGCCATGCTCACGGAGGCCGAGGCGGCCGAGGAGTCCATCGCCCTCATTCATGCCGAGCCCCGCGGCATCGTGCGCATGAGCTGTCCCGTGGCGCTGCTGGCCACGCGCATCGGTCCCATGCTGGCCGATTTCATGGCGCAGCATCCGGGCGTGGAACTGCATCTGGAGGAGACCAATCGCCGGGTCGACGTGGTGGCGGAAGGAATGGACCTGGCCGTGCGCGTGCGGCCGCCGCCGCTGCAGGACAGCGAACTCAGGCTGCGTGTGCTGGCCGAAAGGGCACAGTGCCTGGTTGCCAGCCCCGCGTTGCTGCAGGCACATGGCCACCCCACGGGCCCCGCCGACCTGGAGCGCCTGCCCAGCATGGACCTGGGCCAGCCGCAGGACGAGCACCGATGGGTGCTCAACGGCCCGGACGGTGCACTTGCCGAGATCCGCCATCACCCGCGCCTGGTCACACGCGCCATGCTGACCCTGCGCGATGCGGCGCTGGCCGGCGTGGGCGTGGTGCAGCTGCCGCGCATGTTCGTGGATGGCGAGTTCTCGCGCGGCGAGCTCCTCAACGTCCTGCCGGGATGGGGGCCGCGCCGCGAGCTGATCCATGTGGTGTACGCATCCCGGCGCGGGCAATTGCCCGCCGTGCGGCTGCTGATCGACCATCTGGCCCAGGCCTTCGAGGCCCTGGAAGAAGCCTGAATGTGGCAGGGTAGGGCCTGCGGCGCATAATCTGCGCGCGCCGCAAGCCTGCGCAGGCGCAGCTTCCCGATCCCGCTAGTGAACTCTCCCGTCTTTGCCTCCCTCATCCCCGTCATTCTTTGCATTGGCGCAGGCTTTCTTGCCGCCCGCCTGGGCTGGGTGCGGGCCGCCGCCATCAAGGATTTGTCCAACCTCGTTTTCCTGGTGCTCACGCCGGCGCTGCTGTTTCGCACCATGGGCGCGGTGCGGGTGCAGGAGCTGGACTTTCAGCCCGTGGCGCTGTATTTCCTGGCGACTGCGCTGATCTTCGGGGTGTCCATGTTCCTGGGGGGCTTTTGCACGCGTTCGGCCGCGCGGGGGCTGGCCAATATGTTCAGCAACACCGTCATGATCGGCGTGCCGCTGGTGGGGCTGGTCTACGGCGAGGGCGGGCTGGTGACGCTGTTCACCCTCGTTTCGCTGCACGCGCTGATTCTGCTCACGGCGGCCACCATCGTGTTCGAGCTGGCCGAGGCCCGCGAACACCAGCGGTCGGGCCAGAGCGCGCCGCGCCCCATGTGGCGCACGGTGCTGCAGGCCGTGCGCAACGGCATCGTCCATCCTGTACCGCTGCCCATACTCGCCGGCCTGCTGTTCGCACAGACCGGACTGGCTCTTCCTGGCGTGGTGGATCGCTCCCTGCAGGTTCTCGGCCAGGCACTGGGCCCCATGGCGCTGCTGCTGGTGGGTGTCACCCTGGCCTATACCAAGGTGGGCCAGAACCTGCGCGAGGCCGTGGGCATCGCGCTGGTCAAGAACCTGGTGCATCCGCTGCTGCTGCTTGCGCTGGCCTGGGCCTTCGGTCTGCGCGGCCTGCCGGTGGCCGTGATGTTCACGGCGGCCGCGCTGCCCGTGGGGGCCAACGTGTTCCTGTTCACGCAGCGCTATGGCGTGATGCAGGAGGAGGTGTCCGCCAGCATTGCGGTGTCCACGGCGCTGGCCTTGCTTACCGTGCCGCTGATGCTGTGGCTGGCCCAGCGTCTGCTGGGCTGATGGGTTTCAGCAGCGCCAGCGATCCAGGGCTCAGGGCGCCAGGCGCTGGCGCAGCCAGGCGCCGCCTTCCAGCTGGTAGCACAGGCGGTCGTGCAGCCGGCTCTTGCGGCCTTGCCAGAATTCCCAGCGTTCGGGCACAAGCCTGAATCCACCCCAGTGCGGCGGGCGCGGCGGGTTCAGCAGGAATTGCGCGCCGTACTTGGCCGCATTGGCCACCAGCACGCTGCGGCCGCTGATGACCTGGCTTTGCGGACTGGCCCAGGCGCCGATGCGCGAGTCCAGCGGGCGGCTGTTGAAGTAGGCATCGCTTTCGGCATCGCTGACCTTTTCCACGCGGCCCTCGATGCGCACCACGCGCTCAAGCTCCACCCAGTGGAATTGCAGCGCTGCAAACGGATTGCCCGCCAGTTGCTGGCCCTTGCGGCTGTCGTAGTTGGTGTACCAGACCAGGCCGCGCTCGTCATAGCCCTTGATGAGCACGATGCGCGTGCTGGGCCGCAGGTCACCGCCCACGGTGGCCAGCGTCATGGCATTGGGCTCGGGCACCTGGGCACTCAGGGCTTCCTGCAGCCATTGGTCAAACTGCTGCAGCGGATCGGCCAGGGAGGCCGATTCGCTCAGTTCCGCGCGCTCGTAGCTTTTGCGCAGATCGGCGATCGAGGTGGAAATGCTGCTCATGGCCTGCATTGTGCCTGCGCCCAGCCTCTCATTTGCTGGGCTAGAGTTGCGCATGCTCACAGACTTCAAAGACCGCCCTTGCGTGCTCATCCTTGCCTCGGGCCGTGGCGAGCGTTTCCGTGCCTCGGGCGGCACCCTGCACAAGCTGTCCGCACCGCTGGGCGGCAGCACGGTGCTCGATCACACGCTGGCCGCCGTGCGCGCCAGCGGTCTGCCCTGGCACCTGGAGGATGCAGGCCACCCGGGCATGGGTGACTCGCTGGCCGCCGCCGTGCGTGCCACGGCAGGTGCGCCGGGCTGGCTGGTGCTGCCTGCCGACCTGCCGCTGGTGAGCCCGCAGACGCTGCTGAAAGTGGCCGATGCGCTGCGCAGCGGAGCGCAGGCGGCGCAGCCCATCCATGCAGGCCAACGTGGACATCCGGTCGGTTTTGGGGCGGCCTGCGGCGAGGCGCTCATGGCATTGAGTGGCGAGAAAGGCGGGGCGCCCCTGTTGAAGGTGCTGCGCGATGCGCGGGCCCTGGTGCTGATCGGTGTGGAGGATGTCGGCATACTCGCCGACATTGATACCGTGGACGATCTGGCGCGTGCCGAGGCCTTGCTGCAAGCGCGGGGCAAGACCGCCTGCAGCTGATTCAGCCTTCCCCGCCTTCGTTCGCCTGGCCGGCCTGGCTTGTCTGACAGTAGCCACGCAGCTTGACCAGCGCACGGTGCATCACCTCCCGCTCCTCCCGCGACAGCACGCGCAGTGCGGCGGCCTGGTGGCGGCGTGCGACGGGCATCACCTCATCGTGCAGTTGCCGGCCCGCCAAGGTGATGGCGCACTGGATCTTCTTGCGCGGCGTGGAGCCCTGCGCCTGTAGCGCCACCAGGCCACGTTCTTCAAGCAGCCGCAGCGTGCGGCTGACCAGCGCCTTGTCCGAGGTCGATTGCACCACCAGCGCGCTGAACGGCAATTCGCCCGCATGGGCGATCAGGGCGAGCAGGCGCCATTCCGATACCGTCAGATCCGCCGCATCCGCATAGGGGACGGTGATGGTGCGCCGCAGCGCATTGCCGACCTGGCTCATCAGCGTGGTCAGAAAGGCATCGACGGTCAGGCCGCTGCCGGCTTCGTCAAGGTCGGTCCAGGGATTGACCGCGTGCGTGGCGGCCAGGGGAGGGGGAGAAGACGGGGTGGACATGATCTTCCCGATTGTTTCACAGGCCGCCCAATGTTTTCCTGGTGAAGAAATTTATGGAAATTTGACCATGGTCAATTGGTGGTTTCAGTAAGTTGATTCATCAACTTATTGTCGAAAATTCGATATCGATTCTTTGGAGAGTCAATGTTTCATGTGTGAAATATTGAAATCCATCCCATAGCCAGCCCCTGCGGCCATGCCAGTCATCGATCCCCGCATGTCCGCGTTTTCGACGAAGGAGCCAGTGATGAACCCCCAACGTCGGCGCGGCCTGACCATTGCAGCACTGGCCCTGGCCGCCGCTGCCTGTGGCCCGGCCTTTGCCCAGGACTATCCCGCCAGGCCGATCACCGTGGTGGTCGCCTATCCCGCAGGAGGTGATACGGACGCCATGGCGCGCCTGTTTGCCGAAAAGCTCTCTGCACGGCTTCGCCAGCCCGTGGTGGTGGACAACCGGCCCGGGGCGGGCGGCACCCTGGGGAACAATATGGTCGCGAGGGCGGCGCCCGATGGCTACACGCTGCTGTTCACGCCCAACCCCTTCACCATCGCTCCCATGGTGATGAGGCTGCCGCCGGCCGCGACCTACGATCCCTTGAAGGGATTCGCCCCCGTGATACAGACGGCCAGCCAGGCGGTGCTGCTCGTGGCCCATCCTTCCACGGGCTTCAAGAGCGTGGCCGACATGGTGGCTGCGGCCAGGGCCGGCCAGACGCTCAGCTATGCCAGCCCGGGCGCAGGCTCGCCCATGCACATAGGTGCCGAGTGGCTGAACCGCGCCGCAGGCTTGAAGATCCAGCATGTTCCCTATCGCGGCGTGGCGCCGGCTGTCAACGATGTGGCGGCGGGCCATGTGGGCCTGGCCTATGTCACGCTGGGGCCGGTGTCCCACTACCTGCAGACCGGCAAGCTGCGTGCGCTGGCCGTGACCGACCCCAGGCGCTCGCCCCTGCTGCCCGACGTGCCCTCGTTGGCGGAACTGGGCTACAAGGACATCGCCGCCGGGGCATGGAACGGCTTCTTTGCGCCCCGGGGCACGCCGGCTGCCGTGGTGCAGGTGCTCAACACCCATCTGAACGACATCCTCAAGATGCCGGAGGTGGTGGCAAAGATGGCCACCTTCGGCGCCGTGCCGGTGGGCGGGACGCCGCAGGTGCTGGCCGATGTCAACGCTGCCGACTACGAGCGCCTGGGCACGGTCATCCGTGAGCTCGGCATCACGGCGCAATGACATGAATACATCGAATTCCACGCTGGGCCGCGAAACGGCCCAGGTCACTGCGCTGTCCAAGGTGCTGGGCCGCGCCCAGTATGCAGGCGACCTCAAGCTGCCGGGCATGCTGCACGCCAAGGTGCTGCGCAGCCCCTATCCGCATGCGCGCATCGTGCGCATGGACACTGCCGCCGCGCGTGCGCTGCCCGGTGTGAAAGCCGTGCTGACCGGGGCAGATGCTCCGCGCACGCCCTGGGGCGTGAGCCACAAGGAGCGGCGCATCCTGGCCGACGGCCTGGTGCGCTTTGCGGGGGAAGAGATGGCAGCCGTGGCCGCCGCCACAGAAGAGATCGCCCGCGATGCGCTGGACCTGATCGAGGTCGAGTACGAAGAACTGCCCGCCATCCTCTCCACCGAAGAGGCCCTGGACGAAGAGGCGCCCGGCGTGCACCCGGGCCGGGGCAACGTCGCGCACGAAATCCGCTTCGAGCGCGGCGATCCCGAGGCGGGCTTCGCCGCCGCCGACCTCGTCCACGAAGCCACCTACACCACGCATGCCCAGTACCCGGGCTATCTGGAGCCCATGGCCACCCTGGCCTCCATCGACGCCGACGGCCGCCTGCTGGTACAGACCTCCACGCAATCGGTCTTCCTGGCGCGCGCCCGGCTGGCGGCGGCGCTGGAGCTGCCGGTGTCCGCCATCCGCGTGGTGCAGGCCACCACGGGCGGCGGCTTTGGCGGCAAGATCGTCGAGGACGACAACCAGCTCGTGGCGGGCCTGCTGGCCCTGCGCACCGGGCGGCCCGTGCGCCTGGTCAACAACCGGCTGGAGGACTTCCTGGCCTGCTGCTCCAGCGTGCCCGAGCGCATCACGCTCAAGCTGGGCATGGCGCGTGACGGCCGCATCCTCGCCAAGCAGGTGCGCATCGTTGCCGAGTGCGGTGCCTATGCGGGCCTGTCGGCCGAAGTCATGCATGTCAGCGCCATGCGCAGCGACAACATGCACAGGCAGGGCAACGTGCGCTCGCATGCGACCCTGGTCTATACCAACAATCCGCCGCACGGCGCGTTCCGCGGCTTTGGCGGCACGCAGATGCTGTTCGCGCTCAACAGCCACATCCACACCATGGCCGGGCAGCTGGGGCTGGATCCGGCCGAGGTCCACAAGCTCAATGCAGTGCAAGCCGGCGACGTGACCGTGCATGGCTGGAAGATCGGCAGCGCCGGCCTCAAGGAATGCATAGACCAGGCCACTGATGCCATCGACTGGCGCGGCAAGCGCGCCCGGCCCCGCCAGGCCCTTGGCGCCCGCCGCAGGGGCGTGGGCATGGCCGCTGCCATGCATGTCAGCGGCAACCGCACCATGGGCGACTGGGACGGCTCCACCGTGGTGGTGCGCATCCATGAGGATGGCCAGGTGCTTGTGCTCAGTGGCGAATGCGACATGGGCCAGGGCGCGGCCACCATGCTCAGCCAGATCGTCGCCCATGAACTCACGCTGCCGTTGTCGCAGGTCCGCGTGGCCGCACCCGACACGGACAGCACGCCCTTCGCCATAGGCTCGCTGGCCTCGCGCGTGACCATGGCTGCAGGCAATGCCGCCATGGGTGCCGCACGGGCCGCCCGCGGCAAGCTGCTGGCCCTGGCCGCCGTCGTGCTGGAGGCGCAGGCCGACGACCTGGAGCTGACCGATGGCCTGGTGCGCGTGCGCGGCACCGACCGTACGGCGGGCATCGCCGAGCTCGCACGCCAGCACATCTGGCGCCATGGCGGCGAGGGCATACAGGTCAGCCACACCTGGGATGCCCAGACGCAGATGCACGACGCCCAGCTGCACGGCAACATCGCGCCGGCCTACTCCTTCGCGGCCCAGGCCGTCGAGGTCGAGGTCGATACGGAAACCGGCCAGGTCCGGGTGCTTGACAGCTATGTGGCCGACGACTGCGGCAAGGCGCTGAACCCCGTCGCCATCCACGGCCAGACCAATGGCGCCACCGTCCAGGCCATGGGCTGGGCCCTTTACGAGCAACTGCACCTGGAGGGCGGGCGCCTTGCCAACGGCAACTTCGCCGACTACACCATGCCCACGGCCGACGCCGTGCCCCTGTTGCGTGGCGGCTTCGTCGAGTCCAACGAGCCCAACGGCCCCTATGGCGCCAAAGGGGCCAGCGAAACCGCCATCCTGCCGGGTGCGCCTGCCATCGCCAACGCCGTATATGACGCCATCGGCGTGCGTATCCATGACCTGCCGATCACGCCCGAGAAAATCCTGGCCGCGCTGCGCGCATGCGCCGAAGAGGACCGCCATGCATGACTTCGACTTCCTGGAGCCCACCTCGGTGGCGGAGGCCAGCCGGTTGCTGGCCCAACTGGGCGAGGACTGCCGCGTGATCGCAGGCGGCACGGCCTTAATGCTGGGCCTGCGCCAGCGCATGCTCGCGCCCACGCACCTAGTCTCGCTGGCAGGCATCGATGCGCTGCGCGGCCTGGACTTCGACCCGGTGCGTGGCCTGCGTATCGGCGCCCTGGTGCGCCATGCCGACCTGGCGGCCTCGCCGCTGGTGTCGCGTCACTATCCGGTTCTGGCCCGCATGGCACAGCGCATGGCCAACCCGCAGGTGCGCAACCAGGGCACGGTGGGCGGCAACCTCTGCTATGCCGACCCCTCCACCGACCCGCCCGGCTGCCTGATGGCATTGGGCGCCCAGATCGTGCTGGCCAGCGCAAGAGGCGAGCGCCTGCTGGACATCGAAGACTTCCTGGTCGACTACTACGCCACGGCGCTGGAAGGCGACGAGATCGTCAGCGAGATCCGCGTGCCACCCATGGGCGAAGGCGATGTTCGGCGCAGCGGTGTCTACACGCGCTTTCTGCGCACGGCGGCCGAACACCGGCCGCTGGCCAGCGTGGCCCTGGTGGCGCACGCAGACGGGGGCATCTGCCGCGATGCGCGCCTGGTCGTGGGCGCCTCCACGCCCATACCGGTGCGCCAGCGGCGCGCCGAGGCCTTTCTTGAAGGCCGTGCCCTCACCTGGGCCTTGGCGGCGGAGGCGGGTGACATCGTCGCGGCCGACATCACGCCGGTTTCGGACCTGCGCGGCTCCGCGGATTTCCGCCGAGAGATGGTGCGCGTCAACGTGCGCCGCACCGTGGCCGAACTGTTCGGCCTGGACCTGGCACTGGAGCAAGGAGAGCTGGCATGAGCCGACATCGCATCGAATGCACCGTCAACGGCGAGCCCTGCAGCGTGGAGGTGCCTGCGCGCCGGCTGCTGTCGGATTTCCTGCGTGACGACCTGCACCTGACGGGCACCAAGCGCGGCTGCGAGACGGGCGTATGCGGCGCCTGCTCGGTGCTGCTGGATGGCGAAGTGGTGAAGTCCTGCCTGCTGCTGGCCGTGCAGGTACAGGGGCGCGCGCTCACCACCATCGAAGGACTGGCCGACTGCATTGCGGGCGGCGCGGGCGCAGACCCGTCGCACCGGCTGCATCCCCTGCAGCAAAGCTTCATGCAATGCGGCGGACTGCAATGCGGCTACTGCACGCCGGGCTTCATCATGGCCGCCTGCGACCTGCTGGGGCGCAATCCCCATCCCGGCGCCGACGAAGTACGCCATGGCCTCAACGGCAACCTGTGCCGCTGCACGGGCTACACGCAGATCGTGGAATCGGTCCTTGTGGCCGCGGAGAAAATGCATGGAAATTGAGAAAACCCTGGCCGTTTCGGCCCCGCGAGAGCAAGTGTGGGCCTTGCTGCTCGATCCCCAGGTCATGGGTGGCGCCGTACCGGGCATGCAGTCCATCGAAGTGGTCAGCCCCACCGAATACGTGGCGGTGATGCACCAGAAGATCTCCTTCATCAGCGCCAGATTCAAGTTGCGAACGCGCATCGTCGAGCAGCGCGCGCCCGAGTATCTGCGCGTGGAAGGGACGGGAGAGGACACCTCGGTGGCCAGCTCGCTCAAGCAGCGCAGCGAAATCTTCCTGAACGCCACGCCGGATGGCGGCACCGAACTGCGCATCAAGGTCGATGTGGACCTGCTGGGCCGTCTGGGCGCCTTCGGGCTGAGCGTGATGAAAACCAAGGCCGACCGGATATGGGAGGAGTTTGGTGCCAATCTGGCCGCGCGGCTTGAAGGAGGGGGAGGGGAGCCCGCAGCGGGCGAGGCGGTCATGCAGGCACCTGTGCCTGTCGTGTCAGCGCCGGCCTCCGAGCCAGCCAGGGAAAAGGTGGTGCAAGCCCGGAATTCGCCAGCCCCAGCACCAGCTTCGGAATTGCCCTCCACGGCACAAGACCTGCGGGGCCGTGGCTGGTGGGGGCGGCTATTCGGCAGCACGGGCGGTGAGGGCGGCGCGGGCGCTGCCGACATCATTCATGTCGAACTGCGCCGTGGCGACACCACGCTCAGCGTCCAATGGCCGGGCGCACGCGCCGAGCAATGCGCGGCATGGTTGCGCGACTGCCTGCACTGAACGGCAGTCCAGGCTGGGCGTCAACCGCGCGTGATCACGGCACAGGCCAGGCGCGCGCCCGAATTGCCGGTGGGTTGCGTGGTGTAGTCGTCCGGGTCCTTGTGCACGATCAGGCCGCGGCCCACCACGCTGTTGGGGCCCTGGTCCAGTGCCAGGCCACGCGACACGAAGTCTATGCTTGCCATGCCTTGCGCATCGGAACGCAGGCTGGGCAGGTCGCCCGTGTGATGGGTCGCAGAATCGAAGCGGCCATGGGCCTGGCCTGTGGGGTTGAAGTGGCCGCCCGCGCTCAGGCCGTCGGGGCTGGAGCAATCGCCTTTTTCATGGACATGAAAGCCATGCTCGCTGTTCGGCGCCAGCCCCTGGACCGAACCCTGCACCCGCACGCTGCCATCGGCCTGGGGGGTGAACTGCAAGCTGCCGCTGACCTTGCTGCCTTGCGTGGGCTGCAACTGGGCCATGGCCACATTGCGGACAGCGGGGGCTGCGGTAACAGCCGCCGGGACGGACGCTGCGGCTGCAGCAGGAGGCTTGGCCTGGCTGCTGCAGGCACCCAGGGCCAGCACCATGCCGGTAGCCATCAGCAGCTTCACGGCGGCGGACGGGGTGGCGGGCTGCGAAGTGGCGGCGTGGCTGGATTGGGAAGCGTTCAAAGGCATGGCGGCAATCTCCTGGTTGGAATGGGAACTGAAAAAATCACGGGGCGCACGGCGCGCAGCCGCCATCATGCCGCTTGCGATACGGTGGCCATGTCGGAGAGCACAGCGTTCTGCGCCCGTGTGCGGCGATGGCGTCAAACGGGGCCCTGCAGCGCGCCTGCATCGGGCTGGCCCGCGTAGCTGAGCAGGCGCTGGAGCGCGCGGTCACGGATGCCCAGGCGCTTGAGCTCATCGAAGGTCGCGCGCGCATAGTCATGCGTGCTGCCATAGATGCCCTTGGCCTCGCTGAAGATGCGGCGATAGTCCTCGGGAGCCAGCTCGCCCGTGTGATTGGGGCTTTGCCGGGACAGCGTGAACGCCAGCGCCTGCACCGTGCCCTGGCCGGTGCGGCAGGGCAGCCAGCGCGGGTCATAGACGGCATTGGCCATCTCGCGCTGCCACAGCTTTCTCATGACGTCATGGCCGTGGTGCCGGGGAATGCGGAACACCATGCCCTGGCAGCTGCCGCCGGACAGCATGCCAAACACCAATCCAGGATTCTGGGGCGTGCCGCGATTGATGGTGCTCCACATCTTCAGCGCCCTGTGCCAGCCAAAGACACGCGCCGTGCGGCGTTCGCAGAAATCGAAATCCGGTCGCCAGATCAGCGAGCCGTAGCCAAAGATCCAGAGATCATCGCTCCCGCCCCATCGGTGCAGCGCCTCGTCCAGCATGGGCTGGGACTCTCGGCGGGCGAATGAAAATTCTGGCAGGGCGGACATGGGCGCGACAGCATGAAAGAACAATGACGTTTTAACGCCTGGACGCGCAAACGGTGCACAAGCGCCTGCGTTGCCCTGGCAAGGTCGGTCTTTTGTCTCTGCAGCGCCACAGTTGCAGCCGAGCGGCAGCGCAGGGCTCGGGCAGGGCGCAGGGGCGTTGACGGCGGCCCTCTACAATCGGCCGGTTTTTCGCAGTCTTTCAGGTTTCCTTCAACAGCTCATTCACGGAGAGTGCTTCATGTCCTTCAGTCAATCCGACGACGATAGCCAACAACGTTTTGCCCTGGGCTTTTTGTTTGCGCTGATTGCGCTCGTCGTCTCCACGGTCGTTGGTGTCGTGGTCTACCAGCGCGGCATTGCGCACGGCCCTGCAAAAACGGCCGCTGGCGCCACACCTGTGCCAGCCATGGCGCCCGTGGTCGTGGAGGAAGACGTGGCACGTGTCGTGGTCGAAAACGGCGTGGTCAAGTTCTACTTCGCATCGGCCAAGGCCGAGCTGGCCGCGGGTGCCAATGAAGCGCTGGCCGACGTGGTCGCCGGTGTGCAGGGCGGCAAGCGCGCCGTGATCTCGGGCTACCACGACGCCACGGGCAGCGCCGAACTCAACGCCGAGCTGGCCAAAAAGCGCGCCTTGGCAGTCCAAGCCGCCCTGTCCGCGCTGGGCGTGGCACAGGACAAAGTCGAACTCAAGAAGCCCGAACAGCTGCAGGCTGACGGCAGCAACGCCGAAGCCCGCCGTGTGGAAGTGATCCTGGTGGACTGAGCCTTGCCGCTGTAAACGGCCAAAAAGAAAAGGCCCGGAGCGATTGACGCTCCGGGCCTTTTCTTTTTGAGGGCTGCGTGGATCAGGAATTGCGCAGCGGGTCGAACTTCGCGTCACCGTCAGGCTGGGTCCCGGCGTGGGCGCGCGAATTTTCTTGTATGAGTTCGATTTTGTAGCCGTCCGGATCCGTGACAAAGGCAATCACCGTGGTGCCGCCCTTGACGGGACCTGCCTCGCGCGTCACGTTGCCGCCACAGGCCCTGATCTTCTCGCAGGCGGCATACGCGTCTGGCACGCCAATGGCGATGTGGCCATAGGCCGAGCCCATGTCATAGGCCTCGGTGCCCCAGTTGTAGGTCAGCTCGATCTCGGCCTGGCCTGGGTTGCCTCCCTCGAAGCCCAGGAAGGCCAGGGAGTACTTGTACTCGGGGTTCTCGGAGGTTCGCAGCAGCTGCATGCCAAGAACCTGTGTGTAGAAATCGATGGAGCGCTGGAAGTTGCCAACGCGCAGCATGGTGTGGAGGATTCGCATCCCTGGATTGTGCCGGGATTCCGACATCTCTTCAGCCGTCCGCCAAGCGCCGCAGTGATTTCATCGCGCACAGGCCTGGCACCTTCCCCGCAGATCGGGCGCTTCGGGTCCGTGCATCATCCAGCCCGAATTCATTCAACCATTGATGCAACTGTCTGTTGAATTCTAGGAGTGGAGCCTAGGACTGGCACCCGATTTTTCGTCAATAACACTTACAAATCAGACAAATCTTAGATTTTTAGCTTAAAAAATCAGACAAATCCAATTAAATCCTAGTAGCCGGCTGCCTAGAATAGGAATGTTCTTCGTGGAATTATTTTAATTATTGAGTTATGAAAAACTTCGTCTTGCGGATATTAATTGCCGATGACCATCCGGCAGTTCTAGCAGGCATAGAAAGTGTTTTGGAGGATAAGCGTGAAATAGAGATTGTAGGTAGAGCGAAAAACTCCACGGAAATCATCAGCTTTCTGAGGAACAACGAATGCGATGTACTGGTGACCGATTATTGCATGCCCGGTGGGACCTACGGCGACGGTCTGGTGATGCTGAATGTCATTCGCAAAAGATTCCCAAGTGTCAAGATCGTCATGCTGACAATGATCGAGAATATTGGAATCATGAAATCTCTTACCAGCCAAGGAATCTACAGAATTGTGCATAAAACTGATTCTTTGGGAAGTCTGCTGCCCGCCATCTACGCTGCATACACAGATGGTCAATTCATATCGCCCAGTGCAAGCAAGCTCCTGGGAGGAGAATGGTTGGGTGCGGTGCGCACATCGATAGAGCTTTCAAAACGGGAGGAAGAGGTTCTGCTTCTTTTTATCTCCGGCCTGACGGTGTCCGAAATAGCAAAAAAACTCTACCGCAGTATCAAGACGGTCAGCACGCACAAGGTGGCAGTCATGAACAAACTGGGTATACGCAAGGATATTGATCTCATCCGCTATGGAATTGAGATGGGCTGGATTGACGTCAGGAAATAGGAGCAGAAATGCGTCGTCATGGCCACAGGCGCTTCGGCTGAGTTCTATGCCATCGGCAGCTTTCCTGCAAGATTTCTGTCATTACATGAGGAGATTCACAGCCTGTTTTATGGTTGTATCTTGATGCCCAGATGGAAACATATAAAAAAGAGGCTGGAGAAAAGGAAGAACTCCACCTTCTATCCAAATATAACAAGACACTGCTTTTTGGTGGTGGCTTGGTTTTTTCTCTTCTTGTCATTGTTGTGGCAATGCTTGCAGCCCTGTTTGAGTTCAATGACTTCATAGAGGAAAGAAAAGCGGTATTTCAGAGCAAGAGAACCAGAATTCTGGCGGAAATAGAAACAAAGCAAATAATTATGATGCGCGGAATAATTGCATCAGAGTTGCTTTGGAGGCAGCCACATACATCTCATCCTGGTGTCTTTGGCGGGGTAGATGCCGTGATGGCAGGTGTGAGTCCTGTGGTGTTGCTTGAGGATAATACTGGCAATAATTTGCACAAGCATTACAGGGATATGTTGGGGGAGTTGGCATATCTGGCAAATTCCAGATTTCTTCAAAATGGGAGAGCAATATCCGCCTATGTCTTCAGCCCGGACAGATCGTTCATAGGCGTCCTTGTGCCGCAGGTGCCGAACGAGCATGAGCGGGAAAACATGCTGGTGAGACTCAGGGCGCAGATTTCGACTTTGCCTGAAGCTGAACGTACCATAGTTCCGTCGGGCCAGCTGCGCCATCCCATATGGTTGCCTCCGGGAAAAAGCATTCTGACTGGGGAGATGTCATTTCAGATTGTTGTCTCGGCTTTCCACGACGGCAAGCCATTTTTCACTGTAGTGAGCGACATGCCTACTCAGTATATTGAGAGCCTGATGCAACAGGGAGAAGACAGGAACTCCTTCTTTATTGTTGATTCTCAAGGCAACGTTGCGTTGGGTGGGAAGGAAACCGGCTATGCCGTAGATGATTTTTTTGCTATCGAGGCGTCGAAATTTAACGGCGGATTGATGAGTCGATATATTTTGAGCAAGTATGGTGCGATCTACAGGGGTGGATATTTTTATTATTATTCAAGGATATCAAATACGAACATGATTCTTCTCCAGATTTTTTCCTGGAAAGATGCTGTGTATTTGAATGGGAAGTCTCTTGTATATTTGCTGTTTTCATTGTTGTTCATCATTTTTTTCTGGTGTTTTTTGATATATTTCTATGGCAGGGTGTTTATTCCAATATATGGGAAGGCCAAGGATGTATTCGACTCGGAGCATCTGAGTCGAACCATCATTGCCATGGCACCTTATGGACTTGGTCTTCTTGACTTCAAGGAAAAGAAGATGCTGCTGGAAAACAGCATGATGTACAAGTACAAAGAAAGCATGGTGTTGGACGAAAAGACCTCTGGTGAGCGGTTGATTGAATATTTTCTCAGGTTCTACGGTGAGAAATATCTGGATGGGAAGAAGAATGATTATTTTCCAGTAGTCAGCGAGGTCGTGATTTCTTGCGATGGAACGATTGCAGAGATTTCAATGATCATGGTGAAGGCAAAATATCAAGGGAGGCATGTCCTGCTATGTGGATTTGCTGATATCACTGCGCACAAGCAGGTGCAAAGAAATCTGGAAGATGCCAAAAAGGCGGCAGAAGAGGCAAACAAGGAAAAATCTTCTTTTCTTGCCGCCATGAGCCATGAGATACGTACGCCACTGAATGCAATATTGGGTAATCTGGAAATATTGGGAAGAAGCTCTATGTCAGAAGAGCAGCAAGCCAGGCTCGCCACCATATCATCTTCATCCCATTCTCTTTTGACCCTGTTGAATGACGTCCTGGACTTCTCCAAGATCGAGTCTGGTCAGATGAGTGTGGAGTTGGCCAGCTTTGATATCAAGTCTGTGATTCGGCAGGTGGCTGCCATTTACAAGCCGCTGGCTGCGGAATCGGGAATAGGATTTTCCTTGATCATTGATGATTCACTGAAGGATGGATATATAGGAGATGGTGAAAGAATAAAACAGATACTGAACAATCTTCTCAGCAACTCGTTGAAATTCACCAAGGCTGGCAAGATTGATGTATTTGCATCAGACAGGGTGGGTGAGCTGAAGATCAAAGTGTCAGATACCGGGATAGGCATTCATCCCTCACAGCATGCGTTCATCTTTGATGCATTCAAGCAGGCAGGCTCGGATATAGCAGCGGAATTTGGTGGTACGGGGTTGGGCCTGACGCTGTGTCAGCGTATGGCACATCTCATGGGCGGGGAAATCAGGTTCTTCAGCGTGCTGGGAAAAGGCAGCATTTTTGAATTGACCTTGCCCGCATGCCACGTCCAGCCTGTTCCTGCTTCCTTGGGGTGGGGCGATGGTGAAGTCGTGCTTGCGGGCAATAAAGGCGAGGGTCACTGCGCAAGGATTCTCATAGTCGATGATCACCCGGTCAACAGGCTGCTGCTTCTGGATCAGCTGGAAATCATCGGTTTCGAGGCGGATTCTGCAGAAGGTGGAGAGTCCGCTTTGCACATGATGTCTCAGAATATCTATGACCTTGTTCTTACGGATCTGCAAATGCCCGGCATGAGCGGTTACGTGCTTGCCCAGCGCATCAAGCAAAATCATCCGGAAATTCCTGTGGGAGCAATAACGGCACATGCAGGCAAGCAGGAAAAGTTCAAATGTGCACAATTTGGCATCGTGGATATTCTTGTCAAGCCCGCCTCCTTGAAGAGCATCAAGGAATTCATTGAAAAAAATATAGCAAAGTCTGGCAATTGCCTCGCTGAAGCCGAGAAAGTTCTGGGTAGTAGATTGCCTTATCGTGACGTACTGATTTCAGCAACCAAAAGCTCATTGGATGCATTGAGAAAGCATCTGCTGCAAGGTGACTTGATGGCTGTGCACCGTGAAATTCACGCCATGAAAGGGGCATTTGCGGTGGCTGGGTTGAAGCAGAGGGTGGAAGATATGGACCGATTGTCATCGCTTGTCAGTATGCGGCAGTTCCGCGCAGTCGATGATGCTTTGAATGAACTGCTGGAGAACCTAGGAGATATCTGATGAGCCGCGGTGCAATGATGCTGCACTGAACGATTGTGTTTATTCCGTTGATGGTGATATAGCATGTTTTCCATTATGAATCATAGAAAAGATTTAAATATATCCGTATTGCTGGCCGATGATCATCCTGGAATCATCTCCGGCATCAGGCATGAGCTGTCTTCTGAACTGGAAATCCTCTTGAAGGCCAGTGTTTCAAATTCAACCGATCTGGTGAAAAAGCTGGATGAGGGTGGTTTTGATGTGCTTGTGTCGGATTACTCCATGCCTACGGGTCAATACGGGGATGGCTTGAATCTGTTTGGCTATATATCCAGAAGATTTCCAAACCTGGGTTTGGTGGTTCTGACCATGCTGGACAATTCAGCCATTCTCCAGGCGCTGGGCAAGGTGTCAAACATCAGCATCGTGAGCAAGGCGGACCCTGTGTTGCATCTGGTTCCAGCCATCCACGCCGCCTATACAGGAGGGACATACTTCTCCCCCGCCATTTCCGAGCGACTGGAAAAGATGAATGCGAGTGTCATGGGAGGCGAAGGAAGATCGCCGGGGGTGCTCAGTCCCAAGGAATCTGAGGTGGTAAGACTCTATGCGGCCGGTCTGCGTATCGACGAGATTGCAGCCAAGCTGAACAGAAGCAAGAAAACCATCAGCACCCAGAAAGTCAAGGCCATGCACAAGCTTGGAATTGAACGAGACATTGACCTGATGAAGTATGCCCTCGAGTGCGGATGGGTGACCTCGTCAAGATCTCAATGATGACCGGTTCTTCATCTGCCGTTCAAGTTCCAGATTTCTTCCAGGAGCTGGTCAAGCTGCAGCTCCAGCGCCCATAGCGACTGTCTGTGCTGCATCAGTCCATCATGGTTGATGCCGTTTTCCAGGCTAGCGCAGCGTATCGACAGCTCAGTCAGGTCAAAAAATCGCAGTGAACCGGAAAGATTGTGCAGCTCCCTTTGCACATCCTTGCGATTTTTGCTGGATTTGATGATCGCCAGCGAAGAACAAGCAGACTCCAGAAAGGCCATTCTGATGGGGGCTGGGATTTGTTGAAAATGGGCGACGTCATCAGTCGATGAAACGCGGCTGCTGTTGGCGGGCCGGGACTGGACGGCCAGTTGCAGTGCATCAAAGACGCCCTGCAGCGAACGCCAGGAAACTTCGATGATGCGGGCGTTGATCACCTTGGGTCGCAGGGGATGCTCAGCTTCGCATTCGATGATGCTTGCGGCTGCCGCCACCAGGCGGTTTTCATCCTTGGGGTTCCAGGAGGTTTTCGGTCCGCAAAGCACGACAACCCGGAATTTCTGAAGGCGATCCTGGCGAATGGCCGTGGGATGGTGACAGGCGGTGGTTTCCAGGCCCCAACTTTTGAGGTGTGGCAGTAGATGGGCGTGCAGTTCATCGGATGACGAGATGAACAAAACCTGCTCGCCTGAAAATGACAAAGCGGAGGCGGGTGGCTCTTCTGTGACGGCTATCGATTCAGTGGCAGTCGACAACTTTTCAGAACGGTATGGTGTGGATGCACTGTCCAAGGTGGATGTCTGTTTTTTCATGGGTGGCCGAGCGTCTGGAGCCGGCATCTGCAGCCAGTCATTCGCTTCAGATCAGGCTGGAAGATTGAACCACGGCATCCATCCATGGTGCATGTTTAAGGGCATGTCCATGGAGCATCCTTGTTTCACCAGCGCGGCGTCTGACCGTAGAAGCCCGAGGCCCAGGAATTCAGGTGCGGCAGGAAGTAACGCCACAATGAAAAAAGCCCGCAGAGAACTGCAGGCTGTTTTCATGGAGGCGTTTGTCCAGGACTTCAGATGGCGAACTGGGCGCGATCCTTGTCCTTGATCCAGGCGGGGGGCTTGCCGCGTCCGGTCCAGGTGTCACCGGTCTCGGGATTGCGGAACTTTGGGGCCACGGTAGAGGGGGCGCGGCGTGCCGTGAAGATGTCGTCGGCAGTCAGGCCGTAATCCTGAACCAGACCGCGAATCTTGGCGATCACATCACTGACTTCTTGCTTGCGTGCTGTCTGGATCTGGGCTTCAAGTGCTTCGCGCTGTGCCAGAAGTTCTTTGTATGTGTTGCTCACGGTGGTTTGCCTTTCATGGATTGAAGCGCGAATATTAACGGTTTTTTAAGAACAAGTTTGCATGCTTTCGATTATTTTCTCCGATGACTGCCATTGGCCGTCCTGACCGTGTTCAAAATGATCGGTCAACGCCAGGTAAAGGCCATGCAAAGAGCCGGCAGTTGTGGAGTGCTGCATGTTACGGCGCGCTTCAAAATCCTGCATGTCCTCGCTTTCAGGCTTGAAGCGCCATGCTTGAGCCGGGCGTGTGATCGGCTGCGAAGGATCCGGGCCTATTGAAAGCTGGTGTGAAAAGCGATGCTGCGATCAGACTGCGCCGCACATTGGAAAACCTTGAAGTCCAGCCTGTACGCTGTTTGCCAACGGCGTTGCGTGGTGGGTGGATGGGGTGAGGCGAAGGTTAGCGAGCAGGCTGCAAGCAAAAAACGGAGGTGTTGTCGTCCCGTGACATCCTTCGCAAAAGACGCTTGTTCTTGCCTGGAAAACTGTTTATTCATACAGTATGATGCAGGCATGAGCATCGATCAGATCGCCTTCGCACTCCCCGCAGTCCTTGCCGTCTGGCTGTCGCAGTCCCGTTCCGCCGCACTGCGGCGGTGGGCCTGCCTTCTTGGCCTGGGATGCATTCCTTACTGGATATATGTTGCCCTGTTGGCCGGGCAATGGGGCATGCTGGCCTTGGCAGGCGCAGTTGCGCTGGGCTGGCTCAAGGGACTTTGGGTGCATTGGCTGACACCTCGTCGGCGTGAGGCCATGGGCTCGGGCCTTGGCACCATCCAGATCACGCCGGGCACCCGTTGACAGCTGGCTGCCGGCCAGCGCCTTGTGTTCATCGATGCTGCAGGCGGGCGCGTGTTTTGTGGATGCTGCGCATGGCGCGTTCGTAAATTTCAAGCGTTCTCACTGGAATTTGATGCAGATAAAAGCCGAGTGTTTTGCTCGGTTGGTGTGAGGGCCGCGCCGATGCGCCGGCTGCCGAGATGGTCTGCTGTCTTTATGCCCGGCCGTGCATGGCTGCAAGATTTGGCCGGGCCATGATGCAGGGATTCCTGCCGCTTGTGCACTGCGGTGGTGCACATCTTTCAGGTCCTGGTGCAGGTTTTCAGATCGGCTGGTAGCGCTGTGTCTTTCTGGATATTTCCGATTTTTGTGCTTGGTTTTGTGAGTAAAAAGCCACGGAGTTTGTTGGTCTGTGCAGGTCCTTGGATGGCTGCGAACTGGCAGTGATAGGCAAGCCCCAGGCATAGAATCGTTTGCATACAACAGGCAGTCATCTATCAGAGTTGCCTCTAAAAACCACGTGAAAACAGCCCACCCCGTTGGCGGTGGGCTTTCTTTTTCGGGCTTGGCCGCGGCGAGTCCGTCGCCTGATTTTTCAGTGCGCACCTATGGTTTGCACCTGTTGTCAACCACAAGGTTTGCACACGATGAAATTCACTCTCAACCAACAAGAGGTCGAGATCCAGGGCGTCAGCCCGGAGACGCCACTGCTTTATGTGCTGCGCAACGACATGCAGCTCAACGGCCCCAAGTTCGGCTGCGGCCTGGGCGAATGCGGCGCATGCGCCGTGCTGATCGACGGCAAGGTGGCCCGCTCCTGCTCCGTTCCCGTGAGCGTGGTCCAGGGCATGAAGGTCACGACGCTGGAAGGCCTGTCCCAGGACGCGACCCAGGCCGAGCACGCCCGCGTGGCGCGTGACTGGGAGGCCGCCCATCCGGCCGCCGTGCCGGGGATGCCTGCCGGCAAGCCCGCAGCCGATGCACAGGGCAAGGCTGTCTACCGACTGCACCCTGTGCAGCAGGCGTTCATTGACGAGCAGGCCGCCCAGTGCGGCTACTGCACCAACGGCATGGTCATGGCCCTGGTGGCCTTGTTCGACCACAAGCCCACGGCCACCGACGAGGAAGTCACCCAGGCCCTGGCTGGCCACCTGTGCCGCTGCGGCACGCATGTGGAAATCATGCGTGCGGCTGCTCGCGCCCGCGTGCTGATCGCCCAGGGAGGTGCAGCATGAGTGCATCCACCCCCCTTCAACTGACGCGCCGCAACCTGCTCAAGCTGGGCGGCATGGTCATGGTCAGCTCGGTGGCGGCCGCTGGCCTGGTGGCTGAAAGCACGGGTACGGCGCCCGCCGTGGCCGGCGCCTTCCCCATTCCCCCCATCGACCGGGTGAGCAGCTTCATCGCCATTGGTGCGGACGGCAGCGTCACGGCCTACCACGGCCACGTGGACCTGGGCACGGGCATCCGTACCTCGCTGGCGCAGCTGGTGGCCGATGAGCTCGATGTGCAGTTCGAGCACATCACCATGGTGCTGGGCCACACGGGCCGCACGCCCAACCAGGGGCCCACCATTGCCAGCAACACCATCCAGGTCGATGCCATTCCCATGCGCAAGGCCGCCGCCCAGGTGCGCCAGCTGCTGCTGGGCCTGGCTGCCGAGAAGCTGCAGCAGCCCGTGTCCGCACTGACCACGTCCAGGGGCGCGGTGGTGGCCAAGGGCGGGCGACGCATCGGCTACGGCGAACTGGCCCAGGGCCAGGACCTGAACATTGCGCTGGACAAGGAGGTGCCGCTGCGCACCGGCGGTTTCAACTACATCGGCAAGTCCGTGCAGCGCGTGGACATTCCGGCCAAGGTGCTGGGCGCGCTGGCCTATGTGCACGATGTGCGCGTGCCCGGCATGCTGCACGGCCGCGTGGTGCGCCCGCCCTACGGCGGGGCCGACGCTTCGGCGCCGCTGGGCAGCAGCCTGATTTCGGTGAACGAACAGTCCGTGGCCCATCTGCCGGGCATCGTCAAGGTGGTGGTGCAGGGCGATTTCGTGGGCATCGTGGCCGAGCGCGAAGAGCAGGCCATTGCTGCCATGCGCCAGCTGGAGGTGAAGTGGAAGGACTGGGCCGGCGTGCCCGACCTGTCGCTGAACGCCATGCACGACACCCTGGTCAAGCACGAGAAGGCCGACCGCATGCTGCGCGAGGACGCGGGCATTGACGAGGCCTTCTCGGGCGCCAGGAAGGTGATCGAGGCCGACTACGTCTGGCCCTACCACCTGCATGCCTCCATCGGCCCGTCCTGCGCCGTGGCCGAGGTGTCCGCCAGCCAGATCCAGGTCTGGACCGGATCGCAGAACCCGCACGACGTGCGCAAGGACATCGCCACGCTGACCGGCATGGCGGCCGACCAGATCAATGTGACGCGCCTGGAAGCCTCGGGCTGCTATGGCCGCAATTGCGCCGACGACGTGGCATCCGACGCCGTGCTGCTGTCGCAGGCCGTGGGCCGCCCGGTGCGCGTGCAGCTGATGCGCGAGCAGGAAGCCGCCTGGGAGCCCAAGGGCACGGGCCAATTGATCCGCGTGCGCGGCGGCCTGGACGAGAACCATGCCGTGCTGGGCTATGAGCTCAAGACCTGCTACCCGTCCAACGACGCGGCGGCCCTGGCCCTGATCCTGACGGGCAAGGTGCCCAACAAGCCCAAGGTGCTGCAGATGGGCGACCGTACGGCCATCCCGCAGTACGAGTACCCCAGGATGCGCGTGGTCTCGCAGGATGCGGCGCCCATCGTGCGCGCGTCGTGGATGCGCGGCGTCTCGGCCCTGCCCAACGTCTTTGCCCATGAGTGCTGGATCGACGAATGCGCCTATCTGGCCGGCGAAGACCCGCTGGCCTACCGCCTGCGCTACCTGAAGGACCCGCGTGCCGTGGCCCTGACGCACGCTGCGCACAAGCAGGCCGGCTGGCAGGACGGCCCGGCGCACCGCAACCCCGCGCCGGCCGACCAGCGCCTGGTCAAGGGCCGCGGCTTTGCCTATGCCCGCTACTACCACAGCAAGTTCCCTGGCTACGGCGCGGCCTGGGCCACCTGGATCTGCGACGTGACCGTGGACCGCGAGACCGGCGTGATCAAGGTGGACAAGGTCTTCGTGGCCCATGACTGCGGCGAGATGGTCAATCCGGCCGGCGTGCGCCACCAGGTGCACGGCAACATCATCCAGTCCACCAGCCGCGTGCTCAAGGAGTACGTGACCTTCGACAGCAAGGGCGTGACCTCGCTGGACTGGGGCGGCTACCCCATCCTGCGCTTTGACGAGCTGCCCGAGATCGACGTGCAACTGGTGGAGCGCCCGGGCGAAGACCCCATGGGCGCGGGCGAATCCGCCTCCGTGCCCAGCGCCGCCGCTGTCTCCAACGCCGTGTTCGACGCCACCGGCGTGCGCCTGCGCGAAGTGCCGTTCACCCCGGCACGCGTGCTGGCCGCACTCAATGCAAAGGCTGCCGAAGCAGCCCCGGCCGACAAGGCACAGAACTGAGAGCGGAGGACTGGAACATGCACACACTCAAGAAAATCACCCTCGGCGTGGTCGGCCTGGCCGCCGTGGCCGGCGCCGCCTTCTGGCTGGCCACGGGCCGCAGCGAAATCGCGCCCCTGCAGCAGATCCCGGTGCAGGAATTCAGCCAGCAGCAGATCGACCAGGGGCGCCGCCTGGCCCACATGGGCGACTGCGCGGTCTGCCACACGGCCCCGGGCGGCCAGCGCAACGCAGGCGGCCTGGCCATGCCCAGCCCCTTCGGCACCATCTACTCGACCAACATCACGCCCGATGCCGAAACCGGCATCGGCCGCTGGTCGTACGAGGCCTTCGAGCGCGCCATGCGCCATGGCGTGGACCGCGAGGGCAACTACCTGTACCCCGCCTTCCCGTACACCGCATTCACCCGCGTGACCGATGAGGATATGAAGGCGCTGTACGCCTTCCTGATGACCGAGCCGGCTGTCTCCAACGAGGCGCCCAAGACCGCGCTGAACTTCCCGTTCAACGTGCGCCGTGGGCTGGCCCTGTGGAATGCGCTGTACCTGGAGCCGGGCGAGCAGCCCGCGCCCGCCAACCAGTCGGGCGAGTGGATTCGCGGCGCCTACCTGGTCGAAGGCCTGGGCCACTGCGCTGCCTGCCACTCGCCGCGCAACCAGTTCGGCGCCGAGAAAAAGGGTGCCGACCATCTGGCCGGTGCCTTCATCGACGGCTGGGATGCCCCTGCGCTCAACGACAAGGCCGTGGCCCCGCTGCCCTGGACGCGCGAGGACCTGGTCCGCTACATGCAGACCGGCTTCTCGGAGCGCCACGGCGTGGCCGCCGGCCCCATGGCGCCCGTGATCGAAGGCCTGTCCCACCAGTCGACCGAGGACATCAGCGCCATGGCCACCTACCTGATGTCGTACCGCAAGCCTGTGGCCGATGCCGCTGGCACGGGTGACGCCGAGGCGCTGGTGAAGGAAAAGACCGAGGTTGCCAAGCTGCCGGTCGACGCCCAGGGCTATCGCCTGTACCAGGGCGCCTGCATGGCCTGCCACCGCGCCGACCCCAGCGGCGTGCTGGCCGGCAGCAGCTTCGGGGTGCGTCCCCAGCTGTCGCTGAACACCAACCTGTACAGCGATTCGCCGACCAACGCCATCCATGTGGTGCTCAACGGCATCACGCAACCGGCGCGGCCGCAGCTGGGCACCATGCCCGCCTTCCGCCACAACCTCAGCGACGAGCAGATCGCCACGCTGCTCAACACCATGCGCAGCCAGTACGGCCTGCAGCCATGGTCCGGCCTGAGCGACAAGGTCAAGGCCCTGCGCGAGGAAACACGCCCCGGCAAGGTGGCGGCGCACTGAGCCTGCGCTGCGTCATCTGCGCAGCCTGTGCGCTGCGCTAGGATGGCAAGGGACCGCTGTGCCCACAGCGGTCCCTTTTTTTATGGTGACCCGCAAGATGACAAGCCCCATGCACGATTTCCCCCTGCTGACCGACGCCGACCGCCAATGGCTGGACGCACGTGCCGAGGCCCTGGATGCCGGCGACGGCGAGGCCACGGCCGCCGTCGTGCCCTACCTGGCCCGGGCCGGGCTGCTGGGCCACGGCTTGGCTGATGTCTTGGGAGGGCAGGGCGGCAGCGCCGGCGATGCCATCGAGGCGATTGCCCAGGTGGCCATGCACTCCATGTCCGCCGCCTTTGCCTTCTGGGGCCAGCGTGTGCTGATCGAGATGCTGGCGAACACCGGCAATGCGGCCCTGCGCGAGCGCTGGCTGCCCGCGCTGCTGGCGGGCGAGGCGGCCGGTGCCTCGGGGCTGTCCAACATCATGAAATTCCTCAGCGGGCTGGAGGCTCTCAACATCCGCGCCACGGCCCGGGAAGGCGGCGGCTGGCTGCTCAACGGCAGCGTGCCCTGGTGCACCAACCTGCGCGGCCCCCGCTTTCTGGCCGCCATTGCCGTGGCACGCGACGATGGCGCGCCGCCCATGATCGTGGCCCTGCCGTCCGACCGCCCCGGGCTGGAGCGCTCACCGGATCTGGAGTTGATCGCCCTGCGCGGCACCAATACCGCCGCCTTGCAACTGAAGGACGTGGCCATCACCGAAGACGATCTGCTGGCCGAGCGCGCCGGCGGATTCCTGCCACGTGTGCGGCCGGCCTTCCTGGGCATGCAATGCGGCCTGTCCATCGGGCTGGCGCGTGCGGCCTGCGCGCAGGCCGCCTCGCGCATGGGGCCGGGCGGGCATGTGCTGCAGCAGCCGCTGGACGATACCCGCACCCACCTGGAGCAGGCGGTGGCTGCACTCAAGGCTGGTGTAGAGGCCGGCGATTTCGTGGAGGCGCCCGAACGGCTTTTCGCGCTGCGCCTGGCCTTGCACGACTGCGTGCAGCAGGCCATGCAGCTGGAGCTGCAGACGGCCGGCGGCCGCGCCTACAGCCTGGATGCGGACCATGGCTTTGCCCGCCGCTGGCGTGAATCGGCCTTCATCCCCATCGTCACGCCCAGCGTGATCCAGTTGCGCGCCGAGCTGCAAAAACTGCAAAAGCACGGCGCCTGACGGCTCAGCCCGCCTTGGCTGCGGGCTGCAGCGCCGTGTCCAGCAGCAGCAAGGCGGCTTGCACTGCAGCCAGCAGCCGTTCGCGCGGCACGCCATCGCGGGCTTGCACGGAGATGCCGTGCAGTTGCGTGGCATAGAAATCCCCCAGCGCCTGCACATCGGTGCCGGCGCGCAACTCGCCTTCATCCAGCGCGCGCTGAAGGCGGTCGATCAGGGACTGCGTGCGCTGGCGGCGGTGTTTGGCCAGCCAGGCGGCGACTGCCTCGTTTTCCTCGGCGCAGTTGGTGGCGGCGGTGACCACCATGCAGCCCAGCGGATGGGCATCGTCCGTATAGGTGGCCACGGCATCGCGCAGCACGCGGGCCAGGGCGTCGCGCACGCGCGGCTCCTGGGCCATGGCGCGGTCGGCAAAGCCGCCATCACCGGCCTCGTAGCGCTGCACGGCCTCGCGGAACAGGTCCTGCTTGCTGCCGAAGGCCGCATAGATGCGTGCCGACGCAATGCCTAGCGCCTGCACCAGGTCGGCCATGGACGTGCCCTCGTAGCCGCGCCGCCAGAACGCCAGCATGGCGCGCTCCAGCGCCTGGTCTCGGTCGAATTCCCTGGGTCTTCCGGCCATCTTCCTCATCCTTCTCAACAGTCAGGGCGGCATCTTAGCGGCGCCGTGATGCTGTCTTGCATCGGCTTCGCAAAAGCAGCTGCATTGGCGTGATACCATTCTTTGTCGATTAACAAACAATAGCTCAACGCAAGGAAACCACATGCAGACCATCAAGGGCCCAAGCCTTCATCTGGCGCAGTTCGCCGACAACAAGGCACCGTTCAATTCCCTGGAAGACATCGCACGCTGGGCGGCCGGCGTAGGCTTCAAGGGCCTGCAGATTCCCGCCTGGGACCAGCGCCTGTTCGACGTGGCCACGGCCGCCAGCAGCCAGACCTATTGCGACGATGTCAACGGCATGCTGGCCTCGCACGGCCTGGTGGCCAGCGAGCTGACCACGCACATCTTCGGCCAGCTCGTGGCCGTGCATCCGGCCTACGACGCCATGTGCGACAGCTTTGCGCCCGAGGCGCTGCGCGGCAATCCGGCCGCACGCACGGCCTGGGCGCTGGAGCAGCTCAAGCTGTCGGCCAGTGCATCGCGCCGCATGGGGCTGAGCGACATGGGCACGTTCTCGGGCTCGTTCGCCTGGCCCTATCTGTTCCCGTTCCCGCAGCGCCCGGCCGGCCTGATCGAAACCGCCTTCGAGGAGCTGGCGCGCCGCTGGCGCCCCATCCTCGACGCCTGCGACGAGCAGGGCGTGAACCTGTGCTACGAAATCCACCCCAGCGAAGACCTGCACGACGGCACCAGCTTCGAGCGCTTCCATGAGCTGGTGGGCCAGCACGCGCGCTGCAAGATCCTGTTCGATCCCAGCCATTTCGTGCTGCAGCAGCTCGACTACCTCGACTACATCGACATCTACCGCGAGCACATCCGCATGTTCCATGTGAAGGATGCGGAGTTCCTGCCCAGCGGGCGCCAGGGCATCTACGGCGGCTATTCCTCGTGGCTGGAGCGGGCAGGGCGCTTCCGTTCGCTGGGCGACGGGCAGGTGGACTTCAAGGCCATCTTCTCCAAGTTCGCCCAGTACGACTACCAGGGCTGGGCCTCGCTGGAATGGGAGTGCTGCCTCAAGGACCAGGAAGACGGGGCACGCGAGGGCGTGGACTTCATCAACCGCCACATCATCCGCGTGACCGACAAGATCTTCGACGACTTCGCCGGCGCCCCCGTGGACCAGCGCCAGATCAACGCCATGCTCGGCATCGCCTGAGCACGCCCGCAGCCAAAGAACCTCAAAAAGAATCCAACAATGAACGCTTTCACATCGAACGCCCTGCGCAGGCAGGAAGACCGGGCCCACGAGTTCTCGCACGACTATGTGCGCATCGACGGCCGCCGCATCCACTGCATCACGGCCGGGCAGGGCGCGCCCGTGCTGCTGATCCCGGGCTGGCCCCAGACCTGGTATGCCTGGCGCCATGTGATGCAGGCACTGGCGGCACAGGGCTTCCAGGCCATTGCCGTCGATCCGCCGGGCACGGGCTTTTCCGACCGGCCCGACACCGGCTACGACACGGGCTCCATTGCGCTGACCCTGCACCGCGCCATGCTGGCGCTGGGCCATGAGCGCTACCAGGTCGCCGGCCACGACGTGGGCATGTGGGTGGCCTATGCGCTGGCCAGCGACCAGCCGCAGGCCGTGCAGTCCCTGGCGCTGACCGAGGCCGTGATCCCCGGCCTGGCGCCCGAGCCCAGCATCTTTGCGCCGCCCGAGCAGAACATCTTCCTGTGGCACTTCATGTTCAACCAGCTGGCCGACCTGCCCGAGACCCTGATCGCGGGGCGCGAGCGTGCCTACCTGGAATTCATGTTCAACCGCTGGTCGCTGCGGCGCGACCGCGTGGCCGTCGACGTCTATGTCGATGCCTATGCGGCGCCCGGTGGCCTGCGCGGCGGCTTTGCCTACTACCGCGCCATTCCCGAAACCATTCGCCAGAACCGCGAGCGTGCGCTGCGCCCGCTGGCCATGCCCGTGCTGGCCATTGGCGCCGAGCACGCCACGGCCGATGCGCCGCTGGCCACGCTGCGCGGCCATGCCGATGACCTGTCGGGCGTGATCGTGCCGGGCTGCGGCCACTTCATCATGGAGGAAGCCGCCGAGCCCTTCATCGCCGAGCTGCTGCCTTTCCTGCAAAGGACGCTGTGACCATGGGCCTGGATGCTGACATTGCGCGCTATCTCGCCGAGCTGGCGCAGGCAACCCAGGCCGTGGCCCCGCCCACGCCGCCCACGCTGGCGGCGCTGCGCGAGGCCACCGACGCCGGGCTGCGCGCCCTGCATGGCCCGGCCGAGGCCGTGGCCCGCACCGAAGACTTCACGCTGCCCGCGCGCGAAGGTGCGCCGCTGCGCGTGCGCATCTACCGGCCGCTGGCCTCGGACACACCCACGCTCCAGCCCGCCCTGGTCTTCGCCCACGGCGGCGGCTGGTGCCTGGGTTCGCTGGAGGTCTACGACAACCCCTGCCGCGCGCTGGCCGCGGCAACGGGCGCCGTCGTGGTCTCGGTGGACTACCGGCTGGCGCCCGAGCACCGCTTTCCCGGGCCGCTGCATGATTTCTGCGATGCCATTGCCTGGACCTTTGAGCAGGCCGATGCGCTGGGCCTGGACCGCAGTCGAATCGGCGTGGCCGGAGACAGCGCGGGCGGCAATCTCGCGGCCGCCGCCTGCCTGCTGGCGCAGGACAAGGGGGGCTGGGGAGCGGCGGGCGCACCGGCCATCGCCCACCAGCTGCTGCTGTACCCGGCACTGGACGCGGCCATGGATTCGCCGTCGTTCCACCAGTTTGCAGAGGGTCACTACCTCACCCGTGCGGCCATGGAGTACTGCTATGGCGCGTACCTGGGCGATGCGGCTCCGGGGCGGCAAGAACTTGTCTCTCCGCTGCGCGCGGAACACCTGGCAGGCCTGCCCCAAGCCACGGTGATCAGCTGCGAATACGACCCGCTGCGCGACGAGGCCGAAGCCTATGCGCAGCGGCTGGCGCAGGCGGGCGTTGCGGTGAAGTCCGTGCGCCTGCCCGGCATGGTGCACGCCTGCATGCACATGCTGGGGCTGGCTCCCGCATCACGCCGCCTGTTTGACGAGGCGGGTGCCGCCGTGCGCCAGGCTTTCGGCACGGCCATCGGCTGAGGGTTGCCGGGTGCAGGTCAGGCCTGTGCCAGGAACACGGCCACCAGCGCATTCGCATGGCCGTGGCCCATCTGGTGCTGGGCCTTGAGCCAGCCCACCAGTTCCATGTGCTTGCGGGTGTCCTGCTGCTGCAGCAGATCCATCCAGTGCGCAATCGGCTGGCCGTAGGTCTTCTCTATGGAGGGGAAATACGAGGCCGGTCCCTTGACCTTGCTTGTCTCCGTCATGGTGTTTCCTTCCGTGGCGTGGTGAGTGCGGATGGGTCAGGTCAGGAACAGCACGTCCTTGTGCTGCGGCGCAGGCGGCAGCACCTCGCCGGTCAGCTCGCGCAGCGTGGCCTCGATCATCTGCGACATGGCGTCCAGCGCCAGGTCGTTGGGCGCCGTGCCGAAGGGCTCCTCCAGCTCGGCGCCCAGAGCCTCCAGCGCGAAGAAGGTGTAGGCGATGAAGGCCACGATCACCGGCGTCATGAAGCCGATGGAATCCACCAGGCCGAAGGGCAGCAGCAGGCAGTACAGGTAGATGGTGCGGTGGATGATCACCGCGTAGGTGA
This sequence comes from Delftia sp. UME58, assembly GCF_014170385.1. NCBI lineage: Bacteria > Pseudomonadati > Pseudomonadota > Betaproteobacteria > Burkholderiales > Comamonadaceae > Delftia > Delftia sp. UME58. The sequence continues at coordinate 224,571 of NZ_LZZV01000114.1, forward strand.
ACGGAATCGGCGTGCCCGCAATGCGCTCGCAGCCGCCCAGCGCCTCTCCCAGCTTGCACAGCGGCGCCTCCATGGCCGGCACCAGCACGGGCTGCAGGCTGCCGTCGTGGCGGCGCGCCTGCAGCCATTCGCCGGCCATGAGCAGCAGCACGGCGGGCTTGAAGCGCGCCGTGGCCAAGCGTTCGCAGTCGGCGGCGGGCAGCAGCCGGCGCATGTCGGCTGCGGCATCGGTGCCGCGCAACTGGTGGCGCAGCGCATGCACGAAGGCCGCCAGAACCATGGCCAGGGCCGGGGCGTGCTGCGGTGCGTCGGCCAAGGTCCGGGCCTGGCGCACCAGGGAGCGTGTCTCGTTGAGCAGGGTGCCCCACAGCGTGCGCGCCTCCCAGTAGCGCGCGTAGCTGGTGCTGTTGCGAAAGCCCAGGAAGATGGCCAGCGTCAGCCCGATCAGCGAAAACGGCACGAAGTTCAGCGGCACCTTCCAGGCAAACAACTGGCCGTGCAATGCCGTGACCAGCACGGCGAACAGGGTGGCGGCAATCAGCTGGGGCAGGATGTCGGGCAGCACGGAGCCGCGCAGCACGAAGAGCATGCGCAGCCAGTGGGGATGGGGCCGGATGATCATGAAAGCCTGCTCCGTGATGGAAAAGAGGGCGCAAGAGGATGCAAGAGGGCGCAGCAGCCCCGCAACTCTAACCGCCCTGGGCAGCCAGTGCGCCACCTGTGCGCCACCCGGCGCGCGCTGGCTGCGGCTTCAAAGATCGCTGCCGTGGTTGCCGTCTGGCTGGAGAAGGGCCTGTGCCGTGACCCCTGCTGCCTGCTCCGCCTGCCATGCCGTGCGCATGGAAGAGGGCGCCACCGTTGCGCGCGGGGATGGCTGGCTGGTGATGCGGCCCAGGCTGATGAAGCCGGCCAGGTGCTCGCCGTCTCCCAGGCCCAGTGCGGCGTGGATGGCCGGATCAAAGCAGCGCTCGCCGCTGAGCACGATGGCGCCAAAGCCCAGCTGGTGGGCAGCATTGAGGAAGTTGCCCAGGGCAGCCCCTGCGGCCAGCCATTGCTCGCGCACGGGAACACGCGAGCGCGGCTTGGGAGAGACGATGAAGGCCAGCAGCGCCGGTGCGCGCGTTGCATGCTCGCGGGCGCGACGGATGTCATCGGCGGGGGCCAGCGGGTCGCGGCGTAGTTTTTCCTGCTCGAACAGAGCAGCCAATGCTGCACGCTGATGGCCTGGAAACTCCAGAATGCGCCAGGGATGCAATGCACCATGATCCGGCGAACATAGCGCGGCCTCGATCATGAGGTCCATGTCGCCGCTGTCCGGCCCCGGCTGGCCCAGCCGCCTGGGTGAGATGGAGCGGCGCGCCAGCAGGGGCGCCAGGCCGGCCCGCTTGCGCGTGTCGGCAAAGCAGTGCTTGAGCGCATCCACCGCCTGGGCGAACTGCCGGGCCCAGGCCAGCACCTGTTCGCCCTCCTGCGTGAAGCCCTGGAAGGGGCGGCCCGCGCGCACCAGCGCGTGGCCAAACTCCGCCTCGGCCGAGCGTATGGCCAGGAACAGCTCGTTGTCGGAGATGCCGCAGGCCTGTGCCGCGCGCGCCCAGTCGCGCTCGTGGTCCAGGGCCAGCAGATGGGGGATGTATTTTTGCGTCAAGTCGGTTCTCCAGCACAGCCCTGCGGATTCCGACGGGCTCCGAGGGGGCGAGTGCTCCATGAATGGCTTCGTTATATCCGAAAAAATACAATGAAATCCGTCACCCCAGCTTGAACCGGGGCCTGGTGCGGCTTGCGGGCCTGCCGCCCATGCCTTCATACGGGATTGAACCGATTGCGCAAGCCCCGGTACTACAATCCCAAGCCATGTTGCATGCCATCCGGAACCCCTCCATGCGGAGCGCCTTGCTGCTGCTCATCATGGTGGCGCAGCTGCTGATACCGCTGCTGCACAGCCATTTCGGCACTCCGAACCAGGCCGGCCTGCACATCCACGCGGCGCCGTCGCGCGTGGCCGACTCGCATTTCCACCTGTTCGTGGCCCACGGCTCCTTTGCCGATGTGGATGAAGACCATGTCGAGCCTTTCGAGGTCGATGTGCAGGACGCCATACAGCCGCTGGACCTGCTGCCCATGCCCTTTCTGGCCGTCATCGGCCTGGCCTTGCTCACCCTGGGCCTGCGTGCCGCGCGCATGCGCTGCATTGCGCCCCGGCCCGCCTTGCCGCTGCAGCCCATGCGCCTGAGTCCGCGCTGGCGCGGGCGCGTGATACGGCCTTCCCCCGCCCAGGCACCGCCCCTGGCTTCCTGACCTCCCCGGCCTGCTCCGCAGGCCCGCCTTCGTCCTCCTTCGCCCGCGTGCCGCGAACAGCCTGCGCGTGGACGGCGTTCGTCTTTTTTCCCGGAGTCAGGAATGATGTTTTCCCCATGGCTGCTGGCCGGCGCACTTGCGCTGCCAGCCGTCGGCATGGCCGCCCAGGCCCAGGCCGCACCCGCAAGCCCGTCCAATCCCCCGCCCGCATCCGCATCCGCATCCGGATCCGTATCCGCATCCACGCCCACATCCGTTGCCTTGTCCGCCGAACAGGCACAGGCGCTGGGCGTGCGTTTCGAACCCATTCAGGCGGCACAGCGCATCGAGGTCTCGGCCCACGCGCGCGTCGTGCTGCGGCCCGATGCCCAGGCCGTGGTGGCCGCCCCCTATGCGGGTGCGGTGCCGCGCGTGCTCGTGGCCCTGGGCCAGACGGTGCGCACCGGCCAGCCGGTGGCGGTGTTCACCAGCCCGCAGCTGTATGAGGCGCGGCGCGCGCTGCTGGAGGCCGAGTCCCAGTCGCGCCTGGCACGCCAGGCCCTGGCGCGCGACCAGGCGCTGCATGAGGACGGCATCATCGCCGCCAGCCGCTGGCAGGCCACGCAGGCGCGCGCCGCTGAGGCCACGGCCATGGCCCAGGCGCGGCGCGCCGAACTGGCCGCCAGCGGCCTGCAGTTCGTGGGCAACGAGGTGCACCTGGTGGCGCCCCGCGCAGGCCTGGTGACCGAAGTGCTGGCGGTGCCGGGTGCCCGCGTGGAGGCCTCGGCGCCGCTGCTGCGCGTGGCCGACCCCAAGGCGCTGGAACTGGACCTGCTGCTGGGCCGCGAGGTGCCGCTGCCCGGCGTGGGCGACCGCGTTCAGGTGGCGGCGCGCGGTGCGCAGGGCAAGGTGGCCGGAATGGCACCGGTCGGCGATGGATCGGCCGGCATGCGGGTGCGCGTTGCGCTGGAACGCACCGGCGACCTGCGTGTGGGCGAAAGCGTGACCGCCTTGCTGGCCCTGGCCGGTGCGGACGCCGGGCCTTCCGATGGATCTGCCGGTGCACGCCTGCGCGTGCCCGCTGCGGCGCTGGCGCATTGGAACAACCGCACCGGCGTCTTTGTCGCCACCGGGCAGGGGGCGCGCTTCATGCCGCTGTCCGTGGAGGCCAGCGACGAGGCCACGGCCGTGGTGCGCGGCACGCTGCCGCCCAAGGCGCGCATTGCCGTGACGGGCATTGCCGCGCTCAAGGGCCTGCTGGGCGGGGGTGAGTGATGCTGGCGCGCCTCATCGATTTTTCGCTGCGCCAGCGCGCGCTGGTGCTGATGGCCGCCTGCGCGCTGGCCCTGGCCGGTGCCTGGGCCTATGTGCACCTGCCCATCGATGCCTTCCCCGACATCTCGCCCACCCAGGTCAAGGTGATCCTGAAGGTGCCCGGCATGACGCCCGAGGAGGTGGAGCAGCGCGTCTCCACGCCCGTCGAGCAGGAACTGCTGGGCCTGCCGCACAAGACCATGGTGCGCTCGGTGTCCAAGTACGGCATCAGCGACGTGACCGTGGATTTCAGCGAGGGCACGGACGTGTACTGGGCGCGCCAGCAGGTGTCCGAGCGGCTGGCCGGCCTGCAGCGCGAGCTGCCCGCCACGGCCGAAGGCGGGCTTGCCCCCATCACCACGCCGCTGGGCGAGATGTTCATGTTCACCATCGACGGTGAGCAATGGTCTCTGGCCGAGCGCCGCCATGTGCTGGACTGGGTGATTCGCCCTGCACTGCGCACCGTGGCCGGCGTGGCCGACGTGAATGCCCTGGGCGGAATGGTGCGCGGCTACGAGGTGATCCCCGACCCCGCCCGGCTGCGGGCGCGCGGCGTGACGCTGGACCAGCTGCGCCAGGCGCTGGAGGCCAACAACCGCAACGACGGCGCAGGCCGGCTGGACCGTGGGGAAGAGCACTGGGTGGTGCGCGTGGAAGGCGGCGTGCGCGGGCTGGACGACCTGCGCGCCATTGTCGTGGCGCCCGCCCATGAGGGGCGCGTTGCCGCCACCGTGGGCGATGTGGCCACCGTGCGCCTGGGCGAAGCCACGCGCAACGGCGCCGTCAGCCGCGACGGACGTGGCGAAGCCGTGCAGGGCCTGGTGCTGGGACTGCGCGGGGTGGATGCGCGCAGTCTGGTGGACGCCGTGCAGGCGCGGCTGGACGAACTGGCTCCCCGGCTGCCCCAGGGCATGAGCACCCAGGTCTTCTACAACCGGGGCGACCTGGTCTCGCGCGCGGCGGGCACCGTGGTGCGCGCCCTGGTCGAGGCCAGCGTGCTGGTGCTGGTCACGCTCTACCTGTTCCTGGGCGGGCTGCGGGCGGCCCTGGTGGTGGCGGCCACGCTGCCGCTGTCCATGCTGGCCACCTTCCTGCTGATGCGCCATGCGGGCCTGACGGCCAACCTGATGAGCCTGGGCGGCCTGGCCATCGCCCTGGGCATGCTGGTGGATGCTGCGGTGGTGGTGGTGGAGAACATAGAGACCGCGCTGGCGAATGAGTCTGCGGGCGCAACGGCCATCGAAACGGCGGGCAGCTCCCCGCCGCAGTACCGGGCCGTGCTGATCCGCCAGGCGGTCTCGGCGGTCTCCGTGCCCATGCTGGCCGGCGTGTCCATCATCGCCATCGTGTTCCTGCCGCTGCTCACGCTGCAGGGGCTGGAGGGCAAGCTGTTCGCGCCCGTGGCACTGACCATCGTGCTGGCGCTGGGGGCCTCGGTGCTCATCGCCTTCACCGTGGTGCCTGCGCTGGCCTCGCTGCTGCTGCGCTCGCATGGTGGCGATGAACCCTGGCTGATGCGGCGCGTGGCCCGGGGCTTCGAGCGCATGCAGCGCTGGAGCCTGGCCCACCGGCCTGCGGTCTTCGGCATTGCCGGGGCATCGCTGGCCGGGGCGGCCGTGCTCTACCTGTCCGTGGGCAAGACCTTCATGCCCACCATGGATGAGGGCGACATGATCGTGCAGCTGCAAAAGACGCCCTCCATCTCGCTGGCCGCTTCGCTGGACATGGACGGGCGCGTGCAGCGCGCGCTGCTGGAGCAGGTGCCCGAGATCCGCTCCATCGTCGCGCGCACGGGCTCCGACGATCTGGGCCTGGACCCGATGGGCCTGAATGAGACCGATACCTTCCTGGTGCTGCGCCCGCGCGACGAGTGGCGCGGCAGCAAGGAAGACATCGCCGAGGCCATACGCCACGTCATGCAGGGCTTTCCGGGGCTCATCTACGGCTTCACCCAGCCCATAGAAATGCGCGTCTCCGAAATGCTGACCGGCACGCGTGGCGACGTGGCCATCAAGATCTTCGATCCCGACCTGGCGCGGCTGGACACTGCCGCCCAGGCCGTGGCCGCGCGCATGCGCGCGGTGGCCGGGGCCTCCGAAGTCATCGCGCCCAGCAACAGCGGCGTGCAATACCTGCAGGTGGCGCTCAACCGCGCGGCGCTGGGCCAGTCCGGGCTCAGTGGCGATGGCCTGCAGGCGCAACTGCGCGCCCTGGTGGAAGGCGAGCGCATTGGCATCGTGCCCGAAGGCGTGGCGCGCACGCCGCTCATCCTGCGCGGCGGGGCGGCGCTGCGCCAGTCGCCCGAAGGCCTGGCCGGGCTGCTGGTGACGGCGGCGGACGGCAGCAACTGGCCATTGACCTCCCTGGCCACGCTGGCGGCCCGCGACGGCCCCGTGCGCGTGGACCACGAAAACGGCGCACGCTTCGCCGTGGTGCAGGTCAACGTCGAAGGGCGCGACCTGGCCAGCTTTGTGCGCGATGCCCAGGCGGCCGTCGCCGGTGATGCCGGCCTCAAGGACATGCGCATCGTCTGGGGCGGCCAGTTCGAGAACCAGCAGCGCGCCGCCGCGCGGCTGGCGCTGGTGGTGCCGCTGGCGCTGGGCGCCATCTTCGTGCTGCTGGTGCTGACCTTCCGCTCGCCCAGGCAGGCGCTGCTGGTCATTGCCAACATCCCGTTCGCGCTGGTGGGCGGCATGGCGGCGCTGAGTGCGGCGGGCGAGTACCTGTCGGTGCCTGCCTCGGTGGGCTTCATCGCGCTGCTGGGCATTGCGGTGCTCAACGGCGTGGTCCTGGTATCGCACTTCAACAACCTGCTGGCTGCGGGCCAGCCCCTGTCCCAGGTGGTGCGGCACGGCGTGCGCGACCGGCTGCGGCCCGTGCTGATGACGGCCTGCATCACCGCGCTGGGCATGGTGCCGTTGCTGCTGGCCAGCGGGCCGGGCTCGGAGATCCAGCGGCCGCTGGCCATCGTGGTGGCGGGCGGGCTGGTCAGTTCCACGGCGCTGACCCTGCTTCTGCTGCCTTTGCTGTTCGAACGCTTCGGCCTGCCGCGGCGCCAGAGGGAGGCCCGGCCATGAACGCCATCCGCGCCCAAATCACCTGCACCACCCGCACCCACACCCACACCCACACCTCCTCCCTCCACTGCAGGGCGCAAGGCCTTGCCGGACTCTCTTTCAGGAACATGCCCATGAAACCCCTGCTGCATGCCTGGGCCGCTGCCTTGCTGTGTGCCTGCGCTGTCCAGGCCCAGGCCCAAAGCCATCTGCCGCCCGAGGCCGCCGTGCGCGATGCCGTGGCCCGCTCTCCTGCCGTGCAGGCGGCCGACGCCGCGCAACGCGGCGCTGCGGCGCGCGCCCAGGCCCTGCGCGCCGGCCCGCATGAAACCGTGGTGCGCGCCAGCGGCCAGCGCCGCTGGGTGCACGACGGCTCGGGCCAGCGCTTTACCGAGGGGCAGATCGCCATCGAGCGCCCCCTGCGCCTGGGTGGCAAGGCCGAGTCCGATGCGCAGCTTGCCGAAGCGACCCAGGCCGCATCGCGCGTGGCTGCCCAGGATGTGCGGCACGAAGCAGCACGCCAGTTGCTGGCGCTGTGGTTTGCCGCACAGCGCGCAGGCCAGGCGCAGCAGACCGCCCGGGACAATGCCGACGCTGCCGCCGAACTGGCCCGCGTCACCGAACGCCGGCTGCGCGCAGGCGATGCGGCCAGGCTGGACGCCGAACTGGCCGCCGCCGAGCACGCGCGCATGCAGGCCGCGCTGGCAACGGCCCAGGCCGCGTACCAGGCGGCCCAGGCCGACCTGCAGGCGCGTTTTCCGGGCCTGGAGGCTGCGCGGACGAAGGAGGGGGAGGCTGCGCCACCGCTGCTGGATCTGCCACCGCTGCCCGATCTGCCACCGCAGCCACCGGCCCAGCTGCGCCTGCGCTACATAGAGCACAGCCACGAATACCTGCTGGCCCAGGCCGAGGAAACCCTGGCACTGCGCCAGGCCCGCCGTGCCGATCTGGAGCGCCGGCCCGACCCTACCGTGGGCGTGTTCGCCACCAGTGAGCGAGGGGGCAGCGAGCGCATTGCGGGCGTCAGCCTGTCCGTGCCCCTGGGCTCGGTGCACCGCCAGGCCCAGGCCGACCAGGCCCTGGCCGATGCCGACGCCGCGCTGTCCCGCCGCCTGGCGGCCGAGCGCCGCCTGGGCGCGGAGTTCGACGTGCTCTGGAGCCTGCTGGCCGGCAAGCGTGCCGCTGCCCAGGCCCAGGCCCGCGCCGCCACGCTGCAGCAGGGCGCCGCCGACCGCGCACTGCGCGCCTACCGCGCCGGCGAATCGGGCCTGACCGAACTGCTGGCCGTGCGCCGCACCCTGGCCGAAGCGCTGCTGGCCGAACGCCTGGCCCGCAGCGAGGCGCTGGAAGGCGACAGCCGCCTGCGGCTGGATCTGCATGAGCTGTGGGATTTTGATGACTGAGTGCGGCTGCAGCCCTCGACAATCCGTGTACAGCGACCCAACCCCAGCCAATCCATGAGACCCAGGATCCCTCCCCTCAAACGTCTGCTTGTTCTCGTCACGGTGGTGGTGCCAGCCCTGGCCTGGTGTCTGGTCAAACCAGTGCGCGTGATGGCTCCCGGGCTGGCCGGCGTGTCCTGTACGGCGGATCGGATCTGCGTGGACGATGTCTCGCGACTGGAGCAGGCCAGCGCCATGGTGGAGGAGGCCCATGGATTCCTGGCGGCGCGCCTGGGCACTGCGCCGCACCGGCCCCGGGTGGTGTTCTGCGCCACCCAGGCCTGTGCGGACAGCTTCGGGCTGGGCGCGCGCTCTGCCATTAATCTGGCGGGTCTGGGCACGGTCATAGGCCCCAGGGCCTGGACCGCCTACTACCTCCGCCATGAACTCATCCACCAGGTGCAGAGCGAGCAACTCGGCATCGTCCGCATGCTGCTGCGGCCCGCATGGTGGACCGAAGGCATGGCCTACGACCTCAGCGAGGACCCGCGCCCCGTGCTCGCCGAGCCCTGGCAAGGCTACAGAGCCAGATTCCATGCATGGCATGCCCGGGCTGGCGACGCGGGGTTGTGGACTGCGCCGCTCTAGGGTCGACCACCACCCAGCGTCGCAATCAACTGCTCGTACATGGCATCCACGGCCGCCGAGCCTTGCGAGGCCTTGCTGCGCAGGGCCGAAACTTCCATGGACACCAGCGGCGGAAGTTCGAAGCCGGCCGGCAGGTTCTGCAGCACCTGCAGGTGCGAGGGCACGCTGCAGCGCGTGAACACGGCCACGGCCAGGCCGCTTTCCACGGCGGCCAGCTGGCCGGCAAGGCTGGAGCTGTGATAGACCACGCGGTGCGCGCGCCGCTGGGCCGCCAGGCTGGACAGCGCCGCCGTGCGCGCCAGGCTGGCGGCCTCGTAGACGGCAATCGGCAGGGGATTCTTCCTCCACACCTCGTGCTGCGGCGCGCCCACCCAGACCAGGGGCTCGTGGAACAGCAGGCGCCCGCGCTGGGGCCTGTCGCGTGAGACCAGGGCCAGGTCCAGCGTGCCGCGCACCACCTGCGGGATGAGTGCGGTGGACTGCTCGCAGGTCAGCTCGATCTCCACGCCCTGGTAGCGGCCTGCAAAGCTGCGCAGCACGGGCGTCAGATAGGTGGATGCGTAGTCGTCCGGCACGCCCAGCCGCACGCGCCCGGACAGGTCGGGGCCGAACAGGGCCGCCTGCGCCTGGGCCTGCAGCTCCAGCATGCGCCGCGCATAGCCCAGCAGCTCCGCGCCTGCGGGCGTGAGCTGCAGATGGCGCGGGCCGCGCAGCAACACGGGTTGGCCCAGGGCGGTCTCCAGCTTCTTGATCTGCATGCTCACGGCGGCCTGTGATCGGTGCAGCAGCGGCGCGGCAGCCGAGAGCGAGCCCGCATCCACCACGGTCACCAGGGCGCGCAGCCAGTCGATCTGCAGGTCGGGGTGGTTCACGGCACGCTCCATGGATTCGAATATCGAATACTAAACCTGCAAACTATTTGCTTTACGAGAATTTCCTGCCACGAGACGATCGCGGCCATGCAAGACAGAACCCATTCCTTACAGGCCGCATCCGTAGCCTCCGCCACGCCCGCACAAGCCGCTCCCACAGCGCAGGAGACACGCGGCCAGTGGCTGATGATCGCGGGCGGCGTGCTGCTGGGCACCGTCGGCATATTTGTGGAAGAAGCCCGCCAGCACCCGTTGGTCACCGTGCTGTTTCGCTGCGCCTTCGGCGCGCTGGCGCTGCTGGCCTGGGGCCTGGCCACGGGCCGCATGGGGGAGTTGCGCGTGCGCGGCAGGAGTTGGCCAGTGGTGGTGGCCACCGGCGTCCTCATGGTGATGAACTGGGCCCTGTTCTTTGCCGCCATACCGCGCACCTCCATTGGCGTGGCCACCATCGTGTTCCACATCCAGCCGGTGTGGATCATGCTGTTCGGCACCCTGGTGCTGCGCGAGGCCATGGCGCCACGGCAGGTGGCGGCCGTGCTGGCGGCGTTGCTGGGACTGGTGTTGACCACGGGGCTGCTGGGTGGCTATGCGACGGCCTGGGGACCGGACCATGTGTCCGGGCTGCTCATGTGCCTGGCCGGCTCGCTGTGCTATGCGGCCGTGACCATCCTGGCCAAGACCGAGAAAGTGGTCACGCCGTTCGCGCTGGCCTGGTGGCAATGCGCGGTCGGCACCGTGCTGCTGCTGTGGGTGCCGCTGGTTCATGGCTGGCCGCAGGCGCCGTCGTCCTGGGCCTGGCTGGCCGGTCTGGGCGTACTGCACACCGGCCTGGCCTACGCCATTCTCTTTGCGGGCATGGCCCGCCTCACGCTGGGCCGCATCGCCGTGCTGCAGTACGTCTATCCGCTGACGGCCATCGTGCTGGACTGGACCGTCTACGGGCGCGCGCTGGGTGCCGTGCAACTGGCCGGCGTGGGCCTGATGGCCGGGGCGCTGCTGGTGGTCAAGGCCCGACAGCTGCGATGAGCCGTGCGGGCCCTGGCGCAGGGCCTACTGCTTGCCCAGCGCCTTGTACTGCTCGTACAGCTCGTCGGCCAGCCGACGCAGGGCGCGGCCTATGGCGGCGTACTCGTACTCGTTGAGGTTGGCCAGCGAGGCGCGGCCCGAGGGGCGGTCGGAGCCGAAGCCCCGGCCAGGCAGCAGCACGATGCCGGTCTCGTCCGCCACGCGGAACAGCATGTCGCCCGTGGAGGACTGCTGCACGGCCCATTGCGAGAAGGCTTCGCCGTAGAGCCGGCAGGTCACGGTCTGCAGGTCGATCAGCGTGTAGTAGTTGACCGAGTTGGGATTTTCCAGCGGGGGCATGCCCAGCTCGCGGTACAGCGTGGCCTCGCGGCGGCGGATCAGTTGCTTGAGCGCCTGCTTGTAGGCGTCGGCTTCATCCATGAGCGCGAACAGCGAGAACAGCACCATCTGCACCTGCTGCGGCGTGGACAGGCCGGCCGTGTGGTTCAGCGCCACCACGCGGCTGTCGGCCACCAGGCGGTCGATGAACTTGAGCGAGCGCACATCGGGTAGCAGCGAGCGGTAGCGGTGGTCCAGCGCCTTCTTGGCGGACTCGGGCAACTGCGCCAGCGCATGGTCGAACACGTTGTCCTTGTGCGCCGCGATCACGCCCAGGCGCCAGCCCGTGGCCCCGAAATACTTGGAGAACGAATACACCAGCAGCGTGTTCTGGGGGCAGACCGAGAACAGGGACTGGAATTCATCGGCAAAGGTGCCGTAGACATCGTCGGTCAGGATCAGCAAGTCGGGCCGCTGCTCGGCCACGATGGCGCGCACGCGGTCCAGGCTGCGCTGGTCCATCTTCACGGACGGCGGGTTGCTGGGGTTCACGCAAAAGAAGATCTTGACGTCCGGGTCCTTGAGCTTGTCCAGCTCGGCGTCGGAGTACTGCCAGCCGTTGTCGGGGTCGGCGTGGATGGGCACTTCATTGAGGTCGTACTGGGCCAGTTCGGGAATCTCGATATACGGCGTGAACACCGGCATGCCGATGGCGACCTTGTCGCCGGCCTTGAGCAGGCCGCTGATGCGCAGGCTCTCGAAGATATAGGCCATGGCCGCCGTGCCGCCCTCGACCGCGAACAGGTCCACCGACTCGGGCGGCACTGCGCCGCCTGCCATCTCGCGGACGATGTACTGGCGCACGATCTGCTCGCTCACGGTGAGCATGCGCGGCGGCACGGGGTAGTTGCAGCCCAGGATGCCGTCCACCATCTCGTGCAGGAAGGCGGCGGGGTCCAGCCCCAGCTGGTCGCGCACATAGCTCAGCGACTTGCCCAGGAATTTCACGCCCTCCTGGTCGCGGTGCTCGGCGATGAAGCGCTCGAAGCGGCCCTCGATGCCGTCGAGCTTGGCCAGCCCGCCCACGCCCACCGTCATGTAGGAGTACGACAGCTCCGACTCCGCCGCCGCGAACAGCCCCAGCCGGAAGAACGCCCGGCGCGGCGTGGTCGCCAGGAAGTTGGGATTGCCGCGCCCCGCATTGAGCATGAGGCGGTTGGCCTTGCCCGAGGCCACCTTGATCAGCTCGTCCTTGAGTTCGAACGGGCTCAAATTCGCCAGACTCCGATAATCCTTGCTCATTGCGCAGCTCCTTGTGATGGTCCTTGGTGGTCCTTGGGGATCGGTCAGGGGTGATCAGGCAAAGGCGATGACCAGCGGCCCCAGCAATGTGAGGAACACATTGGCCAGCGCATAGGTGATCGCAAACGGTGCCGTGGGAATCGAGTTGCCGGCCTTGTCCAGAATCTCGCCAAACGCCGGGTTGGCGCTGCGCGCCCCCGACAGCGAGCCCGCGAACACGGCCACGTTGTCATAGCGCAGCACGTACTTGCCGAACAGCATGGCGATCAGCAGCGGCACGATGGTCACCACCACGCCCAGCAGGAACAGCGTCAGGCCCTGCTGCATCACCGTGGTCACGGCCTGCTGGCCGGACTGCAGGCCCACCATGGCCACGAAGCCGGCCAGGCCCAGGTCGCGCAGCAGCGTGGAAGCGGCCGTGGGCATGTTGCCGAAGGTGTGCTTGCGGCTGCGCCACCAGCCGAACAGCAGGCCGGCCAGCAGGGCCCCGCCGCCGCTGCCCAGCGTGATGGGAATGGAGCCCAGGCGCAGCACCAGCAGCCCGATCAGCAGGCCCACCGTGATGCCCAGGCCGTGGAAGACAAAGTCCGTCTTGTCGCTGGGCACGATGATGGGGCCCACCGACTGCGCAGCCTTTTGCACATCCTGCGGCGTGCCGAACAGCGTCACCACATCGCCCGGCATGACCATGGTGGCCGGCGCAATCGGCACCGGCGTGCCCGCGCGCATCAGCGCCACTGCGTACACACCGTGCTTGAACTCCTGCGACAGGCTGTCCAGGATGTCCTTCACGCTGCGGTTCAGGTACTGGTTGTTGGAGATGGCCACGTCGCGCCGCACCATCACCACGTCCATGCCCTCGGCGCCCTGCAGCTCCTCGCCCACCGAGGCGCCCAGCGCCACCACGGCCGCGCGCCGGCCCACCAGCAAGATGATGTCGCCGGCCTCCAGCGCCAGGCTGCCGTCCACGCCCACCAGCGCGTTCCTGCGCTGTATGCGTTCCACCGTCACCGTGCCGCCGTTGGCGGTGGCGCTGGCCTCCAGCTCCGCCACGGTGCGGCCTGCCTGTCCCACGCGGAAAATGCGGCCCACCAGATCCGGCACGGCCGGTGACTCGCCGGTTCCGTACACGCGCACGCCCTTGAGCAACTCCTGCTCGGCCTGGATCGCGTCCTCGCGGATCTTGCGGCCCGTCAGCCACTGCAGCACGTTCACGCACATGATGATGGCGCCGAAGGAGCCGAAGATATAGGTCACCGCATAGCCGATGGCCACATTGGCCTGCATGCGCTGCACCTCGTCGGGCGCCAGCCCCAGCTTCTCGATGGCCGAGCCCGCCGTGCCGATGATGGCCGACTGCGTCAGCCCGCCCGCCGCCAGCCCCACCCAGACCAGGGGCTCGTGGAACAGCAGGCGCCCGCGCTGGGGCCTGTCGCGTGAGACCAGGGCCAGGTCCAGCGTGCCGCGCACCACCTGCGGGATGAGTGCGGTGGACTGCTCGCAGGTCAGCTCGATCTCCACGCCCTGGTAGCGGCCTGCAAAGCTGCGCAGCACGGGCGTCAGATAGGTGGATGCGTAGTCGTCCGGCACGCCCAGCCGCACGCGCCCGGACAGGTCGGGGCCGAACAGGGCCGCCTGCGCCTGGGCCTGCAGCTCCAGCATGCGCCGCGCATAGCCCAGCAGCTCCGCGCCTGCGGGCGTGAGCTGCAGATGGCGCGGGCCGCGCAGCAACACGGGTTGGCCCAGGGCGGTCTCCAGCTTCTTGATCTGCATGCTCACGGCGGCCTGTGATCGGTGCAGCAGCGGCGCGGCAGCCGAGAGCGAGCCCGCATCCACCACGGTCACCAGGGCGCGCAGCCAGTCGATCTGCAGGTCGGGGTGGTTCACGGCACGCTCCATGGATTCGAATATCGAATACTAAACCTGCAAACTATTTGCTTTACGAGAATTTCCTGCCACGAGACGATCGCGGCCATGCAAGACAGAACCCATTCCTTACAGGCCGCATCCGTAGCCTCCGCCACGCCCGCACAAGCCGCTCCCACAGCGCAGGAGACACGCGGCCAGTGGCTGATGATCGCGGGCGGCGTGCTGCTGGGCACCGTCGGCATATTTGTGGAAGAAGCCCGCCAGCACCCGTTGGTCACCGTGCTGTTTCGCTGCGCCTTCGGCGCGCTGGCGCTGCTGGCCTGGGGCCTGGCCACGGGCCGCATGGGGGAGTTGCGCGTGCGCGGCAGGAGTTGGCCAGTGGTGGTGGCCACCGGCGTCCTCATGGTGATGAACTGGGCCCTGTTCTTTGCCGCCATACCGCGCACCTCCATTGGCGTGGCCACCATCGTGTTCCACATCCAGCCGGTGTGGATCATGCTGTTCGGCACCCTGGTGCTGCGCGAGGCCATGGCGCCACGGCAGGTGGCGGCCGTGCTGGCGGCGTTGCTGGGACTGGTGTTGACCACGGGGCTGCTGGGTGGCTATGCGACGGCCTGGGGACCGGACCATGTGTCCGGGCTGCTCATGTGCCTGGCCGGCTCGCTGTGCTATGCGGCCGTGACCATCCTGGCCAAGACCGAGAAAGTGGTCACGCCGTTCGCGCTGGCCTGGTGGCAATGCGCGGTCGGCACCGTGCTGCTGCTGTGGGTGCCGCTGGTTCATGGCTGGCCGCAGGCGCCGTCGTCCTGGGCCTGGCTGGCCGGTCTGGGCGTACTGCACACCGGCCTGGCCTACGCCATTCTCTTTGCGGGCATGGCCCGCCTCACGCTGGGCCGCATCGCCGTGCTGCAGTACGTCTATCCGCTGACGGCCATCGTGCTGGACTGGACCGTCTACGGGCGCGCGCTGGGTGCCGTGCAACTGGCCGGCGTGGGCCTGATGGCCGGGGCGCTGCTGGTGGTCAAGGCCCGACAGCTGCGATGAGCCGTGCGGGCCCTGGCGCAGGGCCTACTGCTTGCCCAGCGCCTTGTACTGCTCGTACAGCTCGTCGGCCAGCCGACGCAGGGCGCGGCCTATGGCGGCGTACTCGTACTCGTTGAGGTTGGCCAGCGAGGCGCGGCCCGAGGGGCGGTCGGAGCCGAAGCCCCGGCCAGGCAGCAGCACGATGCCGGTCTCGTCCGCCACGCGGAACAGCATGTCGCCCGTGGAGGACTGCTGCACGGCCCATTGCGAGAAGGCTTCGCCGTAGAGCCGGCAGGTCACGGTCTGCAGGTCGATCAGCGTGTAGTAGTTGACCGAGTTGGGATTTTCCAGCGGGGGCATGCCCAGCTCGCGGTACAGCGTGGCCTCGCGGCGGCGGATCAGTTGCTTGAGCGCCTGCTTGTAGGCGTCGGCTTCATCCATGAGCGCGAACAGCGAGAACAGCACCATCTGCACCTGCTGCGGCGTGGACAGGCCGGCCGTGTGGTTCAGCGCCACCACGCGGCTGTCGGCCACCAGGCGGTCGATGAACTTGAGCGAGCGCACATCGGGTAGCAGCGAGCGGTAGCGGTGGTCCAGCGCCTTCTTGGCGGACTCGGGCAACTGCGCCAGCGCATGGTCGAACACGTTGTCCTTGTGCGCCGCGATCACGCCCAGGCGCCAGCCCGTGGCCCCGAAATACTTGGAGAACGAATACACCAGCAGCGTGTTCTGGGGGCAGACCGAGAACAGGGACTGGAATTCATCGGCAAAGGTGCCGTAGACATCGTCGGTCAGGATCAGCAAGTCGGGCCGCTGCTCGGCCACGATGGCGCGCACGCGGTCCAGGCTGCGCTGGTCCATCTTCACGGACGGCGGGTTGCTGGGGTTCACGCAAAAGAAGATCTTGACGTCCGGGTCCTTGAGCTTGTCCAGCTCGGCGTCGGAGTACTGCCAGCCGTTGTCGGGGTCGGCGTGGATGGGCACTTCATTGAGGTCGTACTGGGCCAGTTCGGGAATCTCGATATACGGCGTGAACACCGGCATGCCGATGGCGACCTTGTCGCCGGCCTTGAGCAGGCCGCTGATGCGCAGGCTCTCGAAGATATAGGCCATGGCCGCCGTGCCGCCCTCGACCGCGAACAGGTCCACCGACTCGGGCGGCACTGCGCCGCCTGCCATCTCGCGGACGATGTACTGGCGCACGATCTGCTCGCTCACGGTGAGCATGCGCGGCGGCACGGGGTAGTTGCAGCCCAGGATGCCGTCCACCATCTCGTGCAGGAAGGCGGCGGGGTCCAGCCCCAGCTGGTCGCGCACATAGCTCAGCGACTTGCCCAGGAATTTCACGCCCTCCTGGTCGCGGTGCTCGGCGATGAAGCGCTCGAAGCGGCCCTCGATGCCGTCGAGCTTGGCCAGCCCGCCCACGCCCACCGTCATGTAGGAGTACGACAGCTCCGACTCCGCCGCCGCGAACAGCCCCAGCCGGAAGAACGCCCGGCGCGGCGTGGTCGCCAGGAAGTTGGGATTGCCGCGCCCCGCATTGAGCATGAGGCGGTTGGCCTTGCCCGAGGCCACCTTGATCAGCTCGTCCTTGAGTTCGAACGGGCTCAAATTCGCCAGACTCCGATAATCCTTGCTCATTGCGCAGCTCCTTGTGATGGTCCTTGGTGGTCCTTGGGGATCGGTCAGGGGTGATCAGGCAAAGGCGATGACCAGCGGCCCCAGCAATGTGAGGAACACATTGGCCAGCGCATAGGTGATCGCAAACGGTGCCGTGGGAATCGAGTTGCCGGCCTTGTCCAGAATCTCGCCAAACGCCGGGTTGGCGCTGCGCGCCCCCGACAGCGAGCCCGCGAACACGGCCACGTTGTCATAGCGCAGCACGTACTTGCCGAACAGCATGGCGATCAGCAGCGGCACGATGGTCACCACCACGCCCAGCAGGAACAGCGTCAGGCCCTGCTGCATCACCGTGGTCACGGCCTGCTGGCCGGACTGCAGGCCCACCATGGCCACGAAGCCGGCCAGGCCCAGGTCGCGCAGCAGCGTGGAAGCGGCCGTGGGCATGTTGCCGAAGGTGTGCTTGCGGCTGCGCCACCAGCCGAACAGCAGGCCGGCCAGCAGGGCCCCGCCGCCGCTGCCCAGCGTGATGGGAATGGAGCCCAGGCGCAGCACCAGCAGCCCGATCAGCAGGCCCACCGTGATGCCCAGGCCGTGGAAGACAAAGTCCGTCTTGTCGCTGGGCACGATGATGGGGCCCACCGACTGCGCAGCCTTTTGCACATCCTGCGGCGTGCCGAACAGCGTCACCACATCGCCCGGCATGACCATGGTGGCCGGCGCAATCGGCACCGGCGTGCCCGCGCGCATCAGCGCCACTGCGTACACACCGTGCTTGAACTCCTGCGACAGGCTGTCCAGGATGTCCTTCACGCTGCGGTTCAGGTACTGGTTGTTGGAGATGGCCACGTCGCGCCGCACCATCACCACGTCCATGCCCTCGGCGCCCTGCAGCTCCTCGCCCACCGAGGCGCCCAGCGCCACCACGGCCGCGCGCCGGCCCACCAGCAAGATGATGTCGCCGGCCTCCAGCGCCAGGCTGCCGTCCACGCCCACCAGCGCGTTCCTGCGCTGTATGCGTTCCACCGTCACCGTGCCGCCGTTGGCGGTGGCGCTGGCCTCCAGCTCCGCCACGGTGCGGCCTGCCTGTCCCACGCGGAAAATGCGGCCCACCAGATCCGGCACGGCCGGTGACTCGCCGGTTCCGTACACGCGCACGCCCTTGAGCAACTCCTGCTCGGCCTGGATCGCGTCCTCGCGGATCTTGCGGCCCGTCAGCCACTGCAGCACGTTCACGCACATGATGATGGCGCCGAAGGAGCCGAAGATATAGGTCACCGCATAGCCGATGGCCACATTGGCCTGCATGCGCTGCACCTCGTCGGGCGCCAGCCCCAGCTTCTCGATGGCCGAGCCCGCCGTGCCGATGATGGCCGACTGCGTCAGCCCGCCCGCCGCCAGCCCCGCCG
>NZ_LZZV01000115.1:0-100797 GCF_014170385.1 Delftia sp. UME58
CCAGCCCCCTGTTCCGGGGCCGGTGCTTCAAAACACCTTCACCACACAGCGGCTGAGCCTTCCCCAAAGAAGGTCTCGTCAGGCTGGACGCCCGGCAAGTGGGGCCCCGTCCGCTCGCCCCTACGGGTTACGGGCGGGATGGGCGGTTCAAATCTCGTACAGGAGGGCGGCGCCATGAACGCCGTTTCTCTTGCTCTTGCCCGCGCGCCTCATCGGACTACGCCATGGCATCCATCACCAGCCCCGAGCCCCCCCCGAGTGCTCGATGGACAGGGCGCCCGCCAGCACCGCAGGCATGTGATATTTCAACAAGCATGGAAATATAGGCCGGACCGGCGCTGACCGATCATGCCGGCCCATGCGTATGGGCCCCCATGGCTGACCGCCGTACCCGGTCTCAGGCACCCTGCGGCAGATAGCTTGGCCGGGCCGCCGTCATGCCGCGCTTGACCTGCTGGGTGAGCTCGTCGGCCAGCACTTCATCGAGCCCGGCCTCCAGTCCGTCCAGCGCGCGCCTGACGATGTCCTCGGGGCTGGACTTCGGCGCGTCAAGCCCGCGCGTGAGGTCCGTATCGACATAGGCCATGTGCAGGCCCAGCACCTGCGTCTTCTGGCCCGCAAGCTCGTTGCGCAGGGCATTGGTGAGCGACCAGGCGGCCGACTTGCTGGCCGAGTAGGCAGCCAGCTCGCCGCCGTTCACCCAGGAGGCCACCGACAGCACATTGAGCAAGGCCCCGCCGCCGTTGGCCTTGAGGACCGGCGCGAAGGCCTGGCTCATGCGCAGCACGGCGAAGAAATTGGTCTCGAAGATGCGCCTGGCGACCTCTTCGCTGTCGGGCGACAGAAAGCCGCCGGGCTGGGCGATGCCGGCGTTGTTGATCACCAGCGTGACGTCCGACGCCTGCGCCGCAGCGGCGGCCACGTCCTGCGGGCGGTTCACGTCCAGCTGCAGGGCATGCACGCCAGGCTGGGTGACCGTGGCGGGGTCGCGCGCGCCGGCGTAGACCTTGCGGGCGCCACGGACCAGCAGCTCGCGTGCGAAGGCCAGGCCGATGCCACGATTGGCACCGGTGACGAGAACAACAGCGTTTTCAATTTTCATGGATCGCTCCAGGGGTGGGGAAAAACAGATTCAACGGATCTTGATGACGACCTTGCCCTTGGCATGGCCGGCTTCGGCATGGGCAAGGGCCTCGTTGGTGGACTCGAATGCGAAGACCTTGTCGACGACCGGGCGGATGGCGCCCGCTTCGATGAGGCGGGTGATCTCGCGCAGCTGGCCGCCGTCGGCCCGCATGAAGAGGAAGGAGTAGTCAATGCCACGGCCTCGCGCCCGGCGCCTGATGCCGGAGCTGAGCAGCCGCATCACCAGCCGCACGAATGCGGGCGCCGCGATGTTTCTGCCAAACGCTGGATCGGGTGGGCCGGAGATGGAGACCAGCTTCGCGCCGCCCTTGAGCACGCGCAGGGATTTGCCAAGCGTCTTGCCGTCCTGGCTGTTGAGCACCACGTCGTAGTCGTGCAGGACGTCCTCGAAGTCCTGCGTGCGGTAGTCGATGACGACATCCGCGCCCAGGCTCCTGACCAGCTCGAAGTTGGCCGCGCTCGTCGTGGTGGCCACAGTGGCGCCCAGGTGCCTGGCCAACTGGATGGCGAACGTGCCCACGCCGCCGGAGCCGGCCTGGATGAAGACCCTTTGCCCCTTCGTCAGCTTCGCTGTCTCCACCAGTGCCTGCCAGGCCGTCAGGCCCACCAGGGGAATGGAGGCCGCCTCTTCCATCGTGAGCCCCTCCGGTTTTGGCGCCAGCGACGACTCCCTGACCGGCACGAACTCCGCGAACGTACCGATCCGGAAATCATCCGTGCGTGCATAGACCTCGTCGCCGGGCTTGAACTGCCGCACGCGCGGGCCGACCTTGACCACCACGCCGGCCACGTCGTGGCCCAGGATCAGGGGCAGGCGATAGGGCAGGATGAGCTTGAATTGCCCGTCCCTGATCTTGGAGTCCAGCTGGTTCACGCCTGCGGCATGGGCCCGGACCAGGACTTCGTCGTCACGCAGCTGCGGCTCGGGCACCTCTGCCAGCTGCAAGGCGCGGCTCGCTCCATGGCTTTCCAGAATGAATGCCTTCATGGTCTTCCTTTATATGATGATCATCATATGTAACGGCGAAAAAAATCCAGGCATATGCACAGGGCATGCGCCATCAATGGCTGGCCGGCGCCAGGTGCTTGAGTGCTGCCTCGCGCAGGCTGTCGGACAGGCCAGGGTCGTCCACCGCCCGTGCCAGCAGCAGGCTGCCGACCATGGTGGACAAGGTGACGAGCGCGCGCTCATGGGCGCCGGGCTGTCCCCAGTCCGGCGATTGGCGGGCGATGAGATCGACCATTTCCTTGATGTGGCCCGTGGCCACGCGGCGCACCTCCGGCGCCTGGCGCGAGGTCTCGGAACCCAGGGCCGCCAGGGGGCAGCCCACCTCGGCGCGCTGGACATGTTCCTTGGAAAGATAGGCGGCCAGCATGGCCTGCAGCGCCATGCCGGGCGGCGCCTTGGCCACCACGTCGGCGACGGCGGCACAGGACTCGGCGCAGGCCTTGCCCGCGGCTTCGGCCAGCATGGCATCGCGCGAGGCGAAATGGGCGTAGAAGGCGCCATGCGTCAAGCCCGCCTCCTTCATGATGTCCGCCACGCCGGTGCCGCCATAGCCGCTGCGGCGGATGGCCCGGGCCGCCACGGAGACGATGCGCTCGTGCGTGGCCTCTTTGGCCGAAGCCCGGGCGCTGGAATTTGTGATTCGCATGTTGCTCATCATACATTTTTCATCCGCGATGCGCACAACGCCCGATGGACTCCGGCAACACCACCCGGTTTTCAGACTGCGGCGAGCGTGCAGACGGCCTCGCGAAACGCCGTCACGATAGGCCGGGCATCATTGCTGCGCCAGACCAGATAGATCTTCACCCGCAGCCTCAGCCATTTCAGATCTCTGAAGACGACGCCCTCCGGTGCCTTGGTCTTGAGGGCGGATTGCACCAGCGTGACGCCAAGCCCCGAGCTCACGAGGTAGAGCGACGCCAGCGGATCCGTCGTCTCGTAGACGATATCCGGCGTAAACCCCGCCTCCTGGCACGCCGCCAGCAGGGCTGAACGGATCGTGTCCACCGGCTGGCGGGTCACGGCGATCCATGTCTGGCCATCCAGCTGCGCCGGCTGAAGGGTTCTTGAGCCGCACAGAGGATGCCCTTTCGGGATCGCCAGGGCCACAGCCTCGTCCAGCACCAGGGCACTGCTCAGGCCGGACTCGCGCTCGGGCATGCGGTAGGCCAGGCCGACATCCAGCATGTGCCGTTGAAGGTAGTCGAACTGCGTGGCACTGCCCAGGCCTTGCAGGGACAGCGTCACCAAGGGGCTGCCGGCCCTGAAGGCGCGCACGCTGGGACTGACGATGTTTGCGTACATCGCCCCCTCCACATAGCCTATGGCCAGCCGCCCGGCATTGCCGGCGCCCAGACGCCGCGCGAAGGTTTCGACTCGATTCGCGTTGGCCATCAGCGTGCGGGCCTCGCCGAGCAAATCCCGCCCTTCCTGAGTCAGCCGGATGCGCTGCCTGCTTCGCTCGAACAGCAGCACGCCGAGCTGATCCTCCAAAAGCCTGATCTGCCGGCTCAGCGGAGATTGGGAGATGTGCAGTTGTTCGGCAGCGCGTCCGACATTTTCCGCTTCGGCGACTGCGATGAAGTACCGCAGTTGGCGCAAATCAAGCATGGTTGAGTCCTTTGAGGACTCAACTTTCCCATATTTTGTCTTGGACTCCCGGCAGGCGTTGGGCGATCCTGAGGTCCCGCGAAGCAGTTGCCGCTTCCCTTGCAACCTCATCGAAGTCCTTTCATGCTCTACATCGTTTCCGTGAAATATGTCCGCCCTCTGGAAGAAGTCCAAGCACATCTGGAGGCCCACAAGCAATGGCTCGCCCGGCACGCTGCCGCGGGCCGCATCCTGGTGGCAGGCCCATTCGAAGACAAGTCTGGCGGACTGGCGCTGGCGTCATGCAGCAGCCGCGCCGAGCTCGACGCCATGATTGCGGAAGACTCTTTCGTGCTGCACCAGCTTGTCCTGGTCTCGGTGCAGGGTTTCGAGCCAGCCATCCGCGCCGAGGCCTTCGCGCCGCAGTGCGCTGGCAACGCAGCCGTGGTGAGGGCTTGAAGCGCCAGAGAAACCATTGGGTGTCTCACACATCGCCACAGTCATTGCCACGGCGCTGGCCGTGGCTCTCACCGCCTTGCCCGCATCGGGCCGTGCAGGTCCTCCTGCGGGACCCACCCTGCTGGTGGGGCATTCCTGGGCAGGCCCTGTCATCGCGTGAGCCTCGGCATCCGTACAGTTTCCGCGGAACGTCTCGTCCGCATGTGAGCAGGCCGTTCCCATGCGCCGCGGCCGTGACATTTGCCGGCCGCCAATGCATGGACAATCTCGCCATGTCTGCTGCATCCCCCACGAATTCCCCGCGCCCCGTGCTGATTGCCGGCGGCGGCATCGGTGGCATGGCCACTGCCCTCACGCTGCACCAGATCGGCGTGCCCTGCATGGTGTTCGAGTCGGTGGCGCAGCTGCAGCCGCTGGGCGTGGGCATCAACCTGCAGCCGAACGCGGTGCGGGAGCTGCATGACCTGGGTTTCGGCAACGATGTGCTGGACACCATCGGCCTGCAGGCGCGCGAATGGGCGCTGGTGGGCCGCAACGGCAACGAGGTGTATGCCGAGCCGCGCGGGCTGCAGGCCGGCTACCGCTGGCCGCAGTACGCGGTGCACCGCGGGCAGTTGCAGATGATGCTGTTCAACGCCGTGCGGGAGCGCCTGGGCGAGGGCGCGGTGCAACTGGGCCGGCGCGTGGTGGGCTACCGGCAGGACGCCGAGGGCGTGACCGCGCTCATCGACACCCGCGATGGCGAGCGCCTGGAGGTGCAGGGCTCGCTGCTGGTGGCGGCCGATGGCCTGCACTCGGCCGTGCGTGCGCAGATGCACCCCGCGCAGCCGCCCATCCAGTGGGGCGGCGCCATCATGTGGCGCGGCACTACGCCGGGCGTGCCGGTGCGCACCGGCGCATCCTTCGTGGGCGTGGGCTCGCTGCGCCATCGCGTGGTGCTGTACCCCATCACGCCGCCGGACCCGGCAACGGGCCTGGCCACCATCAACTGGATCGCCGAGATCACGGTGGACAACGACGGCGGCTGGCAGCAAGGCGACTGGAACCGGCGCGTGGCGCTGGAGGAATTCATCCACCACTTCGACGGCTGGGACTACGGCTGGCTGGACGTGCCGGCCATGCTGCGCGGCGCCACGGACGTCTTCGAGTACCCCATGATCGACCGCGACCCCGTGCCCACCTGGGTGGACGGCCGCGTGGCCTTGCTGGGCGATGCGGCGCATGTGATGTACCCGGTGGGCTCCAACGGCGCCAGCCAGGCCATCGTGGATGCGCGCGTGCTGGGCGCGCAGCTGCTGGAGCACGGCGTGGGTCCGCAGGCGCTGCGCGCCTATGACGACAGGCTGTGCAAGGACATCTCGGCCCTGGTGCTGCGCAACCGCGGTGCCGGCCCCTTCGGCCTGCTGGGGCTGGTGGACGAGCGCTGCGGCGGCGTCTTCGACCATATCGACAAGGTGCTGCCGCGCGAGGAGCGCGAGGGCTTCATGGCCCGGTACAAGGCCGCTGCCGGCTATGCGATCGAGACGCTCAATGCCGCAGCCCCCACCATCGCGCCCGGTCGGCGCATGGCCAGCACGTGACCGGCGCATGACCGGCGCGTGACCGGCGCGTGACCGGGGACTGAGCCTTTGTGCGGCAGCAAGGGCCGCGAGTCGCCATAATCGGCCCTTGCCCCTGGCAGCCATCCCCAGATTTACATCACAGACCAAGCAGGAAGACCACATGCCCATCAAATCCATTCTGAAATCCACCGTGGTGACGCTGGCGATCGTGGGCAGTGGATCGCTTTTTGCGCAGGGCGCGCCCCTGAACACAGCGGCGTTCGACGCCCTGGTGGCGCAAGGGCCCGTCGCCGACGCCGCGACCATCGCATCGAGCACCTGGGCCAGCAAGATCAGGCAGACCGGCACGCTGCGCCTGGGCAGCACCCAGACCTCGAATCTGTTCTCCCTGCTCAACGAGAAGGACGGCAAGATCCGCGGCTTCGACGCAGGCCTGGCCCAGCTGCTCACGCGCTACATCCTGGGCGATGCCTCCAAGTACCAGTTCGCACAGGTGACCTCGTCCACGCGCGAGCAGGTGCTCATCAACAACCAGGCGGACATGGTGATCGCCACCTACTCCATCACCCCCGCACGCGCCGAGAAGATCTCGTTTGCCGGCCCCTACTACACCTCGCAGGCCGGGGTGCTGGTCAAGGCAAGCAACAAGACCGTGCAGTCGTACAGCGATCTGGCAGGCAAGAAGGTGGCCACGCAGGCCGGCTCCACGGGCCCCGCCATCCTGGCGCAGCACGCGCCCAAGGCCGCCGTGCAGGAGTTCCAGACCCACCAGGAAGCGCTGGACTCCCTGCGCCAGGGCCGCGTGGATGCCTACGTGACCGACTACACGCTGCTGCTCAACACCCTGAGCCTGGGCACTGGCGACGCACGGCTGGCAGGCGCGCCCTTTGGCGCCCAGGACTCCTACGGCATCGGCCTGCCCAAGGGCTCGGACGGCGTGGCCTTCATCAACGCCTTCCTGAAGAAAATCGAAGCCGATGGCACCTGGGCCAAGTTGTGGACCATCTCCATCGGACAGCGCACCGGCAGCACGGCCGTTCCCACGCCGCCCGCCCTGCCCTGAACGATGGGTGACATCTCCCGGCTCCTCGCCGACCACGGGCCTGCCTTCTGGCAGGCCCTCTTGCTGACCTGGAAGCTCACTGCCTTCTCGTTCCTGCCCGGCTTCCTGCTGGGCGTGGTCGTCACGGTGCTCAGGCTTCTTCCGCTGCCGCCGCTGCGCTTCGTGCTGACCGCCTACGTCGAGATCTTCCGCAACATTCCCAGCGTGGCGCTGCTGATCTTCATCGTGTTCGCGCTGCCCGATCTCAATGTCGTGATCGACTATGAGCCCAGCGTGATCCTGGCCCTGACCCTGGTCTGCTCCGCGTTCACGGCGGACTATCTGCGCGCGGGCATCAACACCATTGCCGGCAGCCAGATCGAGGCCGCGCTCAGCCTGGGCATGCGGCCCATGCAGATCATCTCGGCCGTGGTGCTGCCGCAGGCGCTGCGCTCGGTGGTGCAGCCGATGACGTCGCTGCTCATTGCGCTGATGCTGTCCACCTCGCTGGCGTCCCAGGTGCCGCTGGCGGGCCGGGAGCTCACGGCGCTGGTGTCCAAGATCGCCAACGACTCCGCCGCCGGCATGGCCGCGTTCGCGGTGGCCGCCGCCCTGTACGTGGCCAGCGGATTGCTCATTGCCTGGGTGGGCGCCATCCTGGAAAAGAAGCTGCGGATACTGCGATGAGCCGTTCTCTGGAAGACATTCTGTTTGGCGCGCCCAGCCCGCAGGCCAGGAAGATCACGCAGGTGGTCAGCCTGATCGCCGCGGCCGGGCTGATTGCGCTGGCTGCGGGCGTCGTGTGGCGTTTTCATTCCGCAGGCCAGCTCGAGGCCCGGTTCTGGGAGTTCTTCGCCTGGCCCACCACCTGGGCCTTTCTGGCCAGGGGCCTGCTGGGCACGCTGGCATCCTCGGCCATGGCCGCCGCCATTGCGCTGAGCCTTGGGCTGGTGCTGCTGGCGGGGCGCCTGGCGCGGCCACGCATCGTGCGCTGGCCCAGCATCGCCGTCATCGAATTCCTGCGCGGCACGCCCACGCTGCTGCTCATCTACGTGTGCTTTCTGGTGCTTCCCGCAGCCGGCATCAAGCTCGGCACGTACTGGATGCTGACCCTGCCCATAGGCCTGAGCACCGCCGCCGTGGTGGCCGAGGTCTACCGCGCAGGCGTGCTGGCCGTCCCTCGCGGCCAGACCGATGCCGCGCGAAGCCTGGGGCTGACCGAGGTCCAGGTCTTCCGGCTCGTCGTCTTCCCGCAGGCCCTGCGCTACATCGTCCCGGCCCTGGTCGCGCAACTGGTCATCGTGGTCAAGGACACCACCTTCGGCTACATCGTCACCTACGGCGAACTCATGCAGAACGCCAAGGTGCTCATCGCCAACTACCACGCGCTGGTGCCCGTGTATCTGGTGGTGGCGGTGCTGTACTGCCTTGTGAACTACGCGATATCGAGGGCGAGCAGGCGGTTGAATCGGCCGGTGCATTGAGGTGGGTGGCGCCGGTCAGCGGAAGGTGGCCCGGTGATTCGGGAAGGGGACTCCGGTGGCAGCCAGCAGACCGGGTTGCGCCTGTCTCGATGGGCGGCGAAGTCCGCTTGACCAGTATCGAAAATCCGCCCCTGTGGCTGCGCGGTATGGCGCAGCACACCGTCCCCGGCTATGCTCGGTGCCTTTGCCGTTGTGCAGTCGGTGCCCGCCGGCTTTCCAACGGACCTTGCCTGCTCAGGACCTCCCATGCACATCGAACCCGGCGTCGTCAGCCCCGAGAAAATCGCCCTCAGTTACGTCACTGCCGCAGCGGCCTTCGGCCTGACCGCCGCCCTGGCACGGCAAAGCCTGCGCGACAACGGCGGCGCGCTCGCGCTGCTGGTGCGCAGTGTGATCACCACCGCGCTGGTGTTCAGCTTCTTCGAGGTGTTCCCGCATGAGCCGGTCGGCGTATCCGAGGTCCATCTGATTCTGGGATCGACCTTGCTGCTGATGTTCGGCGCGGGTGCGGCGGCCATCGGCCTGGCGTGCGGCCTGCTGGTCCAGGGCCTGTTCTTTGCGCCCTTCGACCTGCCGCAGTACGGCATGAACGTCACCACCTTGCTGGTGCCGCTGTATGCGGTGAGCCAGCTGGCGCGCCGGCTGATTCCGGCCGGCACGGCCTATGTGGACATCGGCTACCGGCAGGCCCTGGCCCTGTCCACCACCTACCAGGGCGGCATCGTGCTGTGGGTCGCCTTCTGGGCCATCTACGGCCATGGCGCCAGCCTGGCCACCATGACCGAGGTCGCAAGCTTTGGTGCCGCCTACATGTGCGTGGTGCTGGTGGAGCCCCTGGTGGACCTGGCCGTGCTGTGGCTGGCCAAACGTCTGGCCGCCTTCACACAAGGGCCGCTTTTCAATACCCGCCTGCACGCAGCAGCCACCTGACAGCCGGCTCCCCGGTCACCGTGCCCCACGGTGCTCCGATCTGGCTGGCTGTTCAAGCTGGCTGTTCAAGACTCCAGCCGCATCCGCGCTGACCAGCGCCAAGGCGGTCGTGTCACGGAAATCAGGCCATGGGCTCCCTTTCAAGGGCAGCCCGATCCGTGACTTGCACCCAACGGACTGCCGCGCAGCAAGCGCCTGAAGGCCCGCATCCTGCGACAATTCGGCCGGGCGCTCCGCTCCATTTCAATGCGGCGGCCCCGACCTCCGCCGCATTGCTCCTTGCCTGGCAGCTATTGCACGGAGCCTGCCTGCGCCGATACCTTCATCGTCCATGGTTCTCGATCCCTTCACCCTGCTCGTTCTCACCACGGCCATGGCCGCCGCCTCGGCGCTGTATCTGGCTGCGGAATGGAGCAACGTGCGCGAACGCTCACTGCTGCTTTGGAGCGGGGGGTTCGCCATCATCGCCGTGGGCTGTGTGCTGGCCCTGCTGCGCTCCAGCGGCCATGTGCTGTTCGGCATCTGGTTTCCCAACGGCTTGCTGATATCCGCGCATTGGCTGTTCCTGGCCGGCGTTGCCGCGTTCACGCACGCCCGGCTGCCGCGCGCGTGGTGGCTGGTGGCCATCGTCTGGCTGGCAATGCTGTTCCTGCCCGGCGGGCCGTGGTGGTCCAGGGCAATGCTGGGCATCCAGTCGCTGCTGATCGCCGTCATCAGCCTGCGCGCCGGCCTGCTGCTGCGTCCGCAGGGCGGCACGCTGGGCGTGGGCGCGGCGCAACTGCGCTTCGTTCTGCTGGCCCACGGCCTGTTCTATCTCGCCAAGGCCGCCTCGGCCGTGGCGCTGGACACCTTCATCAACCTGGCCAATTTCCACGGCACGGTGATCCTGGTGTCGCTGGTGGAAGGCGTGATGGCGATCATGCTGCTCGCCATGTCCATGACCGGCACGGAGCGCCATCGCCGCGAGGAACGCATCGCGCAGATCGCCGCCCGCGACCCGCTCACTGCACTGGACAACCGCCGCGCGCTCTATCTGCGCGCACCCCAGCTGCTGGAGCAGGCCTCGCCGGCCAACCCCTGCGCCCTGCTGCTGATCGATATCGACCACTTCAAGCAGGTCAACGACCTGCACGGCCACGATGCCGGCGACCGCCTGCTGCTGACCCTGAGCGACCTCATACGCAGCGCGCTGCCGCGCGGCGCACTGGCCGCACGGCTGGGCGGGGACGAGTTCGTGATCGTGCTGCGCAGCGTCGACCACGCGGCAGCGCAGGCGCTGGGCCAGGACTTGCGCGAGGCCTTCGCGCAGCAGGCGCGCACCATGTTCGAGACGCCGGAACCGGTGTCGCTGAGCATCGGTGCCACCCTGTTCGACCAACCGGGGGTGGAGCTGTCCCACTGGCTCAAGCAGGCCGACGAAGCCCTCTACACCTCCAAGCGCAAGGGACGGGACCGGATGGAACTGGTCCCGCTTGCGCCCGGGCGGCCGCACTGACGGCGCCGAGGGTGCCCTGGCCCTGGGCGGGCACCTCGCCTGCAGCTTGCTGCCCACCTTGACCGGTTACCGGCCGGGCCCGGCATGCCTCACGCCAGCTCTTCATCCGCCAGCGCCAGCGCTGCTTGCGCCAGCAGTTCGGCGGCATGCGCATCGTTGCCGGGGGTGAAGACCCGGTGGCGCTGCGGGTCCAGCGGCGGACCCCGGTCCACTTCGCCGGCTTGCGAGGCGACCACGCTGCGCGTGCCCAGGGCAGCAGCCATCATGGAGACGGTGGTGTTGTTGCACACGGCCACGCTGGCCGATGCCAGCGCCGCGCCCAGCATCCAGATGTCGGTGCGGCCGCTCAGGTCCAGCGCGGGGTGGCGCATTTGCGCGGCCACCGATGCCACCAGGGCGCGCTCGTCCTCGCTGCCGGTGAGCACCACTTCCAGCCCCGCCTGCGCCAGCCGGTCGGCCACGGCCGCGAAGCCGCTGGCGGACCAACGGCGCACAGCCAGCCGCGCCCCCGGGTGGACGATGGCGTAGCGGCGGCTTGCGGGCAGCAGCGGGCGGACGCGGGCACGGTCATCGGCATTCAGCGGCAGGTCCAGCTTGAGACCGCGGCGCGGCAGGCCCATGTAGTCGGTCAGGGCCAGCAGGCCCAGCACTTCGCTGCCCTGCCCGGGCCAGGGCACAAAGCGCAGGGAATCCGCCTCGGGCACCCAGTCATCGGGGTCCGCAAAGCCCGCGTTGCGGCGCGCGCCAAAGTTGGCGACCAGGGCATTGGTATTGCGGCCCGAGTCGTGCAATTGCACCACCAGGTCAAAGCGGCGCGAACGCATGCGGCGCTGGAAGAAGCTGTATTCATCGGCCTTGGCCGAGGGCACGCCGGGCAGATCGGGCCAGCCGGGAAACAGCTCGAAGTCATCTACCGAAGACAGCCTTTGCGCCAGGCCTTCGGCCTCGGGCAACCCGATCAGGGTGATGCGTGCCTTGGGCCAGGCCGCAGCCAATGCACGCAGAACGGGCGTGGCGCACAGCAGATCCCCAAAGCGGCGCGCGCGGAACACGCCGATTCTGCGCAGCTGCGGCAAGACGGCCGACGTGCGGTGGCCCGTGTATTTGCCGGGCCTGAATTTGCCGCGCCCGAGGGCCGGGGTTGAATCGGTCAGCCTCAGCAAGGGGTGATTCATGGAATTCATGGGCACTCTCCGCCTATGGTTGCAGGCCATGGATACGTAGCAATCGGCGTGCCTGCTGCGTGCCTGCTGCGTGCCTGCCCCTGCAAAAGTCGGACGCCGTCTACCACGCCAGGCCGGGTTGCCCTGTCACGCCCATGAAACATGGTCTGCAGACAATGCCGGACTTTGTCAAACAGAGCGCCCCGCGCAACACGAAGAATGCAAGTCTGGAAATTGGGAATGGTGGCCGGTGCCGCAGCGCTGGCCCTGGCGGGTTGTGGTGGCAGCGATGGCGATAGGGCAGATGGGGGAACGAACAGCCAGGCCGTGGCCTTCATGGCCGATGTGCACTTCCAGGACGTGTACGGCGACCTCAAGAACAGCGGCTTCAAGGGCGTTCCCACGGCCAATGGCATGTTCGCCACCATCCGCACCATGTATGCGCAGCTGACTTCCACGCGGCTGTTCAACGAGAACTACTTCGCCTTCCGCGCCGCGCTGGACGATTCGCTGGCCAAGGGCGTGAAGCTGGTGGCCTTTCCCGGCGACTTCTCCGACGACGGCCAGCCGCTGAACGTGAACGGCTTTCGCGCCGTGCTGGCCGAGTACGAGAAAAAGGGCATGCGCTTTTTCATCGCGCCCGGCAACCATGACCCTGTCGCCCCCTACGACGATGACGAAAAAGGCAAGGACGACTTCATGGCCGCCAACGGCAGCACGGTCAAGGTCTACGCCAAGAACTACCAGGGCTGCCTGAACGCCGAAGCCAACGTGGTCTGTACCGACCAGTTGATGGAGCAAGGCTATGCCTCGCTGCTGCGCGACCTGGCCCCCTACGGCCTGATGCCCAATGAAAAGGACGTGTACTGGGAGACCCCCTACAGCACCTACGCGCAGGACAAGTACAGCCATGCCGAGGCCACCAGACAGGCCCGGCTGGGCCAGCGCAGCTACGAGATCTGCAAGGAAGGCGAAGGCGGCAAGTTCAAGCAGGCCGGCTACACCAATTGCACCAGCATTGCCGATGTGAGCTACCTGGTCGAGCCCGTCAAGGGCCTGTGGCTGCTGTCGGTGGACGCCAACGTCTTCGTGCCGGACAAGCTGGACCCCGCCAAGCCCAACTCGCCCAAGGGCTTCACCGGCGCCGGCAATGCAGGCTGGAACAAGATGACCACGCACAAGAAGAGCGTGATGGCGTGGATCGAATCGGTGAGCGCGCGCGCCAAGGCCCAGGGCAAGCAGCTGGTGGCCTTCTCGCACTACCCGACCATGGACTTCTACGCCAACCAGACCGATGCCATCAAGGCCGCCTTCAAGCCCGGCGCCTTCCAGACGGCGCGCGTGCCCGAGCAGGCCACGGCCGAGGCGGTGGCCGCCACGGGCCTGCCGCTGCACATCGGCGGCCACATGCACTTCAACGGCACCAACGACTACCTGAGCAAGAGCGGCAAGTACCTGGTGAACGTGCAGTCGCCGTCGCTGGCCGTCTATGGCGCGGCCTACAAGATCGTGCGCTTCGACACGCCGCGCAAGGTGGACGTGCAGACCGTGGCGCTGAACAATGTTCCGCGCTTCAACGAGCTCTTTCCGCTGTACGAGATGGAATGGAAGTACGTGGAAGGCAGCAGCAAGCCCGAGGACGCCAAGCGCCGCTGGGACAAGGCCATTCTGTCCAGCACCAGCTATGGCGACTTCACCAGCCGCTACTTCGGCGAGCTGTCGCGCCTGCGCTTCCTGGACGAGTACTGGGCCTGCGACATGAAGGACCTGGTCAGCCAGCTCAACCTGCAGCAGATGCTGACCATGGCCCAGCTGGACACCAAGGTCACCTACGCCCAGCTCGCCGGCCTGGCCGCGCAAGGCGTTGCCGTGCCGTTCAAGCCCAGCGCCGGCTGCCTGCAAGGTGGCCCCGTGGCCGGCAATGCCGCGCAGTGGGCTGCCGACTGGGCCGTGGCCGAGAACGCCGCCCGCGCCAAGGCCCAGGCCGCGGGCGTGGACTTCAGCGCGCTGGCCAATGTGTCGGCCTATACCTTCTACGGCGACTTCCACCGCACCGTCTACGCGGGCGCCCTGTCGCTGAACGACATGGGCAAGCAGCGCGTGCAGCAGTACCGCCTGCTGATGAGCGCCTTCCCTGCCCTGACCTCGGCGCCCCAGAAGACGGGCGACAAGCTGGCCGACAGCACGCCCGTGGGCCAGCCCTTCCAGTACAGCTTCAAGCAGGTGTTCTCCATCCTCAAGGGCCTGGGCTCGGGCAAGCCCAGCGACCATTTCTCGGTCGACTTCGACACCAGGACGCTGCGCGCCGAAGGCAGTGACAGCCTGAAATTCTGACGAAAGCACTCCCGGCTTTGCTCAGCCCCGCACGGCCTTGGTGCCTGCGGGGCTGTTTCTTTGGGCAGGCGAGAAAGGGACAGAGAGCAAAAGGAGACGCTTGTAGCCCGAAAGGGGGACAGACAGGCCGGCACAAACGCCCTAGATTGAGGCCGCCCCCAAACCTTCCCTGACCGCCGCCAGAGAACGCTCCCATGCACTGCGGATTCCACTTCAAGGCCCTGCCTGTCAGAGTCCTCTTGCCAGGAACCAGGGCATGGACACTGGCCTTGTGGTCCGGGCTTGCGTTGTGCGCCGTCCTGCTGGCGGGATGCACCGGGCCCACCTACAGCAGCCCCTCCTGGATCGAGGCGCCGCTGGTGGCAGACGGCGAACTGGGCGCCACGGGCAGCTATGCGGCCTGGAACCCCACGCTGGCCGTCAACGCCAGCAGCAGCGCCTGGCTCAAGTTCAGCCTGGACAGCCTGCCTTCGGGCGATATCGACGCGGTGTCATGGGACAGCGATACCCACAGCAGTGCGAACCGGCAGCCCTATGCACTCACGCCAGCCAAGGTGCTGAGCGCCCGGCTGGTGGTTCTGGTCCAAAGCGTTGGCCGCACGGGCCACCTGCGCCTGGCCATGGCCGACGAGGCCGCCGGGCAGGACTGCTACGTGCTGGAATCGGAGCGGCCCGATTGCAGCGCGCTGACGGCAGGCTCCACGCAGGCGCGGGATGCCGACGATCCTGCGGCCACGCCTGCGGTCACCCATGCGGGCTACTACTCCTTCGATGTCACCGGCTTCGTGAAGCAACGGGTAGGCCAGGGCCGCCACCTGTCCCTGGTGCTGCGCCCCGAGGCAGGCGCCAATGCCGCGGATGTCGCCATAGGCGCCAAGGAGCAGACCACCTACGTCAAGCTGTTCAGCGACCAGGATCCGATCCCCACCTCGCTGGCGCCCGAGGCCAAGCTGTTCATCACCCTGTCCGATGCCTTCGGCACCACCTCGACGACCGACATCTATTCGCAGGCGCCCAATGTGCGCAATTTCCGCTATTCGGCCAGCGATCCTGCGGTGGCGGACACGGATTTCGTGAAAGATCCCGAACTGCTGCTGCAAGCCCCCCCATACACCGGCGCGGGCGACGCCGCCTATGCGTATTTCCTGAGTCCCGTCACGCCCTTGCAGTCCCTCAAGCGCGCACAGGCGCGCTCGGCCTTTCCCGATGGCCTGGGCATGCGCCAGAGCCTGGTGCTGCGCACCCGCGCGCCCGCGCCGCCGTCCAGCCAGGCCCAGCCTCTCAAGTGGTTCACCTCCCCCTTCGGCCAGGCGCGCACGGGATCCCAGTGGAGTCCCCCGGACCCCGCCGCCCAGCCCCAGGGCAGGACAGCCCTGGTCGCCGGCCAGGACCACCAGGTGGCGCTGCTGGACAGCGGCCCCATCGCCGTGCGGGCGATTGCCGATGCCTACAACGCCTCGGACGATGTGGGGCCGCTGTACGCCATCGCCGCCACCAGCGACACGGCCACACCGGTCAAGATGCAGGCCTGGGGCGCGGGCCAGCCCCGCTACATCACGGCGGTGACACCGCGGCCCGATCCGCAGGCCCCCACCTTCATCGACCCCGATGACCGCACCTTCCAGCGCACCTGGTGCTTCAGCGCGCAGCAGAACATCACCTGCAGCCGCGGGGTGGAGTCTCATTCCGTCCGGGCGCGCATAGGCCAATCCTTCCCCAGCATCGGGCTGTCGCCCATCCTGGGCTACGGCACCCTCGCTTCACCCACCGGATCCATCCAATGGACGGGCCTGCTGCAGTCGGACATCTACCGCTCGACGCCGGCCTCGGGCCCCAGCGCCACGCTTTCCACGCCCTATATGTTCCGTTTCATGTACGGACGCTGGCCCGTGGCCGGCTACTGGCTGGACCTGGGGCGTGCGAACCGCGAAGTGGGGACCTACGACGGCTTCATCAGCCTGCCGGGCCACAACAACCGCTTCGTGGTCCACTACGAGAACCTGCCCTTGCCGGTGCCCCTGCTCACCGGCCCCGCCCAGCTGACACTGGACTGGCCCGGCAGCGCGGCCGTCACAACCCCGCTCACGGGCCCCTTTGCCTATGTGCTGGCGGTGGACGACTCCGTGGCCCAGCTGGACGACGGCACCCTCTACTGGAATTTCTCCAGCAGCAACCCCGACGACACCGTGCCCGCGCCCCGGCTCAAGCAGGGCACGGGCAGCCAGGCCGTGAGCTTCGGCCTGCGCGACCCGGGCCTGCGCACCCTCACCGTGACCAGCAATGGCGACGACCAGGCCCGGCACAGCATGGACGTGATGGTCCAGGCCGACACGCTGACCGCCCTCGCGGCCGAGAGCAGCCTGACCGTCCATGGCCAGCCCATGGTGGTCACAGCCACCGTGCAAGGACCTCTTGCGCGCCTGACGGGTGCAGTGGCCGTGTTCCGTGAAGGCGTGCAGCAAGGCGCGGCGGTGAACCTGGATGCGAACAACCAGGCCCGCCTCTCCCTGGACCTGCCCGTGGGAGCGCATTCGCTGGTGGCCCGCTACACGGGCGGCGCGGCGGCGGGCCTGCTGCCTTCGGAATCGGCCGTGTTCAGGGTGCGCGTGGACCGCGCGAGCAGCCGCACGGCGCTGACGGTAGCTTCCTCCATCGCAGCGGACACACCGGTGACGGCCAGCGTGCGCGTGACGGCCGAGCCGCCCGGAGCGCTCATCCCCACGGGCAACGTCACCATCTCGGCCGGGGCAAGCCAATGCACGGCGGTGCTGGTCCAGGGTGCAGCCAGCTGTGTGCTCGGACCGTTCTCGTCGGCGGGCCATCTGAACCTCCGTGCCAGCTACCCGGGCGATGCGGGCTTTGAGGCCAGCGAGGCCAGCCAGGCGGTGGATGTCGGAAAAGCCGCCTCACGGACCGTGCTCACCCTGCCCGGCTCGCTCACCGTGGGGAACAGCGCCGAGGTCAGCGCCGAGGTCAGTGCCTCGGTCAGCGCTGCCGCCAGCAACGCGCAGGCGCCGGGCGGCACCGTCACCATTTCAGGCGCGCAAGCCAGCTGCACGGCCACGCTGGCCAACGGCCTGGCGCGCTGCGAACTCACGCCTGGTGCCGCCGGCCCGGCCCAGGTCTTCACGGCCAGCTATGCGGGCGATGCCCAGTTCGCGGCCAGCAGCGGCACGCGCGAGGGCGATGTCCAGGGCCTTGCCAGCGTGCTCGGCATCAGCTCCACGCCCAACCCGTCGCGCAGGGACGAGGACATCGTGTTCAGCATCCAGGTCACGGGCGCCCCTGGCGCTGCGGCGCAGCACAACGCTGTCCAGGCCCAAGCGCAGGCCCTGCCCACAGGCACGGTCACGCTGGCGGAGAACGGGCGCCTCCTGGGCTCGATCGCCCTGGATGCAAATGCCCGCGCCCGGCTGCGCGTGGCCTTGTCCGCGCTGGGGGCGCACACCATCACGGTCGACTACAGTGGCGACGCGCGCAACGCGCCAGCCAGCATCCAATGGGTGCAAACGGTTGCCGAGGCGGCGGCCATTCCTGCCTCCACCCCGGGGCTGCTGGCCTTGGGCAGCTTGCTGCTGGCCTTGGCGGCTGGTCCGGCGCTGCGCCGCATGCGACCGGTGAAACGGGCGAGGCAGTCCCCAGGCCCCCGCATGCCCTGCCCGCCAGAGCTTGTTGGGGCTTGTGGGGGCTTGTGGGGGCTTGTGGACCTTGGGCCCTGCAGCCGCCCAGGCCCGTGGCGTCGAGCAGTATGGTTACATATGCAACAACGGGTTGCGCACCTACGTGATCACCTTCGCGCAACGCATACCATCGCCGCCCTACAACTCAGAAAGGGGGAGGATATGCGAGAAAATTCTCTCGAATGTTTCCTTTATCACAGCCAGTTGGCCCCAGGGGCTGACACCACATGCATCGCGGGGATCATCAAGGCCGCACGCACCTTCAACTGGTCGGCCGGGATCACGGGCATGCTGGTTTTCGACGGTGAACGCTTCTTCCAGTATGTCGAAGGCCCGCCAGAGCAACTGGCCCTGCTGGTGGAGTCCATCTCGCGCGATGAACGTCACATCAACTTCACGCCCCTGTTTCCGCAGGCACGCCTTGATCAAAGGCGTTTTGCCAAGTGGTCCATGGCCTATGTGATTGTTGAAGACACGGAGCCGCTGGGCACCATCTCCGAACTCAAAGGCCCCGGCGCGCTGGACAAGCTGCAGGAGCTCTTACCGCTTCTGGACGCTCAGTAATGCCTTTGGCACCAAACACCTGCGCGCCGGGATATTGAAGATAGACCGGCCCATGGTCTGCGGCATCGATACCAATGACCGGGCACTGCCCGTATTGAAATCCATCATGACGCTTGTAGGCAAGCTCCTCGCCGCGCCGCTCGATTGGCTGACAGGCCTTTGCTTGCTTTTCCGATCTCCATGCGCTTGCGCAGCGCTCCTAATGAGGGCTTCAAATTTTGTTTTCCAGGAGTTCTCTATGACAGGTCACAAGACGCTGAAGATGGGTTTGATCGCTGCCGCACTGATCGCAGGTGCAGCCTCCACCAGCTGGGCCCAGCCCGTGGCGGGCACCACCACGCTGGGCGTGGCGGCCACTGAAGTCCAGGCCGTGGCCACAGGCTGGAGCCTGAAGAAGTCCGTGCTGGGCAAGAGCGTCTACAACGAGGAAGGCAAGGCCGTGGGCAAGATCGACGATGTGATCGTCGCACCCGACAAGGCCGTGTCGTACGCCATCATCGGCGCGGGCGGCTTCCTGGGCCTGGGCAAGCATGACGTGGCCATTCCCGTGAACCAGTTCCGCGTGGAAAACAACAAGATCACCCTGCCCGGCGCCACCAAGGACGCGCTGAAGGCGCTGCCCAAGTTCGAATACGCGAAGAAGTAAGCCAGGCGCGCCCTCTCGCCTCATTCACAAGCCCTGCACTGCAGGGCTTTTTCGTTGGCGCGTGGCTGGCAGCCAGGCAAGCGTCCAGCGTGGTCCTGGAAGGCAATATGATCGCGGCGGATCAGATTCATACAAAAAATCCACGAGCAAATGAAAATACTCTTCGCCGCGTCATTGGGAATATCGTTGGTCATTCAGGCATCGCCCTCATTTGCGGACAACAGCAATGGCAAGCAGCTCTATTCATCGAGATGCGCCATGTGCCACGGGGCAGACGCCAGGGGCACGGGCCCGCTGGCCAACAAGAGCAACCCTCCCACGCCCGACCTGACGACCGCCGCCTTCAGAAAAAGGCTGCATGATTATCCGGGCGTGATTGTCTCGTCCGTCATTCTTCGCCCGAATGGAGATTTGATTCCCCGCACCTTGCGGGAAAACGGCGTAAAAGTACCGCCCCATGCCTGGACGGTGAAGGATTTTCGTGACCTGAATGAGTATTTCAGCGGCCTGATCACGAAGAAATAAATTCAAATTGCGATTTCCTGCCTGCGCACATGCTCGCGCACGGCATCGACCAGGATGCGCGCAAGGCGGTCCACGGGCTCCGGGGCATCCAGCGCGGCGCGGCCCAGGATCAGGTCCATGGACGGCAGGGCCGGCAGGCCAAGGGCCTGTGCATCCAGCGGCCTGACGTGGGCGGGCAGGCCGAACGGCGTGCGCACGGACAGGCCCAGGCCGGCCGCCGTGGCGGCCCAGACGGCGGTCAGGCTGGCGCTGTTAAAGGCGTGGCGCCAGGCCAGGCCCTTTTTGTCCAGGGCGGCCGTCACGATGTCCCGCAGGGGGCAAGGCGCCTCAAGCATGGCCAGGGGCAGCGCCTCATCGCCCTGCACCCCGCCGTTGAGGCCGCGCGCCCAGCCGGCCTCGGCCGCATCCAGCGATGCCGGGCCAATCCACTGAAGCGGCAGCCGCATGATGTGCTCGCCATGCACGCAGGCATGGTTCATGCCCACATCCCAGAGCAGCGCCAGGTCGAACTGGCCCAGGGCCATGCGTTCGCGCAGTTCATCGCTGCGGGCCACGCTGGCCTCGATGCGCACGTGCGGGTGGGTACGTGCGAACTGCCCCAGCACATGGGGCAGCACGCTTTCGCCCAAGTCTTCCTGCAGGCCCAGGCGCACCAGGCCGCGCAGCTCGCTGCCGCGCACGGCCGCCACGGCGCGGTCGTTGAGCTCCAGCAGGCGCAGCGCGTAGCCGCGCAAGGTTTCCCCCGCCTCCGTCAGCACCAGCCCCCGGCCGGACTTGCGCAGCAAGGGCGTGCCGCACTGGGACTCCAGCTTTTTGAGCTGGGCACTGACGGCCGATGTGGAGCGGCCCAGCCGGTCCGCCGCCCGGGCAAAGCTGCCCAGTTCGACGCCGGTACAAAAGGTGCGCAGCACATCCAGGTCATAGAGAACGCGTGTCATTGCCAAGCCCCAATCGTGCTGAAAAAATGGATTGTAGATGCGAAATTATGTGATTTTCAGGATGGTTGAGGCCCAACATACTGCCGCCCATGACCTCCTCTTCTCCTGCACCCAGCGCCGATCCAGGCCCCCTGCCCTTGCCCTCCCCGCCCAGCCACCGTTGGAAGGTGCTGGCGGCAGGCGTCATCGCCAATGCCGCGTTTTCCGTGGCTTTCAGCGGGATTCCCATGACGGCCATCCTCATGCGTTCGGGCTACCAGCTGGACACCCGGACGCTGGGCCTGGCGCTGGGGCTGATGGGCCTGGGCATTGCGCTCAGTGAATTGCCCTGGGGATTGCTGACGGACCGCTGGGGTGACCGGCCGGTGCTGCTGCTCGGCCTGTGCGGCACGGCCGTGGCCCTGGTGGCCATGGCGCTATGGGCTTCGCCATCGCCGGCCCATGTCCCGCCGTTTGGCTTGCTGGCTGGCGGCCTGGTGCTGGTGGGGCTGCTGGGCGGCAGCGTGAACGGTGCCAGCGGCCGGGCAGTCATGGGCTGGTTTGCCGAAGGCGAGCGCGGCCTGGCCATGAGCATCCGCCAGACCGCCGTGCCGCTGGGTGGCGCCATCGGCGCGCCCTTGCTGACCAGCCTGGCCACGCATGCAGGCTTTGCCGCCGTCTATGGCGTGCTGGCTGCGCTGTGCCTTGGGGCTGCCGCATTCGCCGCGCTGTGGATTCAGGAGCCGCCGCAGTCACCGCTTCGAAGCAAGGCCGCCGCGCCGGACCGCGCCGCAACCACCACGCCCGGCCCATTGCGCGATCTGCAGGCCTGGCGCATGGCCGCCGGCATCGGCATCCTGTGCGCCCCGCAGTTCGCCGTGCTGTCCTTCGGTACGGTATTCCTGCATGACTATGCCCAGTTGGGGCTGGGCGCGGCGGCGGCCCTCATGTCGGTCGTGCAACTGGTTTCCATGGCCTTGCGGATCTGGAGCGGCCGCTG
Organism: Delftia sp. UME58; assembly: GCF_014170385.1. NCBI lineage: Bacteria > Pseudomonadati > Pseudomonadota > Betaproteobacteria > Burkholderiales > Comamonadaceae > Delftia > Delftia sp. UME58. The sequence continues at coordinate 21,547 of NZ_LZZV01000115.1, forward strand.
GACCGACAGGCACCGGAACAGGCCTGCCTTTCTGCGCGCCTGCTGCCAGCTCACCCTGGTGCTGTTCGCAGGCCTTGCGGTCCTGAGCTGGTCCGGCCACCCGGCCGGTTCTGCTGCGATGGGTGTGGCTCTCATGGTGATGCTGGGCATCTGCGGCATCTGCGTGTCCGCCTGGCATGGCGTGGCCTACACGCAGCTGGCCGGGCTGGCCGGTGCAGCCCGCGCAGGCACGGCGCTGGGCATGGCCAATACCTCCGTGTTCGCGGTCTGCTTTCTGGTGCCCCTGGCCATACCGCATCTGCTGTCGGCCCAGGGCTGGGGGCTGGTCTGGGCCTGTGCGGCGGCCTGCGCGGGCTGGGCCATGCAGCTGTTTGCACGGACCGGTGCCATTGGCAATGCCAAGGCCGCGAAGACCCCCCAATTGCCCGAGAATGTCGGCTGTCTTCCCCCACCGACCTCCCCCCGATCATGACCATCGCCCACTGGCTTGTTTTCTGCGGCGTCTCGCTGTTGATGTGCTTCACCCCCGGCCCCGCCGTGTTGCTGGCCATCTCCAACTCGGTGGACGTGGGTGCAAGGCGAACGGCACTGAGTTCGCTGGGCAGCTCGGTCGGCATCTTTGTGGTGTCCGGGCTGGCGATGATCGGCATGGGGACCATCCTCGCCATGTCGGCCCATGCATTTCTGGCCATGAAGGTGGCGGGCGCCATGTACCTGATCTGGCTGGGCGTCAAGCGCTGGCGCAGCAAGGACGGCTTGCTGGGCAGCGATGCGGGCCTGGCCCCCACCCAGCGGCGCGAGCGCAGGAACTGGCAACTGGTGGCACAGGGCATGGGCGTGTCGCTGACCAATCCCAAGGCCATCCTGTTCTTCTCGGCGCTGTTTCCCCAGTTTGTCGTCCCGGGCGAGCCGCTGCTCACGCAGTACCTGGTGCTGACCACCACCTTCGCGGTCTGCGCCCTGATCTCGCACGCCTGCTACGTGCTGCTCATCTCCCTGATCAAGGGCCACCTGGTGGCGCACGCCAAGCTGTTCAACCGCATCGTGGGCGGCACCTTCATCGCGCTGGGTGTGGGACTGCTCAGGACACGGCACAAGCTGGGCTGAGTGCGTGCGCAGCCCTTGCTCGCACGGGCCGGCCCGCTGCTACTCACCCTCTTCGAACAAAACAGCGGCGTAGTCCATTGCGCCGTGCAGGATGTGAAGAATGATGGTCCGCTCTTCTTGCTCGGCCACGCGGTAGAAGATCAGATAGTTGCCATGCACGCGCCGACGAATGCCGTGGCCTTCATACCGGGGTACCAGCGGAAAAGCGAATGGCCTGCGTGCCAGGGCTTCGCACTTGTCACGCAACTCCTGCACGAATGACAGTGCGCGGCGCGGATTGTCCTGAGCTATGTAGTCAGCGATGTGCTCCAGGTCGCATTCCGCATTGCCCGTGAATTCAACAATCATGCGGACTGGTTGTTCTTTTCGGCCCGTTCGGTCATTGCGCGGTATTTGGCTTCCAGTCTGTCGAACACAGCGCCAGCTGGCTTTGTGCGCCCCGCGTCCGCATCAGCCAATCCGCGCCTGATGGACGCGTCGAGCGCAGTCAGCTTGGTTTCCCTGTCCTGCACCAGCCGAACCCCCTCACGCAATACTTCGCTCTTGGATCCGTACCGCCCGGTGTCGACAAGCTGCTGGACATAGCCTTCGAGTTGCTTGCCCAAATCTGCAGAAATCATGCTGCGCCCTCCTCGTGGGGTTGGAAACTGCAACAAAGCCTAGCGCATTTATCAACAGTTATCAAATCAATACATTGCTGCCGATGTGCCATACCAGCCCTGAAACGCTGCGTATGCAAGAGGATGAGGCGAATGCAAGCCCGTCCCCAGCGCCGGCCACGCCCGCCACGCCCACGAAGGGCGGGCGGCGCGGCCGCAGATGCCAGGCTCAGTTCGCCCGCGCATCCCTCACCACGAAATGCTCCACATGCGGTGCCTGCGCGAAGTACGGGCCGATGATGGCGCGCCACTGCGCGAAGGCGGGTGACTCGCGAAAGCCCACGGTGTGGTCTTCCAGGGTCTCCCAGTTCACCTGCAGCACGTAGCGGCCGGGCGTTTCCATGCAGGCAAGAATGCTGTGCCCACGGTATCCACCGGCCTTGGACAGCACGTCGGCCACGGCCTGGGTCAGGGCCTGACCGAATTCCTCGTGCCTGGCGGGATCGACCCTCAGTTCGGCAATTTCAACAATCATGGATATCTCCTGGAGAGGCGGCTCGATGTCGGCGCGCGAGGCAGCCGGGGTCATCGCTCCTGGTTGAGAGACTGGATGCGCGCAGGGCTGCGCGCATCCGGAGACTTGGAATATTGCAGAACTTGAGGATTCCTGCCCGGGGGATGCGCGCCCTGGCAGGCGCCTTACTGCCCGGGCTGCCCAGGGATCAGCAGCAGCTTGCCCACGCTCTGGCCCGATTCCATGCGCCGGTGTGCCTGCGCGGCCTCGGCCAGCGGGTAGGTGCTGTCGATCACCGGACGGATGGTGCCGGCCGCCAGCGCGGGCAGCCAGCGCTGGGCGAAGCGCTGGACCATGGCCTGCTTGACTTCGGGCGGGCGCGACTTCATCACCGTCCCGAAGATCCGCAGGTGCTTGTACAGCAGCACATCCATGGGCACGGCCGCCGCCAGCGCGCCGCCCAGCAGGCCCACGCAGACCATGCGCCCGCCCATGCCCAGCGAGCGCATATTGCGCTCCAGGTAGGGGGCGCCAATGAAATCGACCACCACGTCCACGCCCTTGCCGCCCGTCCTGTCGGCCACCACGGCCTGGAAGTCTTCGCTGCGGTAGTCGATGAACACGTCGGCGCCAAGGCCCGTGACGGCGTCCCGCTTGTCGCCGCTGGCCGTGGCAAACACGCGCGCGCCGGCCGCATGCGCCAGTTGCACGGCTGCCGAGCCCACGCCGCTGCCCGCCGCGTGGATCAGCACCGATTCGCCGGGCTGCAGGCTGGCCAGGTGGAACAGCGCCTCATGCGCGGTGACGAAGACTTCGGCCACCGCGCCGGCGTCGGTCAGCGACAGGCCCTCGGGCACATGCATGGCCATGCGGTGGTCGATGCGCGACAGCTCGGCATAGGCGCCGCCGCCCACGATGCCCATGACGCGGTCGCCCACGGCAAAGCCCTGCACCTGCGCGCCCACCTCCACCACGGTGCCGGCGATCTCCAGGCCCATGAGGTCGGATTCGCCAAAGTGGGCGCGGCCATAGGCGCCCTTGCGGTGGGATACATCGGCACGGTTCACGCCAATCGCGGCGTTGCGCACCAGAAGGTCATGGGGCCGGACTTGGGGCCGGGCCACGTCGCGGGCCACGAGCACTTCGGGGCCGCCGAAGTCGTCGAAAACAATGGCTTGCATGCTTGTGCTGTCTTTCATTGCGCAATGGGTGTTCAAAAAAAGGGTTGAAGGTCCGATACCCAAAGCTTACGACTGCTCCAAGCCGCTCAAACGCAGCGATTTCGCTCTACAGTGCTGCAAATCTGCATCACCAAAACCGCCATGAACTGGGATGACACCCGCATCTTCCTCGCGCTGACGCGCACGCCCTCCCTGCGCGCCGCCGCGCGCAGCCTGGGCGTGGACCAGGCCACCGTGGGCCGGCGCCTGAACGCGCTGGAGGCCGAGCTGGGCAGCAAGCTGTTTTTGCGCGCCAGGGATGGCTACCTGCTCACCGCCGCCGGCGAGGCGGCGCTGGGCGCCGCGCGGCGCATGGAAGGCGCGGCGCTGGACCTGCGCACGCGCATCGAGGGGTTGGACGACAGCCCGGCCGGCCTGGTGCGCGTGACCAGCACCGATTCGATCGCCACCGAATTCCTGCTGCCCGCCATCGAGCGCCTGCAGCAGCGCTGGCCCGGCATCCGCGTGGATCTGGAGGTATCCACGCACATGCTGAACCTGGGCCGCCGCCAGGCCGATATCGCGTTTCGCAACGTTCGCCCCGAGGCACCCGAGCTGGTGGTGCGCCGCGTGGTCGCCTGGCCCGTGGGACTGTTTGCGAGCGCAGCCTATGTGGCGCGCTTTGGCCAGCCGTCGGCAGAGGACGAGTTGCGCGGCCACCACCTCGTGGTCTATGGCCCCTTCCTGGAACAGCGGCCCGTTCCCACCATGGTCGATGTGCCCGCGCGCCAGGCCCGGATCGCCATGGCCGCCAACTCCAGCCTGCTGGTGCGCAAGGCCGTGGCGGCCGGCATCGGCCTGGGCGAAATGCCCGTGAGCATGGGCGAGCGCGAAGGCCTGCTGCGCATCTGGCCCCAGCGCCAGCGCTCGGACGACTACGAGGTCTGGCAGGTCATGCACCCCGATCTGCAGCGCACGGCCCGGGTGCGCGTCACGGCCGAGTTCCTGGCCCAGGCGCTGGGCCAGACCATCAGCCCTGCTCCAGCAGCACCCGGATGAGGAGGTGCGGCTGCAGCGGCTTTTCCAGATAGTGGTCAAAGCCTGCCTGCAGCGCCTGGGCGCGGTCCTGCTCCCGGGCAAAGGCGCTGAGCGCGACGATCTTCACCTGTCGGGAGCCGCCAAAGTGCGCGGCCTCCGCTTCGCGCAGGGCCTTGACCAGCTGGAAGCCGTCCTTGCCCGGCAGCCCTATGTCGCTGACGATGAGGCTGGGCCACTGCGCATGCACCAGGGCCATGGCCTCGTCAAAGTTCTCGGCACTCCTGACGATGGCGCCCTGGTCGGTCAGGACCACCCTCAGCATTTCGCTGGTGTCCGCATTGTCTTCAACGATGACGATGTCCCTGCCCTTCAGGGTCTCGCCATTTTCAAGATGAGCGCTCAGGGGGTCGGCCTGCAAAGAGCTGCCGTCATGCAACGGAATCTCCACCAGCATGGTGACTCCGCGACCCACGCCTTCGCTGTGGGCTCGCACGGTGCCCCCATGCAGCTCCACCAGGTGCTTGACGATGGACAGCCCCAATCCCAGGCCGGAATGCCCACGGGTGGCGGGGGCGGAGGCCTGCGAGAAGCGCTCGAAGACATGGGGAAGAAACTCAGGCGCGATGCCCACGCCCTCGTCCGCCACGCTCATCACCAGGCTTTCGTCACTGATTTCAAGGCCCACCTTCACCACGCTGCGCGCATTGGAGAACTTGATGGCGTTGGAGACCAGGTTCCACAGGATTTGCTGGAATCGCGTGACATCGATCCACGCCATGATTTCATCGGACGGCGCCTCGAACTGCAGGGTGATGTTCTTGTCTGCTGCGCTGTCGCGCAAGGGCTCCAGGCTTTGCACGGCCAATGAGCAGACATTGACCTCCTCGCGGTGCAGATTGAGTTTTCCCGTCGTCAGGCGCGAGATATCCAGAATGTCCGCAATGATGCGGCTTTGTGCCTTCACGCCTTTCTCGATGGCATCTATGCCCTTCTTGAGCATGGCCTCGCTGAGGTTGGCGCGCTTGAGCAAATGCGTGCCCCCGTTGAGCAGGGACAGCGGCGTGCGCAGCTCATGCGAGAGCACGGCGACAAAATCATCCTTGGTGCGGCTGATGCGCTCTGCGGCCACGCGCGCCGCCTGCTCCTGCTCCAGCATCTGCTGGCGCTGCCTCTCGAACTCCAGGGACTCCGTCAGGTCCTGGGCCACGGCCAGGCGGATGCCGGGCTCGATGGGATCGGAGAACTTCCAGGAGATCAGGCGCTCCTGCCCGTCTGCCGGGAGGATGGGGAACTCGCCGCGCCAGGACTTTTCGGGGTCTTCGGCCAATTGCTGCGCAGCTTTTTCCCGAACGGCCTGCGGAACAAAGCCGGCCAGCGGCTTGCCCGCCAGGTCGTCAATGCCGCGCTGCAGCAGTGCCTGCGCCTGGGAGTTGGCATCGCTGATCAGGCCGCCGGCGCTGACCAGCATCATGGCCGCCGGCGCCTGGTCATAGATGGCGCGAAAGCGTGACTCGCTGCGGCGCAGCCCGTCTTCGGCCAGGCGTGCGCGGATCAGGGCATGCAGCGTGGCAATCAGCAGCTGCGGCTCCACGGGGTGCACCATGTAGGCGTCGGCCCCGGCGTTGAGGCCCGCCACCTGGTGGTTGCTTTTCACATACTCGGCCGACAGGTGCACCACGGGAATCAGGCTGGTATGCCGCGCACCGCGGATGGTGCGGCATACGTCAAAGCCCGAGATATCGGGCAAGTGCACATCCAGCACCACGGCTGCCACGCCGGTCTCCGACAGGGCAATCGCCTTTTCCCCGGTTTCCGCCTCGACCGTCTGGAATCCTGCCGCCCTGATGACCCGTGCCGTGGAATAGCGCGTGGCAGGATTGTCGTCAACGACAAGAATCGTGTGCAGGCTTCGGTCGAATGAGGGAAGAATCATTCCAGTCGTGTTCTTGGGCATGATGTTCCTGTTGTTTTTGATGGCATGAAGACCGGCTTGCCCGTATCAGGCCTTGAGATCCTTGGTATCGACCGGAAGATGCGCGGGAACGATCACGGAAAAAGTGGACCCTTCGCCCAGGGCGCTTTGCACTTCCACCCAGCCTCCCAGAAGCTGTGCCAGCTGCTTGGACAGGGCCAGGCCCAGGCCCGTGCCCCGCAGGCGCTTCTGGATGGGTGAATCGACCTGGGTGAAGTCATTGAAAATCGCGTCGTGGAATTCCGAGGCGATTCCTATGCCGGTATCCGCCACCGAGAATTTCACCAGCATGTCTCCCACCAGTTCTGCCGATACCTTGATCTCACCCTGCGGGGTGAATTTCAGCGCGTTGGAGATGAAGTTTCTGAGGATCTGCGAGAGCTTGCGGTTGTCGGTGTAGAAGCGCGGCAGATCGCCGGGCTCTTCGAACACCAGGCTCAACTCCACGTTGTCCGCCATGGCCTTGAACATGCCGCGCAAGGCGGCAAACAAATCCATCATCTCGAACCAGCCCGGCGAGATTTCCAGGCGGCCCGCCTCGATCTTGGCCAGGTCGAGCAGGTCGTTGACCATCTCGGAAAACTCGGCGGCGGTTTCCTGGATGAAGCCGACCTGCCGGGTCTGCTCGGTGGTGAGCGGTCCATCCACATGGTCCAGCAGCAGGCGCGCGTTGCTGCGGATGGCGCCTATGGGCGTGCGGAACTCATGGCTCATGTAGGAAAGGAAATGGCTCTTGAGCTCGGTGGCCTTGCGCAGCTTCTCGGCCTGCGCATCCAGCTCGCCGTAGAGCGCGACCACGCCGCGATTGGTCTCGTCCAGCTCCTCGCGCAAGGACCTGACCTCGGCGCGGCACAGTTCCAGTTCAGCTTTGAGATCGTCTTCGTTCATTGCTCTTCCTCGGCCTTGAGGACGACCACGGTGGCGTCATCCCTGCTGCGGGTGTTGTGCCAGAGAAGGCAGGCGGCCAGCAGGCCGGCGTCCCTGCCCAGCAGGCCCGCATAGTCCTCATGCTTCCAGCGGGCAGACACGCCGTCGGAGTGCAGCACCAGAACGCCATGGTCAAGGCTGGAGCAGTCGGCCACCCTGGGCCGCGAGATCTGTACACCTGCCGTGCCGTGCTGGCTGCTCAGGGAAAGGCTGGCCACGCCATTGAAAAGCCTGCCACTGATGTTTCCCGCACCGCAGCTGTGCACGGCCTGTGCACCGAAGCGCACCGCCAACAGGGCCGCCCCGCGCGTGCCGCGCAGCGCTGCATGGGCCTGGGCCACGAACTCCCCCAGCGGCATGGCGGCATCGGCAGCGCCGCTCTCGTTCCCGCTCCCGCTCCCGTTCGCGTTCTGCGACGCGAAGACATCGACCGCCGCCCGGGCCGCCTCGCCCGCCAGCGGTCCATGGCCCAGGCCATCGACCACCAGCACCTCGGCCAGTCCCGCGCCCGACCTGAGCGCCCAGGCGTCGCCGCTGATGGTCTCGGGCGCAACGGCCAGGCAAACGGCGCCCATGCGCAGCGACAGCGCCGACGGCGCCCTGCGGCCTTGGCGCAGCCGCGCCAGGCTCACCGTGCCGGTGGCTGCGGAGACGACAAAGAAATCGTCGGCCAGCCTGGAGATGGCACCCAGGCCCGTGCCCGGCGAGCCCGAGCCGGTGCTCACCCCGTCCTGCATGGCAGTGGCGATGTCCTCGATGCCCGGGCCGCGATCGACGCAGATGATCTCAATGTCATGCAGGGGCGGCCGCGCGGCTATCCAGATCTCAGCGTCCCGGGCATGCCGCACCAGGTTGGTGGCCAACTCGGTCGCCACCAGCCCCGAGCGGCCCATGTCCTCCTCACCCCAACCCATGTCTGAGGCCAGTGCAACCACATGGCGCCTGACCTCACCCACACGGCTCGCATCGCCTATTGGAAATGAACGATGGGTCCAGCCCCGGATTACTTCCACTTGGTGATACTCACTCGTGTGCCCTGGCCCAGCTCGGTTTCTATCTTGAAATCATTCACCAGCCGCTTGCTTCCCGGCAGGCCCAGGCCCATTCCCATGCCGGTGGTGAAACCATCGGTCATGGCCATTTTCAGATCCTTGATTCCGGGCCCGGTGTCTTCAAAGACCAATTGCAAGGCCTGTTTGCCGTTGACTTCGATGATGGCCCAGTTCATGTGGCCACCTTTTCCATGAATCAGCGTATTGCGGGACAGCTCGCTTGCAGCGGTAATCATCTTTGTCTGATCGACCAGCGAGAACTTCAGCATCTGGCAAAGCGAGCGCACCGTTTGGCGCGTGGCAACAATCTGCTGCTCGTTGTGTAACGGCATTTGGCCACTGCGATCATGTTCCAAGGGTGGCTCCCGACTGCTGGGCCCGCAAAAGGGCCATTCCCCTCTCGACGGTCATCGCGGTCCTGACCCCGCCAAGGGACAGGCCCAACTCCACCAGGGTGATTGCAACGGCAGGCTGCATGCCCACCACGACGGTGGCGGCAGACAGGATGCGGGCAATGCCCGAGATGGTCACCAGCATGCGCCCGACGAAGGAGTCCACCACCTCCAGCGCCGAGATATCGATCATGACGCCGCTGGCGCCCGTGCTGGCGATGCGCTCGGCCAGGTCGTCCTGGAGCGCCAGCGCCGTCTGGTCCTGCATGTCGATCTGGATGGAAACCAGCAGCACATCGCCCATGCGCAGGATTGGAATGCGGTCCATGGATGGCTCACTCCTGTGCCTGGCGGGTGATGCGCCAGCCGGTCTTGCCCATGGCCAGCTTGAGCGCCTCGGCCAGCGTGGCCTTGGTGGTGATGTCGCGCATGTCGATGCCCAGGTGCACGATGGTCTGGGCAATCTGGGGCCGGATGCCGCTGATGATGCAGTCCGCGCCCATCAGGCGAATGGCCGTCACGGTGCGCAGCAGGTGCTGGGCCACCAGCGTGTCCACCGTGGGCACGCCGGTGATGTCGATGATGGCCAGCTCCGACTCGGTCGACACCAGGCTTTGCAGCAGGGACTCCATCACCACCTGGGTGCGGTTGCTGTCCAGCGTGCCGATCAGCGGAATGGCCAGCACCCCCTCCCACAGCTTGACGACGGGGGTGGACAGCTCCAGCAATTCTTCCTGCTGGCGGATGATGATCTCCTCGCGTGCCTGCTGGAAGCTGCTGACCGTGTGCTGGGCCATGTTGTCCACCAGCAAGGTGGCCCGCCAGATTTCCTGGATGGCTGCGGCAGGATCGCCCGACAGCCCGCGCTGGATGTGCGCGAACAGCGGCTTTTTCAGCGACAGGATGAACTGGCTGGTCTCACCGGCACGCTGGCCCTGGGCGGCGCGGGTGCGGGACAGCTCGGCCAGCAGGCGCCGCGCGGGATTCCAGCCTTCGTCCGAAAACCTTTGCGGATCGGCGCCGGAAGCGAAGCCGCCCACAATGGCGTTGATAATCCCGCGCGCTTCTTTTTCAGCATTCTTCCCAAGCGTGGAGTCTCCCACGCTGGCTTGGGCCATCCAATCCTGGACCAAGCCATCAATATCATTTTGGAGTGTTTGCTGGATAATTCCGGTCATAGATATTTGCTGGATTTCAAACAAATTATTCGTCGAGGCTGCCAGAGAAATGCATTCGTGAAAATACAGCTGGCGTGCCAACCATGTTTTTTTGCAGATTATTCACTGATGCCCTCGCCACGAGAGACACATTTTGTAATATCAAATGGCATCTTCCTGTAAGGGTTTTTCGACAGATGCATGTCCGCCAAGCCGCCACCTGGTCAGCAAGCCCCCCCGGTCAGCAAGCTCCCGGTACGCAGCCATGGGGAACGTGGGCACGCCGGTTCCGCCCCTTCCTGGAGGGCGGGACCGGCGCCGGAAGCAGCCTGCAACCCGTGTGCTCACAGGTTTTTTCATCCGTCAAACTGCGCAATACATGCCCTTGGAAAATCCCAAGGGCATTTCACACCTGGGCGCGGCAAGACCATACACTGCCCAGCCTTTCTGAAATACGCCATGCCTGATCTTGACCATGCAAACAACGCCTTCCACAAAAACCATCGTCAATCAGATTTTTGATCAGGACAGTCTATCGGAGCTATTGAAACAAGAAGCCTCTCATGGCCTGTTTTTCGAGCAATGCGAATTCGATGGATTGAATCTCTATCAACTCGATTTGCAGGGCGCGCAATTTGTGGAGTGCAGTTTTGCCGACACCTGCTTTGAAAGCTGCCAACTGGCCGGCACCCGCTGGCTGCATTGCAAGGCGGGCCGCGCCGATTTTCGGCTGGCAAACCTGACGGACGCCCTGTTTTGCCAGAGCGACCTGAACAACACCAACTGGGAATTGGCCAAGCTGGCCTCAGCGCGCTTTCTTGAAGTCAAGCTGACCGGCGCCAGGTTTGGCGGTGCGCAAACCCTGGGCATTGATTTTCATGAGTCCCTGCTGATTGGTGCCGATCTGCGCGGCATGTCCTTCCGCAAGAAAACGCTGGAGGGCCTGAACTTCAGCGATGCCGATCTGGCCGGCTGCGACTTCCGCGATGCCGTTTTCCACAAGGCAAGCCTGCGCGATGCCCATCTCAAGAATGCCCGGTTCGATGGCGCGGACCTGCGCTCGGCGGACTTGCGCGGCTTGACGATTGCCTCGCTCAGCCAGCATTTCAAGGGCAGCCTGATCTCGCATGAGCAGGCTGCCGAGCTGGTGGGCGGGCTGGGCGTGCGCGTGATGTGAGCCGGTTGCGGGCCGGTTGTCGGCCAGGTGTCGGCCGGCGAAGCTCAGTCCGCTGGCCCGGGCCTGCGCCTGTCCTTGCGCAGCATGTCCAGATAGAGCGCTTCCACCTTCTCGCGCGCCCAGGGCGTCTTGCGCAGGAATTTGAGGCTGGAGCTGACGCTGGGGTCCAGCGTGAAGCAGCGCACCGGGACCTGCCGTGCCAGGGCGGGCCAGCCATAGCGGGCCTCCAGGGCACGGACGATGGCTTCGAGCGTGACGCCGTGCAGCGGATTGCGGGGCTGGGCGGCGGGGGGCGGAGTTTCTTGCATGGGGTGATTCTCCCTTGTGATGGACCGCAAGCCTGGCAGTGCGGTGCACGCGCTGGTGCCGTGGTTGGCAGCGGCAGGACAGGTTCCGCAGAAACGGGGCCGCGCCGGCACTGTGCGAGCGCGGAAAAATTTGTACACACATGAAACCAAAGAAGAAGTTTCTGTAGCATTCACGGCGTCCCTGCCTCTTCTTCGAACCCGCTTCCATGCCTGCCCTGTCCCTTCGCCAGAAACTGCTGGCTCCGCTGGTTTTCTGCCTGCTGGCGCTGCTTGCGCTGACCCTGTTCAACGCCTACCAGGCACGCAGCAAGGCCTATGAGGCCCGGCAGCAGGCGCTGCGGGACTTTGTCGATTCGGCAGACAGCCTGATTGCCGCCATTGCGGCAGAGGCCAAGGCCGGCAAGCTGCCTGAAGAAGACGCCAAGGCCACGGCCATTGCCCGCGTGGGCCAGCTGCGCTATGCCGGTGGTGCGGGCTACATCACCAGCATCACGACGGATTCCGTGGTGCTGAACAACCCGGCCAGCCCGGGCATCAACGGCAAGAACATGGCCGGCTTCCAGGATGCCAAGGGCAGCTACCTCTACCGCAGCATTGCCGCGGTGGGCGCTTCGGCCCAGGGCAACGGCTACCTCACCTACTGGTGGCCCCGTCCCGGCGCGAAGGAGCCCAGCGAGAAGCTGGCCTATGCCAAGCGATCCACCTCCTGGAACTGGGACCTGATCGCGGGCGACTATGTGGACGACATCCAGCAGGCCTTCATCGCCACCATCATCAAGTCGGTGGCGGCGCTGGCGGTGCTGGGCGCACTGCTGTCGTTGATTGCCTGGATGGCCACGCGCAGCGTGCTCCATGCCATCGGCGGAGAGCCGGCCGTGGCGGCGGAGATCGCCAACCGCATCGCCGCCGGGGATCTGTCGCAAACCGGGCTGGAGGGGGCATCGCACGCACCGGAAGGCAGCGTGATCGCGGCGGTGCAGCGCATGAGCGAGCAGCTGCGCCAACTGGTGACGCGCATCCATGACACGGCGGGCATCATCCACCGCTCGGCCGGAGAGATCGCCACGGGCAGCCTGGACCTGTCGCAGCGCACGGAGCAGCAGGCCAGTTCGCTGGAGGAAACGGCGGCGTCCATGGAGCAGTTGACCGCCACCGTGCACCAGAACGCGGAAAACGCGCAGCAGGCAAGCCAGATCGCCTCGGGCGCCTGCTCGGTGGCCGAGCGCGGCGGCGCCGTGGTGGACCAGGTGGTGAGCACGATGGGCGAGATCAATACCTCGTCGCGCCGCGTGGTGGACATCATCGGCGTGATCGACGGCATCGCCTTCCAGACCAACATCCTCGCGCTCAACGCGGCCGTGGAGGCTGCGCGCGCTGGCGACCAGGGGCGCGGCTTCGCGGTCGTGGCGGGCGAGGTGCGCACCCTGGCGCAGCGCAGCGCCTCGGCCGCGCGCGAGATCAAGACGCTGATCCAGGCCTCGGTGGAGCGTGTGGATGCCGGCGCCACCCTGGTGGACCAGGCCGGGCAGACCATGCGCGAAGTGGTCACCACGGTGCGCAACATCACAGGCATCGTGACCGAGATCGCCTCGGCCAGCCGCGAGCAAAGCAGCGGCATCGAGCAGGTGGGCCATGCCGTGACCGACATGGACCGCGTGACCCAGCAGAACGCCGCGCTGGTGGAGCAGTCCTCGGCCGCGACACAAGTGCTGCAGGCCGAGTCCGAGAAGCTCTCGCGCCTGACGGCATCGTTCAAACTCTAGGCTTCGCTTCCCTTCTTTTCAGACATGATCACCTGCTACCTGCGCTACATCATCGACCCGTTCAAGGCCAAGGAATTCGAGCACTACGGCAAGACCTGGATTCCGCTGGTCGAGAGATTCGGCGGCAAGCACCACGGCTACTTCCTGCCGTCCGAAGGTGCCAACAATGTGGCGCTGGCCATGTTCAGCTTCCCCAGCATGGCGCTGTACGAGGAGTACCGCATCAAGTCCATGCAGGACCCCGAATGCCAGGCCGCCTTCCGCTACGCGGAGGACACGCGCTGCATCCTCAGCTACGAGCGCAGCTTCATGCGCCCGGTCTTCGGCTGAGCCTCTTGCATGCCGCGCCCATGTGTGCGGCATGTACGCGGAATTTGCGCGGCATGTGCGCGGCATGTGCGCGGCATGTGCGCGGCATGTGCGCATGCATGCGTTTGCAAATACGGAATCGGTATTTTCACAACTGAAGCACGCTAACTAGCATCCATCCCATTGCAATCTTTTGAGGATGGAGCGCGTGAACAAGCGTCGTTTCCTGCTGGCCGGCCCTTCTGTGCTGGCCGCTGCCGCCCTGGCTTCCACCCACGCCGCGCGGGCTGCGGCGGATCCCCGGACCCGATTGGTCGTCGCCGACCAGAGCGAGCTGCTGCGCCACCTGCTGGATGCCAGCGGTGAGCGCAAGCGCCTGGGCTTCCAGCTGGAGCTGCCCAACTTCGCGGGCGGCCCGGCCATCTTCGAGGCCATGCGCGCAGGCGCGCTGGACATTGCCTATGTGGGCGACACGCCGCCCATCCAGGCGCGCGCCGCCGGTGTGCAGCTGCCCATCATCGCCACCTTCACGCGCGAGCGCGCCCAGTACCGCCTGGTGCAGCGTGCCGATGCAGGCATAGAGCGCCTGGCCGACCTGCGCGGCAAGCGCCTGAGCTATGTGGAAGGTTCGGGCCGCCAGGTCTTCCTGATCGAGGCATTGACACGCGCGGGCCTGACGCTGGCCGACGTGAAGCTGGTCAACCTGCGCGTGGCCGAACTCAACGACGCGCTGCGCGCCAAGGCCGTGGACGTGGCCGTGCTCATGGAGCCCCATGTCACGCGCCTGGGCAAGCAGATCGGCGCGCGGCCCGTGCCCGATCCGCAGGAGCGCGCGCTGCTGCCCGCCACCTCGTACCTCTATGCCCGGCCCGATGTGCTGGCCGATCCGGCCAAGTCCCAGGCCATCGTCGATTTCCTGGGCGCCTTCGTGCGCGCGGGCAAGTGGAGCAATGGCCACGAGCAGGAATGGGGCCGCCACTACTACACGCAGTTCCAGCGCATCGATGCGGAGAGCACAGCGGCCATCCTGGCATCGCAGTCCGACCTGCTGTTCCAGACGGCCGCCGAGGCGCAGCCCCACCACCAGAAGCTGATCGACATCCTGCACGCCGCGGGCAGCCTGCCGCAGCGGCTGGATGCGGCCGGCTCCTTCGTGTCCACCTACGACCGCGTGATCGTGGCCAACCGATGAACCGGCCAGAAGACACACGATGACGCAAGCGCAACTGGACATCAACGCGGCCGGTCTGGCACCGGCCACCGCAGCCACTGCTCAATCCGCGCCCGCCACCCGGGCCGCCGTGCAACTGGTGCCCGCGCGCCTGTCGCAGGGCGCGCTGCTGGTGGGCCCCGGCCTGCTGCTGGTGCTGTGGGAGGCGGCCTCGCGCCTGGGCTGGCTCTCACCCGAGACGCTGACCGCGCCCTCGCAAGCCCTGGTCGCCGGCTACGGCATGGTGGCCGACGGCAGCCTGCTGCCCCACCTGCTGGCATCGGCAGGCCGTGCCTACAGCGGGTTGCTGCTGGGCGTAGTGGCCGGCGTGCTGCTGGCCCTGGCCTCGGGCCTGACGCGCACGGGCGAGGCCCTGCTCGACGGCCTGGTGCAGATCAAGCGCGCCGTGCCCACGCTGGCGCTGATTCCCCTGGCCATCATCTGGCTGGGCATTGGCGAGTCCATGAAGATCTTCCTGATCTTCACGGCCGTGCTGGTGCCCGTCTACATCAACACCCACGCGGCCCTGCGCGGCATCGATATCGGCCATGTGGAGCTGGCCCAGACCCTGGGCCTGTCGCGCGCCGAATTCATCCGCAAGGTGGCGCTGCCGGGCGCGCTGCCGGGCTTCTTCGTGGGCCTGCGCATTGCCGTGTCGCTGTGCTGGACGGCGCTGGTGGTGCTGGAGCTGATCAACACCCAGACCGGCATCGGCTACCTCATGAACCGCGCCCGCGACTGGGGGCAGACCGATGTGATCGTGGTAGGCATCCTCATCTACGCCCTGCTGGGCCTGCTGTCCGACGCCGTGGTGCGCCGCATCGAGGCGCATGTGCTGTCCTACCGGAGGTCGCTGGGATCATGAACCATCACCCCACCCCGGGCGCCGTGCGGCTGCAGCGCTTCACGCGCAGCTTTGGCGGCAAGAACGTGCTGGACGCCATCGACCTGGACATTGCCCCGGGCCAGTTCGTGGCCCTGCTGGGCGAGTCCGGCTCGGGCAAGACCACCTTGCTGCGCGCGCTCGCCGGGCTGGACGGCCATGCGCAGTCCAGCGGCGCGGCCAGTGCGCTGGGCAATGTGTCCGTGCTGTTCCAGGACGCGCGCCTGCTGCCCTGGCTGTCGGTGCTGGACAACCTCACGCTGGGGCTGGACGCCCGCGCCGTGCGGCCTGCAGCCGAACAGATCCTGGCCGACGTGGGCCTGCAGGACAAGGCTGGCGCCTGGCCCGCCACGCTGTCGGGCGGCCAGAAGCAGCGTGCATCGCTGGCCCGCAGCCTGCTGCGCGACCCGCACGTGCTGCTGGCCGACGAGCCCTTCGGCGCGCTGGACGCGCTCACGCGCATGCGCATGCACGGCCTGCTGCTGCGCCTGGTCGAGCGCATACGGCCCACGGTCATCCTCGTCACGCACGACGTGGACGAATCCCTGCTGCTGGCCGACCGCATCCTGGTGCTCAGGGACGGCCGCATCGCCGAGGACCACGCCGTGGACCTGCCCCATCCCCGCCGCCCCGACCATCCTGCCTTCATGCAGCTGCGCGCCACCTTGCTGCGCAGCCTGGGCGTCGAGACAGAGATCGCCTGACGCCGGCCCCGCCCGCGAAACAACCCACACAACAAAGGACTGCTCCCATGCCTCGGCAACTGCACCTGAACCTGTTCCTCATGACGCGCGGCCACCATGAAGGCGCCTGGCGCCATCCCGGCGCCAACCGCAAGGCGCTCACCGACCTGGAGCTGTACGTCGATGCCGCACGCATCGCCGAGGCCGCCAAATTCGACGCCGTCTTCCTGGCCGACAGCCTGGTCGGGCCCGAGAACGGCCAGCAGATCACCTCGGGCCTGCTGGACCCGCTGGTGCTGCTGACGGCGCTGGCGCTGCGCACCGAGCGCATCGGCCTGATCGGCACCGCCTCCACCACCTACAGCCATGCCTATACGCTGGCGCGCCAGTTCGCCTCCCTGGACCATCTGTCCAAGGGACGGGCGGGCTGGAACATCGTCACTTCCTGGGCGCCCAACGCGGGCCTGAACTTCGGCCTGACCGACAACGTGGACCACGGCGACCGCTACCGCATCGCCGAGGAATTCGTGTCCGCCGTCGATGCGCTGTGGCGCAGCTTTCCGGCCAGCGCCCTGCTGGACGACACGACGGCGGGCCAGTTCCTCGACGCATCGCAGATCCAGCCCGTCCACTTCGAGGGCAAATACATCCGCACGCGCGGCCCGCTCAACGTGCCCGGCAGCCCGCAGGGCCGGCCCGTCTTCGTGCAGGCCGGCCAGTCCGAGTCCGGCCGCGCCTTTGCCGCGCAATGGGCCGAGGCCATCTTCACGGCCCACGGCTCGCGGGAATCGGCCCAGGCCTTCTATGCCGACATCAAGGGACAGGCGCAGCAGCTTGGCCGCCGCCCGCAGGACATCGTGATCCTGCCCGGCATCAGCGCCGCCATCGGCTCTACCGAATACGAGGCGCGCCAGGTCTGGGAAGAGCTCGACAGCCTGACCAGCAGCGAGGTCGGCCTGGCCCGCCTGTCCGCACGCTTTGGCGGCCACGACTTCTCGGCCGTGCCGCTGGACCGCCGGCTCACGCGCGACGACTTCCCCGATCCCGACAAGGTCGAAGCCTCGCGCAGCCGCGCCGTGGGCTACGTGGAAACCAGCCTGCGCGACGGCCTCACCCTGCGCGGCCTGCTCAAGCGCCTGGCCGGCGCCCGCGGCCACCTGGCCGTGGCCGGCACGCCCGAACAGGTGGCCGACATCATCGAAGACTGGTTCAGGCACGGCGCAGCCGACGGCTTCAACGTCATGCCGCCCATACTCAACCAGCAGCTCGAGCTGTTCACCAGCGAAGTCGTGCCGCTGCTGCGCAAGCGCGGCCTGTTCCGCGAGGAATACGAAAGCCGCACGCTGCGCGGGCATTTCGGGCTGGGGGAGCTGGCGGGGACGGGAGCGGTTGGTGCCCCAGCCGCCCGCCCAAGGGAGCAAGCGCTGGCGGCTTGACCGATGCGACGCTGCGGCTGCACAGACAGGTCTACAGCAGAATGTCCGCCGTGGGGTACTTCCAGAAGTCGCGCAACAGGTAGCTGATCGGCAGGTTCAGATTCGTGGAGCTGGGTGGAATCGGCTGCAGGAACCACTTCTCGTAGATGGGATGGATTTCGCGGCTGATGATGAGCCGCTTCATCTCTTCATCGACCAGTTTCTTGAACGCGGCATCGGCCTTCGGCAGCATGATGGCCAGGGGTTCGGTGGTCAGGAACTTGCCCACCACCTTCAGGGCGCGTGGATCGGGCCGTGCAGCGGCCAGCCCGTTGAGAAGCACGTCATCCATCACGAACGCGTCGGCTTCGCCCTTCTCCACCATCTCCAGCGCCTTCGCGTGATCTGGCGCCTCCAGGATGGTGATGCCCAGGAGGCGCTGCCTGTTGGCCTGCGTGGCCACGGCCATCGGGCTGGTGCCCTTGGTGGAAACCAGCTTTTTCCCCTTGAGATCTTCCATCGCGTTGACGGTGCTTTCGGCCTTCACGAGCATCCGGGCGCCGGTGATGAAATGGGGAACCGTGAACGCCACGGTCTGGCGCCGCTGCGCGTTGTTCGTGGTCGAGCCGCACTCCATGTCGGCCTTGCCCTGCTCGATCACGCCCATGCGATTGGCGGGCGTGACCATCAGGAACTCCACCTTCATGTCCTTCCTGCCTGTCTGCTTGCGCACCGCCTCGGCCAGGCGAAGGCACAGATCCAGCGCGTAGCCGACGGGCTTGCCGCTGCGCGTGTCGATGTAGGAGAAGGGAACCGACGATTCCCGGTGCGCAATCACCAGCGCGCCACCGGCCTGGATCTTGTCCAGCACACCGGCTGCAGATACACCGCTCAAGGCCGACAGGCCCAACGCACCCAACGCAATTCCCCACTGGCGAAAGATCATCGGAGTCCTTGGCTCGCAAGCGCCGGGCGGCGCCCAGCAGTGTCGTGACAGGTTATACACGTATTGTTACCAGATGTGCAAACCGGGGCTGCCGCCGGTTTTGATGCCTCCTTGGCCACCGGCTTTTCCCCCTCCCCCGTTATGGCAGGATCACCAGCACCAGAATTACCGAGGGAACTCCCATGCTGATCAACTGCGTCGCCTACGAAAACGGGGCCAAGCTGGCGGACATACCCGTCGCCGACATCAGCAACTACATAGAGCGACCCGGCTGCTTCGTCTGGGTGGCGCTGGCGGACGCCACGCCGGCCGAGCTGGAGGAGATGCGCCAGGAGTTCGGCCTGCACGCCCTGGCCGTGGAGGATGCGCTGCACGGCCACCAGCGGCCCAAGCTGGAGGAGTACGGCAGCTCGCTGTTTGCCGTGATGCACCTGCTCGAGCCCGAGCCCGAGCGGCCCGGCCACTTCAACCATGGCGAGGTCGATGTCTTCGTGGGCTCCAACTACGTGCTGTCGGTGCGCAACCGCAGCAAGCGCGGTTTCCTGGGCGTGCGCGAGCGCTGCGAGAGCGAGCCCGAGCTGCTGCGCCACGGCTCGGGCTTTGTGCTGTATGCGCTGATGGATGCGGTGGTGGACCGCTACTTTCCCATCATCGACGCGCTGGAGGTGGAGCTGGAGCAGATCGAGCAGCAGATCTTCACCAAGGGCGCGGCGCGCGACAACATCAAGCAGCTGTATGAACTCAAGGGCCGCGCCATGGACCTCAAGCACGCCGTGGCCCCCCTGCTGGAAGCCGTGGGCAAGCTCAACGGCGGGCGCGTCCCCCAGATCTGCGTGGGCTCCAGGGACTACTTCCGCGATGTGATGGATCACCTGGGCCGCATCAACGCCCAGATCGACACCATGCGCGACACCGTGGGCACGGCCATCCAGGTGAACCTGTCCATGGTGTCCATCGAGGAAAACGAAGTCACCAAGCGGCTGGCGGCCTGGGCCAGTATCTTCGCCATCTGCACGGCCTTCTTCGGCGTCTGGGGAATGAACTTCGAGAACATGCCCGAACTGAAGTGGCAATACGGCTATCCGGCCGCACTGCTGTTCGTGCTGGGCGTTTGCGGCCTGCTCTACTACAAGTTCCGCAAGGCGGGGTGGCTGTAGGCGGCGGGAAGGCGAGCGGTGCCAGGGTATTCACCCAGCCGCACCGTCACAGCCGCGTCACACATCCACGCCACCATCCCAGGCGCCAACTCCTGCACGCCCGGATTCCCCACCATGTACGACGAACTTCTGCCCGACCACCATGATTCGCTGATGCAGCGCATCGAACGCGACCTGCTCGACAGCTACGACGAAGAACTGGAGATGGAGATAGACGACGCCCGCCTGGGCAGCGGTGGCGACGATCTGGACGGTGCCGACTCCGTGAGCCGCCAGACCTACTTTCGCGAACTGCTGCGCCTGCAGGGCGAGCTGGTCAAGCTGCAGGACTGGGTGCAGCACCACAGGAAAAAGGTGGTCATCCTCTTCGAGGGCCGCGATGCGGCCGGCAAGGGCGGCGTGATCAAGCGCATCACCCAGCGCCTGAACCCGCGCGTGTGCCGCGTGGCCGCCCTGCCCGCTCCCAATGACCGCGAGCGCACGCAGTGGTACTTCCAGCGCTATGTCTCCCACCTGCCTGCGGGTGGCGAGATCGTTCTCTTCGACCGCAGCTGGTACAACCGCGCGGGCGTGGAGCGCGTGATGGGCTTTTGCTCCGACGAGGAGTACGAGGAGTTCTTCCGCTCCGTGCCCGAGTTCGAGAAGATGCTGGTGCGCTCGGGCATCACGCTGGTGAAGTACTGGTTCTCCATCACCGACGACGAGCAGCACCTGCGCTTTCTGGGCCGCGTGCACGACCCGCTCAAGCAGTGGAAGCTCAGCCCCATGGACTTCGAGAGCCGCCGCCGCTGGGAGGACTACACCAAGGCCAAGGAAGCCATGCTGGAACGCACCCACATCGCCGAGGCGCCCTGGTGGCTGGTGCAGGCCGTGGACAAGAAGAAGGCCCGGCTCAACTGCATCTCCCACCTGCTGACGCAGCTGCCCTATGAAGAGATAGAGCACCCGGCCATCGTGCTGCCAGAGCGCACGCGCAATCCCGAATACACACGCAACCCCGTTCCCCAGCACATGTACGTTCCGGATCTGTACTGAGCGGCGGCCGGCAGCGGGCTGCCGGCGTTCTCACGCCCCGTCTTCTCAAGACCCGTTTCCTCAAGCCTTCTGCGCCTCGCCATCCTCCACGGATGCCTCGGGCCACTCAGAGGACACGGAGGACGCGGAGGCCTCGGAGGACTCGGACGCCTCAGGCATCTCTGGCGCTGGCCCTGCCCCGGCGACTGCAGCCGCCTGCGGCACCTCGGCAACCTCTACAACCTCGGCCGCACGCTTGCGCCGGTCCTGCTCCAGCAGCGCGGTCAGCGCCGCGTGGATGCGCTCCAGCGTGCCGCCCGGGTTGACCCACCAGTCCGTGGACCAGATGCGCAGAATCTGCCAGCCCAGGCCGCGCAGCACCTGCTCGCGCAGCTTGTCGCGGTCGCGTGCCGTGGCCGAGCGGTGGTAGGTGGCGCCGTCGCACTCCACGCCCGCCAGGTAGCTGCCCGCATGGTCCGGGTGCACCACGCCCAGGTCCACGCGGAACGAGGATGCGCCGATCTGCGTGTGCACGCGCCAGCCCTTGCGCTCCAGCGCCTGGGCCACGCTGGCCTCGAAGGGGCTGTCGAAATCGCCCTGGCTGCCATGGTGCGACTCGGCCAGCGCGCGCGGGCCGCGCTCGGCAAATTCCAGGAAGTGCTTGAGGTCGCGCACGCCCGCCGCCTGGGTGCGCGACAGGTCCATCTGCTCGCCGCGCAGGCTGGAGAAGATGCGCAGCTCCTGCCGCGCGCGCGTCACCGCCACGTTCAGCCGCCGCTCTCCACCATCGCGGTTGAGCGGGCCGAAGTTCATGGACACGGCGCCCGAGATATCAGGCCCGTAGGTGATGGAAAAATACATGATGTCCCGCTCGTCGCCCTGCACGCTCTCCAGGTTCTTGACGAAGACGGGCTCCAGCAGCGCATCGGAGAAAAACGGCTCCAGCCCCGGGTCCTTGCGGCGCTCCTCGTCCAGCAGGTCCTCGATCAGGCTTTGCTGCTCGGAGTTGAAGGTGACCACGCCGATGGTGGCGCCCGACTGCGCAAACCCCGGCGACTGCAGCCGCGCCACCAGGTCGGCCACCAGGGCCCTGGCCTCGGGCTGGTTGATGCGGGCGCCACCTTTTTCATAGCGGCCCTGCACGGCGTGGAAGCTGACGGCGCGGTCATCGGTGACGGGCGAGGGGAAGGTCACCAGCCCGCCGCCGTAGTAGCGGTGGTTGCTGAAGGCGATCAGGCTTTCATGGCGCGAGCGGTAGTGCCAGGACAGGTTGCGCGTGGGCAGGCTGGCGCCCAGGCATTCGTCCAGGATGCTTTCCATGTCGCCTTCCACGCCCTGCGTGTCGTCGTCGAAGGTGTCGGAGGTGTCGGCGCGGCCGAAGAAGCTGGTGGGCGGCAGCTGCTTGGGGTCGCCCACCATGATCACCTGCCTGGCACGCGCCATGGCGCCGATGGCGTCCCAGACGGGGATCTGCGAGGCCTCGTCGAAGATGACGATGTCGAAGTTGCTGGTCTCGGCGCTCAGGTACTGGGCAATGGACAGCGGGCTCATCAGCAGGCAGGGCGTCAGGCGCAGCACGGCCGACGGGATCTGCTCCAGCAGCTGGCGCAGCGGCAGGTGCTGGCGCTTCTTGGTGATCTCGCGCCGCAGGATGCCCCACTCGCTGTTGCGCTGGATGCTGTCGGCCGACGGCAGGCCCGCGCACAGCCGCGCACGTATCCACTGGCGCGTGACCGAGGTGAATTCATCGTCCAGCGCGCGGAAGTCGGCAATGCGCCGCTCATGCTCGGCAGAGACAAAGCGCTTGAGCACCTCGTCCTCGTCCACGGCCAGCGCCAGCCACCAGCGCGCGTAGTTGACCTCGAAGGCCTGGGGTGCCTGGGCCGGCTCCAGGCTGCCGGACTCGATGGCGTCGGCCAGCGCACCCAGCCCGCCCGCGCGGGCCGCGGCCTGGGCATTGCGCCAGGCGCACCAGGCATGCAGGCCGCCCTGCCCGGCCAGCACGCCGCCCGCCGTGGCCGCCAGCCGCTCGGCCGTGCGCTGGGCCAGGGCACGCTGCTGCGGCTCGCCATGGGCTGCCGCCGCGCCGAAGGGGTCTATGGCCGCGTGCAGGCCGGCCAGGCTGTCCAGCAACTGCTGGCAGGCCATGCCGACCGCGGCACCCTCGCCCAGCTCGGCGCTGCGCAAGGCCAGCACCTGGTGCAGGGCCTGGCGTGCCTGGGCCAGCTCGGCCTCCTGCCAGCCCAGCCCGGTCAGCCCTGCCTGCAGCGATCCCTGCAGGCGCAGCGCATGCTCCACGGCTTGCGGGCGCGTGTCCAGGCCGTCCCAGACGCCGGGGCAGCGCAAGCGCAGATCGTCCAGCGCCAGCAGCTGTTCCTCGATGGCGCTGCGGGCCGCCAGCTGCGCATGGGCCTGCTGCAGCGCCGCGCCACAGCGGCCCTGGGCCACGGCGGCGTGCGATGCCATCAGGCCGCCGCGCCGCGTCAGTTGCAGGCGCTCGCGCTCGAAGGCCAGCGCGTCCTGCAAGGCCTGGGCATCGGTTTCCAGGCCGCGCCACAGGCCGTGGCTGGCATCGGCCAGCGGCAGGTAGCCATCGAGCTGGCGGTCGATCTGGTACAGGGCCTGCAGGCGCTGCACTTCGGCCGCCCAGCGCTCGCCGCCATGGCCTTCGGCCACGGCCTCCAGGCCGTCGAGCGAGAAGGATTTCTGCGCACGCGCGGCCAGCAGGGCCGCATTGGCCTTCAGGGCGCTGCGCGCATGGTCGGTGCGCGTGCGGTGTCCGGCCCACAGGCCGTCGGCTGCGGCGCCGGGCTGGATCTGGTCCAGTTCCTCGCGCAGGCCCCGGATGCGCACCAGGGCGGCCAGGTCATCGGCCACGCGCGGCTCGCCCGCGCCTTCGATGGTGGCCTCCAGCGCCGCGCGCACCTTGCGCCGGCCCAGCCAGGACAGCGGCCACAAGGACTTGCCGGCCCTGGCCCATTCGCGCTGCAGCTGCGAGACATTGAGCTGGCCCACGCCCGCGCCGTACTTGACGGACAGGCCCTGGCGCAGCGCCGCGATCTCGTCGATGCACTGCAGGCCGCGCTCCAGCTCGTCGCCCAGTGCCACGGGCCAGGGCGTGCCCAGCCCGGCCTGCAGGCGCCGGCGCTGCGCCAGCAGGTCCAGCGCCTGGGCCAGGCGCGCCTGCAGCTCGGCCGGCCAGGGCGCCGGCATCTGAGAAGACAGCTCGCCGTGCCGGGCCAGCAGTTGCAGGCCGGATTGCAGGGATTCGCAAATGCGCGCGCTGTCGGGCAGTACGCAAAAAGCCAGGTTGCGGCCTGCGGCCGCAGGCAACGCCCGCGCGATCACGCCCAGCGCCGAGCGCGCCTGGCGCCCCAGCGCAGGCCACTCGATGCGCAGCAGCCGGCCCAGCTGCTGCGCCGCCTCGGCAAAGCCCCGGCCTGCCTGGTCCAGCGCCTGGGCGGCGTCCACCATCTGCTGCTGCCAGCGCACGGACCAGTCGCTGGCCTGCACCGTGGCCAGCGGCCCGTCTTTCAGATGCTGCGCGCCCACGGCCTGGGCATTGGCCTGCAGGCGGCCCGCAGTCTCGCGCAAAAGGGCCAGGCCCGCTTCGTCATGGGCCTGGGGCGTGGGCCAGTGAAATCCCAGGCGCGGCAGCGCCTCGCCACCGGCCACGGCGCCAATGGCGCGGTAGATGGTCCAGCCGTTGGCGTGGCGCCGGTGCAGGCGCTCCACATAGGCCGACAACTGCTCGCGCAGGCGGCCGAGCTGGCTGGCCTTGGCGGCCCAGGCCTCGGCATCCACCTCCCCGTGCGAGTCCCAGGATTTCTGCAG
The DNA here is from genome assembly GCF_014170385.1 of Delftia sp. UME58. Lineage (NCBI taxonomy): Bacteria > Pseudomonadati > Pseudomonadota > Betaproteobacteria > Burkholderiales > Comamonadaceae > Delftia > Delftia sp. UME58. Next base: position 46,164 of record NZ_LZZV01000115.1, read on the forward strand.
CTGGCCCAGCACATCGAGCTTGCGGCTCTTGTTGGAGTGCAGCTCCAGGCAGAACTCGCCCAGGCCCACTTCGCGCAGGCGGCGGTAGACCACGTCCAGCGCGGCGATTTTCTCGGCCACGAAGAGCACGCGCTTGTCCTCGGCCAGGCACTGCGCGATCAGGTTGGCAATGGTCTGGCTCTTGCCCGTGCCCGGCGGGCCGATGAGCACGAAGTCCTTGCCGCGCGCAGCGGCCATCACGGCCGACAGCTGCGATGAATCGGCCGGCAGCGGGCTGAAGACCTGCTGCGGCGCGAACTCCTGGTCCAGCCGCCGCGTGTCGGGAAAGGCGATCTCCGAGCGATAGGGCTCGCGCGGCGTGTCGATCAGGTGGGCGACCACGGGCGAGCTGCGCAGCTGGTCGGCGCGCTCGGCCAGGTCCTTCCACATCAGGTACTTGGCGAAGGAGAACATGGACAGCACCACGTCCTCGCTGACCTCCCAGCCGCGCACGTCCTTGATCGCCTCGCGCACGCGGGCCCAGATGCCGGTGATGTCCAGCCCGGCCTCGTCGCGCGGCAGGTCGCCTGCGGGCACGCCCAGCTCCAGCTGGAAGTCCTGGCGCAGCATCTCGACCAGCGTGGGATTGAAGCGCGGCTCGTCCTCATGCGCCTGCAGCGTGAAGCCCGAGCGCGCGCTCTTGCGCTCCAGCGTGACGGGCAGCAGGATCAGCGGCGCGCGCACGCGCACATCGGGCTTGTCGGGCCGGCTCCAGACCAGAAAGCCCAGGGCAACGAACAAGGTGTTGGCGCCGCCTTCCTGCAGCGCGTTGCGTGCGCCGCGAAACAGCTCCACAAAGCGGCTGTCCAGCTCCAGCGGCTCCAGGTCGATGAAGACCTCGCGCCGCTGCAGCGCCTCTTCGGCGTGCGCGCCGCGCAGGTCTTCCAGGCTGCGCGCCTCGTGCAATGGCTGGCTGCGCGGGTCCTTGCCCTGCATGAGCTCGGGGCTGGGCAGCAGCTTGAGCACCTGGCCCTGGGCCAGCGTGTCCTCCAGCGCGGGCGCGGCCACCTGCAGCAGCAGCGATTTCTTGCCGGGCTTGAAGTTGAGCAGTGCATTGCGCAGCGACAGGTCCAGCAGCCGGCGCTGCCAGCGCGCCAGCCTGTCCTTGGGATCGAGCTGGGAGGTGGGCACTTCGCGTGTCTGCGCCTGCGCCAGGAGCTCGGGCGGCGGCTCCACGGTGAGCCGTGGCTCGGCCTGGCCTTCGCCGGCCTCGGGCGCGGCGTCCTGGGGCTGGGCCAGCGCCAGCGGGCGGATGCGCTGCATGCGCGCGCGCCGCACGTCCACCAGCAGCTCGAACTGGTCCTCATGCTCTTCGGCGAGCTGGCGCGCGCCCTGGGCAATGGCCTGGCTGAAGGCCACGGCCTGGCCTTGCGCGGCCAGCGTGGTCTCGAAGAGCACCAGCTCCTGCAGCTTGAGCCGCTTGCGCACGGCCGTGATGTCATCGACCACGGCGGTCGAGAATTCCTGCCTGCCCAGCCACAGGCCCACGAAGGCATGGCCGCGCGTGAAGACCAGCAGCGGGTTCAGGTGCGCCTGCTCCAGGCAGGAGGCGAACAGCAGCGTCAGGTCCAGGCAGGTGGCCAGGCCCGCATCCAGTACCTGGGACGCGCCGCGTATCTTCTGGCCCGCATGCTCGAAGCTGGCCGGCGGCAGCGCGTAGTTGAGCTTCTTCTGGAGCACGGAAGTCCAGATGGCCGAGGCCAGTTCCCAGGCCCGCTGCGGCCCCTGTTCATAGCCGTTGATGGCGCCGGACTTGCCCGCCGCCTCCAGCGCCTGCGCAGCGCCCTTGAGGATGCGGTCCACGGCCGGGTCGTTGGGTTGCACGAAGGCCGCCACCATCTCGGGCAAATGCCCCAGGCCGCCCCACTGGTTGCGTGCCAGCAGTTCCAGCGGGTGTTCGTGCCGGGCCAGCACCGTCTCTGCCGGCTGGCCGCTGCGCAGCTCCAGCCGCAGCACGGCGGGCTCGGCCTCGGTCAGGCGCGAGAGCAAGGCGCCGTCCAGCGCCACATCCAGGTCGGTCAGCGCATAGGTGCTGTGCGCGGCCACCGACTCCAGGCGCCAGGTGCGCGGCTTGATGAAGGCAGGCTCCGAGGCCAGGTGCAGGCTCAGCGCCTGCAGCGGCAGCTCGCCCTCGTTGACGATGGCCAGCTCCAGCAGCGCGGGCACGGCGTTCTGGAAGTCGGCGAGATTGAGCTTGGCGACGGTGCCGATGCGCAGCTGCGTGGCCGTCTGCGGCGCCTGGGCGGCGGAGGCTGCGGCATCTGCGGGGGAATCTCGGCGGGGGTCTTCTGTCATGCGCGGTAGTCCTTGGCTGGCCAGCAGGCGGCGGGAACTGTCGAAATCCCGTCATATTCCTGGCCTGACGATTGTCCGCTGCGAATGGGCCGCCGTGTCCGAGATGGGCGGTTTTCAGGGGTCACTGTTTGCAAAAAATGAGAGCAGGAAACCGCGCCGAGAGCGCCAATCCGCAGGGCCGGCAATCACTTCATCAATCACTTCATGTACGAGCGCATCACCGACAGCACCAGGTCCACGTCGTCATCACGGGCCTGGCCGCCGGCCGTGCCATCGACCAGATGGGTGCGCACATGGCCTTCGAGCACCTCGAAGATCATGCCGTTGACGGCGCCGCGCACGGCCGCCAGTTGCTGGAGGATGGCCGCGCAGTCGTGCTCGGCCTCGAGCGCGCGCTCCAGCGCCTGCGCCTGGCCCTGGATACGGCGGATGCGCGTGAGCAAGCGCTTCTTGTTCTGAATCGTATGTGCCATGAGGGCCATTCTAGGCGCCTGAATATACTGGGGTACAGTATCTTCATGAGCAGCATTCCTTCCCTCTCTACCGCTCGCGGCGCCAGCCCCAGGCAGCATTCACACCGTTTCGACGAAGGCAACCCGCTGGGCGAGCGTCGTGCCATGCTGGCTGCGGGGCTGACGGCGGCCATGATGGTCGGGGAGATCGCAGGCGGGTACGGATTCAACTCCATGGCGCTGCTGGCCGATGGCTGGCACATGGGATCGCACGCGCTGGCGCTGGGGCTCTCAGCTGGCGCCTATGCGGCCGCGCGCAGATTGGCGGGAGATACGCGCTTTGCCTTCGGCACCTGGAAGATCGAGGTGCTGGCCGGCTACACCAGCGCCATCTTGCTGCTGCTGGTGGCGGGCGGCATGGCCTGGCAGTCGGTGCAGCGCCTGTTCTCGCCCTCGCCCATCCACTACCAGCAGGCCCTGGGCGTGGCCGCGCTGGGCCTGCTGGTCAACCTGGCCTGCGCCTGGCTGCTGAAGGGCGGGCACGGGCATCACCATGGTCACGGTCACGGTCACGACCACGGCCATCACCACGGGCACGGGCACGGCAGGCATGCGCACGGCGGCCACGCGGGCGACCGCCATCACGGCGACCACGGCGACCATGGCGACCACGGCGATCTCAACCTGCGCTCGGCCTACCTGCATGTGCTGGCCGATGCCGCCACCTCGGTGATGGCCATCGCCGCCCTGTTCGGCGGCATGGCCTGGGGCCTGGGATGGCTGGACCCGGCCATGGGCCTGGCCGGCGCCGTGCTGGTGGCGGCATGGGCCCTGGGCCTGCTGCGCGACAGCAGCCGCGTGCTGCTGGACGCCGAGATGCACGCCCCCGTGGTCCGCGAGGTGCGTGAGGCCATCGCCCAGGCGCCGTTTGCCGCGCAGATCTCCGACCTGCATGTCTGGCGCGTGGGCAAGGCGCGCTACGCCTGCATCGTGGCGCTGGACGCGCCCGCAGGCGTGGACCCCGATGCCGTGCGCCAGTTGCTGGGCGTGCACGAGGAACTGGTCCACGTCACGGTGGAGGTCAACCGGCCGCAGCCGGCTGCGACACACTGAGCCTATTGCGCGCCGACCACCGCAGCCTGGCGCGCACCGGGCTGCTTGAACAGCTTGAAGTACGGCGTGTTCGAAGGATTCACCGGGATGTCGAACTTGCGCACCATGGCATAGGTCTGGATCTGGTCGTGCAGCGGCAGGTAGATCAGCTCTTTTTGCACCGTGCTCCAGATGGAGTGGATGGTGGCGTCGCGCTTGCGCGCATCGCCCTCGGAGGCCAGGGAGACGATCTTGCTGTCCAGCTCGGCATTGCTGTAGCGCGTGGCATTGGTGTTGCCCCGGCCGTTCTTGCCGCGCGTGTGCACCAGGTAGTCGAAGACATAGGCCGAGTCATAGGTGGGCACGCCCCAGCCGTAGAGGTAGAAATCCGTTTCCTGGTTGTTGATGGCCGCCGTCTGGATGGCCAGCGGCCGGGACGACACGGCGGTCTTCACGCCGATGCGGCCCAGAAAGCCGGCGATGGCCTGGCAGATGGCCTCGTCGTTCAGATAACGGTCGTTCGTGCAATGCAGGGTGATGCCGAAGCCGTTGGGGTAGCCGGCCTCGGCCAGCAGTTTCCTGGCCTGGGCCAAGTCGGCCTTGCCCACGGCGCCAAAGGATTTCTCGTAGCCATGCACAAAGGGCGGCGCAATGATGTTGGTGGGCACGGACAGGCCGCGCATCACGGCGCGCTGTATGGCCTGGCGGTCTATGGCCAGCTGGAAGGCCTGGCGCACGCGCAGGTCGGCCAGCGGGTTCTTGTCCTTCACATCGGAATGCGACAGCGGGGCGGCGCCCACGTTCAGGCCCAGGAAGATGGTGCGGTTCTCGGCGGCCTGGTTGATGCGAAAGCGCGGGTCGGCGCTCAGGCGCGCGATGTCCTGGATGGGCAGGTCCTGCACGAAGTCCACCTCGCCCGACAGCAGCGCCGCCACGCGCGTGGCCTGGGACTTGATGGGCAGGTAGACCAGCTCGTCGATCTCCAGCGGGAACAGGCCCTTGCCCCAGTAGCCGGGGAACTGCCGCAGCACGGTGCGCGTGTCCTGCTCGCGCGAGGCGATGACATAGGGCCCCGTGCCGTTGGCGTTGCGCGTGGCGTAGTTCTCTTCCTTGGCCAGCGCGTTCTGCGGCTGCTCGGCACCATGGGCCTTGGCCCAGGCGGCGCTCAGGATCTGGATGTTGATGAGGCTGGCCGGCAGCAGCGGGTTGGGCCCGTTGGTCCTGATGTGCACGGTGAAGGCATCGACCTTGGTCACGTCGGTGATCGAGGTCAGCAGCGAGCGCATGTCCGAGGTGGCCGAGCGCGCGCGGCGCAGCGAGAACAGCACGTCGTCGGCCGTGAACAGGCTGCCGTCATGGAACTTCACGCCCTTGCGCAGCTTGAACTCCCAGACCGAGGGGTCGGCAGTCAGCGCCCAGGACGTGGCCAGGGTGGGCAGCAGCTTGCCATCGGCCGTGCGGATGATCAGCGGCTCGTAGATCTGGTGCAGCAGGTTGTGGTTGGGGCCGTTGTTCAGCGCGTGCGGGTCCAGCGTGGATGCGTCGGTGGAGCGTGCCCAGCGCAGGGTTTCGGCCTGGGCGGGCGGTGCGCACAGCAGGGCTGCGGCCAGGGCGGGAAGCAGTGCGGAAGTTCGCAGGGTGCGCAAGTGGGTGCGCAGCAGGGAAAGGCGAGGCAGGAAGCGTCTTTGGGTCATGAAGTGTCCTGGCAGCCGGAACAAGATCGCAGGAAGGCGGCGGCGGGTGCCGCGCCGGCTGCACCAGACGGCCGATTGTGTGGAGCCACCGGCCCGCCGCAAAGCCCGATTGCGCCTATGCAAATGCGCTGCGCGCAGATGCAAAGCGCTGCGACAGCAGGGCGTACAGCGCGCGCAGGCCCTGGGCCTCTCCGCCCCTGGGCCGGCCGGGGCGCTCCTCAAGATTCCAGGCGAACAGGTCCAGGTGCAGCCAGGGCAGCTCGGGCGGCACAAAGCTCTCCAGGAACAGCGCAGCCGTGATGGCACCGCCCTGCGGTGTGCTGGCGGCGTTGAGCAGGTCGGCCTGGTCGGAGCGGAGCATGCGGCGGTACGGCGCCCACAGGGGCAGGCGCCACAGCGGGTCGGCCTGCGCGCGGCCCTGGGCCAGCAGCGCATCGGCCCAGCCGTCATGGTTGCTGAACAGCGCGGGCAGGTCCGGCCCCAGCGCCGTGCGCGCAGCGCCCGTGAGCGTGGCCAGGTCGATCAGCAGCGCGGGCGGCGTGGGCGCGCTGCGAATGGCGTGGTGCAGCGCATCGGCCAGCAGGAGCCGGCCCTCGGCATCGGTGTTCTCGATCTCCACGCGCAGGCCGTCACCGGCCTCGATGATGTCGCCGGGCCGCAGCGCACCGGCACCCACGGCGTTCTCCACCGCAGGCACCAGCAGCTTCAGGTGGATGGGCAGGCCCGCCTGCATCAGCAGATCGGCCAGGGCCAGGGCGTGTGCGGCGCCGCCCATGTCCTTCTTCATCCAGCGCATGCCTGCGGCGGGCTTGAGGTCCAGCCCGCCGGAGTCAAAGCACACGCCCTTGCCGATGAGCACCACATGGGGCAGCGCGGCATCGCCCCAGGTCAGCTCGGCCACGCGCGGCGCCTGGGCCGCCTGGGACGCCGCCCGACCCACGGCGTGCACCAGGGCAAAGCCTGCGGCGGGCAGCTCGTCGCCCACCCATTGCCGGTAGCGCGCGCCATGGCGCGCGGCCAGGTCGGCCACGGCCTGGGCCAGCTGTTCGGGACCCAGCTGGTTGGCAGGCAGGTTGACCAGCCGCCGCACCTCGCCAATGGCGGCGGCCATTGGCGCGACGGCTGCCTGCTCATCAGGGCTTGCCACCAGCTGAGCGAGTGATGAAGCGGTTGCCGCATCCGACTGCCGCGCCTGGCGGGTCGATGGCAACGCGCCCAGTGCCCAGCCCAGCAGCAGATGCGGCCTCTGAGCCTCATCCGCATCGGCGAGCGTGTAGGTGCCTGCCGGCAGCGCAGCCGGCAGGCCGGCCAGCTGCCACAGCGGCTGGTCCGGGTCCACGCCGACCAGCACGCCAGCGAGGGCAGTGCACTCGCCCTGGCCTTCGCCCTGCATGCCGGGCAACAGCAGGATGCGGCCCGGCTGCGCATCGAAGCCTGCGGCGCGCGCCCATCGGGCCTGGGCCGGGGGCAGTTGCTCCAGCAAGGCCGCCAGCGTAGCCGGCGTGGCGCGGTGCAAGGCCGTGGCGGGTTGGGATGAAATGGCAAAGGCGCCGGGGCGGGAATCGGAATGGACAGTTGTGACGGAGCTGGACATGGCGTGGTCAAAGCGCGCCAGCCTAAAGGCCAGCCCGCCTATCGCAAACAAGCCTGCCGCATATGGATATGCGCAAACCCCTGATGGAAGGCAGCGCCAGAGCAAAGCCATCGACGGCACAGGCTGCGTGCCATGGCACCAACATATAATTAGCTGCCATACAATATGCCAGCATCAAAACTGGCGCACAGCGTCTCAACCCCAGGAAACACCATGTCTCACTATCTGGTCGAGCTCTATTCCCCCAACCCCGCCTGGCTGGCCCTGCCCGCCGCGCAGCGCCAGCAGTTTCTGGACGCGGTTGCCAGCGCCATGGGCGGCCTGGCTGCCATGGGCGTGCAGGTGCTGGCCCTGGCCGAGACCGATGCCACCCTGGACCGGGCCAGCCCCCACCGCTTCCTGGGCATCTGGCGCTTTCCCGATACCGCCGCGCGCGATGCCCTGCTGGCGGGCATCAAGGCCAGCGGCTGGTACGGCTACTTCGACCATGTGAACGCGGCCAGCGGCACGGGCGGCCTGGAAAGCCATCTGAAGGCGCTGGCCGAGGCCTGAGGCGCACGTCGGGTGCGTTCACCACCTTGTTGATGGCTTCGTTGAGCTGCTTGACGATGGCGTCGGAGGTGCCGGCCGGGGCCATCACGCCCCACACGCTGGCCAGCTCCACGCCCTTGATGCCGATTCGGTGCAGGTCGGCACGTCGGGCAGCAGCTTGGAGCGGCTCGCGGTGGTCACGCCGATGGCGCGGACCTTGCCCGACTGGATATGCGACAGCAGCGTGGGGACGGAGCCCATGTACATGTCGATGCGCCCGGCATGTCCCACCACCGGTTCATGAAGCATCGGGGGGAACACCGCACGGATGCGTGAACAGTGTCATGACCGGGGCTGAACCCTTTGCGCTGACCGCAGCCGGTACAGCCGCGGCAGCCAGGCAAAGGCGATAAGGACCAGCACAACGCCCGCCAGCGCCATGGGCAGCACCATCGGCCAGGCACCGTGGCGCATCGTCGGATCGACAAATTGCGCCGCCAGCTGGCCGGCGCAGAAGGCCACGCACATGATCGCGAAGCCCGAACACGACACGGCCCGCCCGGCCAGCTGCGGCGGCAGGCCACCCACCGCGCCCGCCTGGCCGCAAGGCTGGTGCAGGCCATGGCCCAGTGCATACACCGCGTGCCCCAGCAGCAGTGGAAAGGGCGAGGCCGGCGCCAGCACGCAGCCGGCGATCTGGATGCACGGCCCCAGCAGACTGAGCGAAGCGCCCAGCTGCACCGTGCGCACCGGCCCGTGGCGCGACAGCAGGCGCCGGCACCATGTGATGCCCAGGATGTAGACCAGCGAGCCGCCCGCTGGAATCCAGCCGTAGAGCACGGGCGACAGGCCGAACAGGTCGACGTACACCATCGGCGACAGCAGCAAAAAGCAGAAGATGCCGCCGTAGGTGGCTGCGGCCAGCGCCGTCCAGGCGCAAAAGCCGGGGTCGGCGATCACCTGGCGCACACCGCCAGCGGATACGGATACGGGTACGGATGCGATGACCGGGGCAGACTCCGCCGGCGCTTGCCGCGTCTCGCTGAAAGTGCGCCAGCACAGTGCCAGCAAAGCCAGCGAGTAGACGCCCATCGCCACCAGCACCCAGCGCCAGCCGGTGGCCTGGACTCCCCATGCACCGGCAATCGGCGCCACCAGGGCCACCAGCCCCAGGCCTGTGAGGCCGCGGGCCATGATGCGCGGCCCTTCATGGGCCGGATACAGGTCGCGCACCGCAGCCCGTGCGCACACCAGGATGGCCGCCATGGCCGCGCCCTGCACGGCGCGCCAGGCCACCAGTGCGTCCGCGCTGCCCGCCAGCGCACAGCCGGCCGCCGCTGCCGTGTAGCAGGCCAAACCCGTCAGCAGAACAGGCCGGCGCCCGAAGCGGTCGGCCAGCGGCCCGCACACCAGTTGGGCGACACCGAAGGCCAGCATGAACACGGTCAGGCTGCTGCTGGCCGAGCCCAGGTCGCGCGCGATCTCGGGCAACGCCGGCAGATAGCCATCGGTGGCGACCGGCTGCGCGGCCAGCAGCAGCGGCAGCAGCAGGAGGAAGGAAACGGAGCGGCGCGGGCCGGGATCGGCGAAGTTCATCTCAATGAAGCCTGGTCACGGCATGCAGCGCGTCGAGCGAGGGAGTTCAAAGGCAGATGCATGGCCGGTTGCGCCTATGCGATGGAGGACAGCACAGCCCGCAGGCCCAGCAGATAGCTGTCCGCGCCGAAACCGCAGATCTGGCCCCGGGCGATGTCGGCAAACACCGAGTGGTGGCGGAAGGGCTCGCGCGCATGGATGTTGCTCATGTGGATCTCCACCACGGGCACGGTGAGCATGGCCAGCGCGTCGCGGATGCCGTAGCTGTAGTGCGTCCAGGCGCCGGCGTTGATGAGCACGCCATCGACGCCGTCCCTGAAGCCCTGGTGTATGCGCTCGCACATGGCGCCTTCGCAATTGGTCTGGAAGCTGTCCACCTCGCAGCCCAGCTGGCTGCCCAGGCTGCGCAGCGAGGCGTCGATCTCGGCCAGCGTGACCGTGCCGTACTGCGCCGGATCGCGCTGGCCGAACATGTTGTGGTTGATGCCGTGCAGCATCAGGATCTTTTTCATGGTGGCTCCGTGGCTCGATGTCTTGGATGGAGGATGGCGTGCCGGTGGCGTCCGGGTCAGGCCGTGGTGTCGATGGCGGCGCCCATGCGGGCAGCCTGCGCAATGGCCTCGGTGATCTGCAGGTTGCGCAGGCCGTAGCGCACGCTGAGCAGCGGCTGGGCCAGGCCACGCGCCACCTGCGCCACCTGCGCTATTGGGCCATGGCGAGCCCCTCTCAGAAGCGGTGCAGCACGCCCAGCTGCACGCCCTTGATGGTGCGGCCGTTGACGTCGTCGGCCGATGTGAAGTTGGGCTTCATGCCGCCCGAGGCCGCCAGCCGGAAGCCCGCATTGCGGTCGTTCTTCAGCTGCTCGGCCACCGCGTAGAGCATGGTGCGCCTGGACAGGTCGTAGTAGGCCGCGACCGCGCCGCCCGATGCGCCGCGCCCGCTGTCCGAGCCATCCTGTATGCGGCCCCACAGCGCGCCCACGCGCAGCTGCGGCGTCACGCGGTAGTCGGCCGACAGCTGCCAGACGCGGTAGAAGCGGCGCACATCGGCATTCGTGCCCGCCACCAGCCCGCCCACATTGCCCAGCACCGTGCCCGTGTTGTTGCCCGCCGAGCCCGCCGTGCTGTTGTTGGACCGCACAAAGGCCAGCTGGACCTTGCCCTTGCCGTAGTCATAGTTGGCGTAGAGGTTGTCGTAGCGGACCGCGTCGGTATAGGCCGCGTTCTGCGGCGCACGCGCATACAGGCCTGCATAGCCGACGCGGTAGGGGCCGTTCAGGTAGTCCAGGCCCAACTGGTAGATGGCCTGGCGCGCTGGAGCACCGGTCTCGGCCATGGCGTAGTGGGCCTCGAACAGGAAACCGGCCACGCGCGGCGAGGTGTAGGAGATGTCGTTGTCGAAGCGCGAGGGCACGCCGAAGTTGTTGACCATCGATCCCAAGGTGCGCGAGGTGAAGTCGATGTAGTCGCCGCGCCCGAAGATCACGGTGTTCTGCCGGCCCAGCCGCACCTCGCCCCAGCCGCCGCCCAGGCCCACCCAGCTTTGGCGGTCGAAGCCGCGCGTGCTGTCGGCCTGCGTGCCGTTGTCGGCGTTGATGCCCATCTCCAGCTGGAACTTGGCGTACAGGCCACCACCCAGGTCTTCCTGCCCGCGAAAGCCCAGGCGGCTGCGCAGCAGGGCGCCGTCCTCCAGCGTGGTCATGGATGCGCCCGAGCTGCTGCGCATGTGGTTGATGTACTGGTCCACGCTGCCGTAGATGGTGACCGAGGACTGGGCGTGGGCACCCGCGCCCCAGGCGCCCAGCACGGTGGCAAGGGCCAGGATGCGAAGGGCCCCGCGCTGCGGCACTCGCGGTGTCTGGTGCATTTGCTGTTGCATGGTCTTGTCTCCTTCTCTGTGAAAAATGCTTTTTCGGGCGTGGCTGCGCCCTGCCCTGGACGCATCCCGGGCCGGTTGTCTGTCGGCTGGATCAGTAGGAGATGTGCGCGGTGGCGCGCAGCTCGTCGGGCGTGGCGCTGCCGAAGCCGAAGAATTCGAGGTAGGCGGGAATCATCTCGAACAGCATGTCCGTGCCCACCTGGAAGTCGCAGCCCTTGTCGCGCACGGCGCGCAGCAGGGGTGTGAACTCGGACTTCATCACCACCTCGCCCACAAAGGTGGTGGGCGCGATGCGCTGCACGTCGAACGGCAGCGGGTCATCGGCCTTCATGCCCAGCGGCGTGGCGTTGACGACCACGTCGAAGCCCTGCGGGTCCCTGGAGCCCGTGCCCACCTTCAACCTCGGGTAGTAGGCAGCGAGCCGCCCGGCCAGGGCCTGCGCGCTCTCGGCCCGCGTGTCGAACAGCATCAGCTCGCCCACGCCGGCTGCCGCCAGCGAGGCGGCAATCGCCGACCCCACGCCACCCGCCCCGGAAATCAGCACCCGCGCGCCCTGCAGCTGCCGCCCCTTGCGCAGCACGCCGCGCACAAAGCCCGCACCGTCGAACTGGTCGCCCAGCAGCGTGCCATCCTCGCGCCGCAGCACGGCATTGCAGGCGCCTGCAATGTGCACGGCGGGCGTGACCTCGTGCACCAGGTCCACCACGGACACCTTGTGCGGCATGGTGATCAGCGCGCCGCGCAGGTTGGTGAAACGCATGATGGCCGCGAAGTCCGGCGCGAAATGCGCCGCCTTCACGCCCATGGGCACGACGCAGGCGTCTATGCCCCGGCCGTCGAACCATGGGTTGTAGATCATGGGCGACTTGAAGGTCTCGGTGGGATCGCCGATGTGCGCGATGAGGGTGGTTTTTCCGGAAATCATTCCCTGGGCTTTCGGATGCTTGAGTTGGCGGTATGTGGCGTGTGAAATTCAGCGGCCGGACTGGGCCAGGGCCTGGGTGCGCAGGCGCTCGTACTCGGCGGGGTCCACAGGCCGTGCACCGGCCTCGCCCAGATCCTCCATGCGCACGCGGTAGGTCTCGCGGGCGCTCCAGGCGGCCAGCGCCGCGACCACGGTGATGCCGAAGGCGATCAGCCCCACCGTCAGCCAGATGTTCTGGGACCCCGGAGGCGCCACGGCCGTGAACAGCGCGGGCAGCATGGCGGTGATGGCCGTGCCCACGTTCTGCGAGATGGCCATGGCCGAGACGCGCGTGCGGGTCGGGAACAGCTCGGGGTAGAAGCTGGGGAACACCGCGTTGTAGCCCTGGTAGACCACGCCCCACATCAGGATGGACATGGCGAAGGCCAGCGGCATGTTGCGCGTGCTGATGGCGTAGAGGTAGCCGATGGCCAGCAGCCCCGACAGCAGCGCGCCGAAGATGATGGGCGGGCGCCGGCCGATGCGGTCGGACAGGTTGCCCACCATGGGGATCACCAGCACCGCGACGATGTTGCCCACCACGGGAATCCACAGGTACATGTCCTTGGCGAAGCCGATGCCGTAGGCGGGCTGCACCGCATAGGCGGCACCGAAGATGGTGGCCACCACGGGGATCACGTTCATCAGCGCCATGCAGACCACGCGCAGCATGTCGGGCGAATGGTGGCGGAAGGCCTCGACCACGGGCGAACGCGGACGCGCCTCGCTGCGGCCTGCGGCGGTGAAGGCCGGGGTCTCGTTGACCTCGCGGCGGATGATCCAGCCCGCGATGATGACCACGAAGCTCAGGATGAAGGGAATGCGCCAGCCCCAGCTGTTGAACTGCTCGGTGGGCATGTAGTGCGCCAGCGGCAGGAACACGGCCGCTGCCAGGATCTGGCCGGCCTGCACGCCCTGCAGCGTGAAGCTGGCGAAGAAGCCGCGCCGCCCGAACGGTGCATGCTCCAGGATCATGGAGCTGGCGCCCGAGATCTCGCCGGCCACGGCAAAGCCCTGGATCAGCCGCATCAGCACCAGCAGCGCCGGTGCCCACAGGCCGACCTGGTCATAGGTGGGCAGCAGCCCCACGGCGATGGTGGAAAAGCCCATCAGGAACATGCACCACACCAGCACCTGCTTGCGCCCGTGCGTGTCGCCCAGGTGGCCCAGCACGAAGGCGCCGATGGGCCGCGCCACATAGCCCACGCCATAGGTAGCCAGCGAGGCGATGATGGCAATCGCCGGATCACCCTGCGGAAAGAAGATCTGCGGAAAGATCAGCGCCGCAGCCGTGGCGTAGATGAAGAAATCGTAGTACTCCAGGGCCGAGCCTATCCAGCCGCTGGTAGCGGCCTTGCGCGGCTGGTGCCCGGTGGGCTGTGTGTGTATCGGGGTTGCGCTCATGTGTTGTCTCCTCCATGTAGAAAAGGCCCCTGCTCGATGCTTGCGGCCAGGCCAGCGGGATGTAAAAAATGTAGTTCCCGCCTATGGATGCGCCCAAGCCAATTTCGAAAGGCATGTGCGCTGATCGCACCGCGCTGTTCGATAATCGCACGCACCCAGGGTTAATACGGAAAACTCAAGCTCGCCATGACAACACCTTCCACCCTCGCCCAGCGCGACTGGATTGCCGGACTTGAACGCGGCGTATCGATCATCGAAGCCTTTGACGACGCCCACCCGCGCATGACGGCCGCCGAGGCCGGCCAGCGCACGGGCATGACGCGCACCGCCGCGCGGCGCTACCTGCTGACGCTGCAGCACATGGGCTACGTGGCGGGGGACGGCAAGCTGTTCTGGCTCACGCCGCGCGTACTGCGGCTGGGCCAGTCGTACCTGGAGTCGGCACGGCTGCCGCGCATCGTCCAGCCGTTCCTGCAGCGCGTGGCGGCCGGCACCCATGAAACCGCCTACCTGGCGGTGTTGGACGACGACGAGGTGGTCTACATCGCGCGCAACGGACCCAACCGCAACATGAACACCGGCTACGTGCTGGGCGCCCGCGTGCCGGCCCAGGTCACGGCGGCCGGCATGCTGATGCTGTCCATGCGCAGCGACGCCGAGCTGGAGCACTGGCTGGACAACCGCGCGCTGACGGTCTTCACCTCGCACACCATCACCTGCCCCGCCGAAATGCGCCGCGAGCTGGCCCTGATCCGCACCCAGGACTGGGCGCTGTGCGAGCAGCAGCTCAACCTGGACTCGCGCGGCATTGCCGTGCCGCTGCGCGACCGCCACGGTGCGCTCGCCGGCGCCCTCAACATCACCATGCCCATGGGCCGCGAAACCGGCAAGGACGCCGTGGCGCGCGTGCTGCCCATGCTGCGCGAGACGGCGCAGGCCATGCGGGATCTGATCTGATGGTGAACAACATGGCCATGGCGCAACTTCCTGACCTGGACATGCATGGCGGCGACGACCATCTGCTGCAGCATCTGCAGGCATTGGAAGTGCGACTGCACGATCCGCAGGTGCGATCGGACGCAGGCCAGCTGCAGGCGCTGCTGCATGAAGACTTCCTGGAATTCGGCCGCTCGGGCGGCGTGCATGACAAGGCCGACAGCGTAGGCAGCCTGGGCGCTGCCGTGCAGCCTCAGCCGCCGCTGCAGCTGGTGGCAGATGGATTCGCCCTGGCGCGCCTGGGGCCGGACAGCGCGCTGCTGACCTACCGCTCGGCCAGCGTGGCCGAGGATGGAACGGCCGGCAGGCATACGCTGCGCTCCTCGGTCTGGCTGCGCACGGCCCTGGGCTGGCAGATGCGCTTCCACCAGGGCACGCCCACGGCGCCATTCGACCTGGCCGCATCCATGCCATGAGCGGCCTGCGGCGTGTTCAGACCGTCTCGAACGCGTATTTTTCCGTGTCCACCTCGCGCTGCGAAGCCACGGCATAGCGGTCGCCCTGGATGCGCTCGGGCTTGAAGAGGTCGTCCAGTTCGGCCAGCAGGGCCGCATCCAGGCGCACGGCGCCGCCGCGCAGGTCTTCGTGCAGGTGGTCCACGCTGGTGGTGCCCGGCAGTGCAATCACATGCTCGCCCTGGTGCAGCACCCAGGCGATGGCCAGCTCGGCCAGCGTGCAGTCGGCGCGCTCGGCGATCGACTGCATGGGCGCGAGCAGTTGCAGGTTCTTCGCATAGGCCTCGGGCGCGAAGCGCGGCATGGCGGCGCGGATATCGCCCTTGACCAGGCCCTCGACCTCCTGGAGCTTGCCGGTGAGGAAGGCGCGGCCCAGCGGGCTGAAGGCCACGTAGGCAATGCCCAGTTCCTTGCAGGCCTGCAGCGTGCCCAGCTCGGCATTGCGCGACCATAGCGAATACTCGCTTTGCAGCGCGGCGATGGGGAAGGTGGCATGGGCGCGGCGCAGCGCGTCGGCGCCGATCTCGGACAGGCCCAGGGCGCGCACCTTGCCCTCTTCCACCAGGCGCGACATCTCGCCCACCGATTCCTCGATGGGCACGCGGCGGTCCCAGCGGTGCAGGTAGTAGAGGTCGATGACATCGGTGCCCAGGCGCTGCAGGCTGTCTTCGCAATTGCGGCGCAGGGTCCTGGGGTGGCCATCGATCACGCGGCGCACCACGCCATCGTCGCCGCGCACGCCGGCCATGCCGCATTTGCTGGCCAGGGTGATGTGGTTGCGGTGGGACTTGAGCACGGGGCCGACCAGGGATTCGTTGGCGCCGAAGCCATACAGCGCCGCCGTGTCGAACAGGGTGACACCGGCGTCCAGCGCCGCATGCAGCACGGCCCTGCCCTGCTCGGGGGACGGCGGATGGCCATAGGCGTGGCTGAGGTTCATGCAGCCCAGGCCGACGGCGCTGACGGAGAAGGGACCCAGGTGGCGTGTGGACAGGTTGGTCATGGTTTTCTCACAGGGAAAAGAAGCAAGGGAGCGGCCAGCGCTCCCTTGCAATGTCGAAGGCCCATTTTGCCGTCAAACCGACGGGCCCCTCACGCCCGTGCGCGCCCAGGCCGGCAGCGGCACGGGCCGGTGCAGCACGTCGTCGTTGAGCCACTGCGCGCTGCGGCGCGCACGCTCGGCCACGGTGTCCAGCGGCAGTTGCTGGTAGTCGTCGTTGAAGACCTCGAAGCTGTAGTCGCCCCGGTAGCCCAGGCGGTCCAGGCGCAGCACCAGGTCGGCCAGGCGCTCGCTGTGCACGCCCTCGCCCGGAAACACGCGGAAGGTGCGCGCCGTGGCCATGCGTTCCTCGAAGGTGGGCGCGTCATGCCACATGAAGTCGGACAGCTGCACCAGGAAGATCTTGTCGCGGTCGATCAGCTCCAGCGCATCCAGCGGCGTCTTGGCGGCCAGGATGTGGAAGGAGTCCAGGCCGATGCCCAGGTTGGACATGTCGGCGCGGCAGACCACGTCCCAGCTGGTGGTGAATTCGTTGACGTTGCGGCCCCAGGACAGCCCCTCGTAGGCGATCTTCACGCCCAGCGGAATGCCCAGCATGGCCAGCTTGCGCAGGTCGCGCGCAATCACGTCGAGGTCGCCCGTGGCATGGCGCGAGGTGGACGAGCAGGCCAGCAGCACGGGGCTGCCGATCTCGGCGCACATCTCCAGCATGGATTTGGCGATGTCCACCTTGTAGTGGTGCAGGTGGTCGGACAGGCCCTCGAAGTCGCGCAGCACCTGAAAGCCCGTGGGCCGCAGGCCGCTGGCGCGCACGGCCGCCGCCGCCGCCTTGACGCCGCCCGGGTGACCGGCCAGGTCGCGCGCACTGAGCATGACCTGGGTGAAGCCCGCGCGCCGTATGGCGTCGAGCTTGGCCTCCAGCGAGCCATTCAGAGTGATGGTGTCCATGCCATAGCTGTCCAGCAAGCCCATGTTGCCCTCCAGGATCGTTGTGTGTATCGGCGGTTGAATCGGACGGCGGCGCGCCAGGCTTTGCACTAGGCGTCGCGGTGCACCAGCTCGAACACCACGGTGCCCATGGCGTTGCGCGTGAGCGCGCCGCGGTCATCGGGGTGCAGGCGGCTCGATTCCACGAACTCCACGCCGCGCTGGCGCAGCGCCTGCACGGCGCCAGGCACGTCGGTGGTGCCCAGGCCGATGCGCTGCAGGCGCTCGGGCATGTCGTCCCACTCCAGGCCCGGATCGGGCTCGATGAGCTGCCACAGGAAGCGCTTGCAGGGGCTGCGCATGAGCTTGCCCTTGGGCAGGATGCCGAAGCGCTGCGCGTCGGGCAGCAGGTGGAAGTCGAACATGCGTTCGAAGTAGGTGATCCAGTCGGCGCTGCGGCCACGCCCTATGTACTGGACCACGCCGAAATAGCCCAGGCCGGCCAGCGCCGGTGGATGGGGATCGGCCCCGGCGACGGGCTTGAAATCGATGTCGTAGATGGAGAACTCCTGCCATCGATCGACAAAATAGAAGCGGCTGCCACCCGGGCCGTGGATGGCCGGGATGTGCAGCTCCATCGCCTGGGCCTGGCTGGGCGCCGCCCAGGCCCCCAGCTCGATGCAGCGCGTATGCGCCTGCAGGGCATCCTGCACGCGCAGCGCCACGGCCGAGATGACGGGCTGCCCGTCCGAGGCGGCATTGGCCAGCGCATCGGCAGCGCCCGCATTGACCACCAGGTTCATGTCCCCCTGCCGGTACAGCGTCACCTCGCGCGAGCGGTGCCGCGCCACGGGGCGAAAACCCAGCCCCTCCAGCACCTGGCCCAGGGCCTGGGGCTGGCTGGTCGTGTACTCGATGAACTCTATGCCGTCGATCCCGAGGCGATTGGACGCCTCGGGCACGTCTTCCCGGCTGCTGGAGGAGGAATCGGTCATTGCGGTACTCCGGGTGGAAACATGATTGTCGCGCCACGCCCAAGTGGCATCGTTCTCTTACGATCAAATACGCGTAAAACTGGCTCGGCCCAACTCAGAGACACCGAGGAAGGGCCGCCCCGCACCGAGGGTGTCGTCCCCCTTTCAGGGGGAAGACGCGAAGCGGCTCAGGGGGTGAGCTGTTTTTCGAGGTCGTGCAGGACCTGATAGCAGGGCAGGACCTGGGCCACGCTGGCATTGGGCTCGCGGCCTTCGCGGATGGCGGCGAAGAACTCGCGGTCCTGCAGCTCGATGCCGTTCATGGACACATCGACCTTGGAAACGTCGATCTTCTCCTCCTTGCCGTTGACGAGGTCGTCATAGCGCGCGATGTAGGTGCCGGTGTCGCCGATGTAGCGGAAGAAGGTGCCCAGCGGGCCGTCGTTGTTGAACGACAGGCTCAGCGTGCAGATGGCGCCATTGGCGGCCTTGAGCTGGATGCTCATGTCCATGGCAATGCCCAGTTCCGGATGGATGGGGCCTTGCACGGCGTTGGCCTTCACGATGGGGCTGCCGGCCTGGTAGGCGAACAGGTCCACGGTGTGGGCGGCGTGGTGCCACAGCAGGTGATCGGTCCAGCTGCGGGCCTGGCCCAGCGCGTTCATGTTGGTGCGGCGGAAGAAGTAGGTCTGCACATCCATCTGCTGGATGTTGAACTCGCCGGCCTCAATCTTCTTGTGCACCCACTGGTGGCTGGGGTTGAAGCGGCGCGTGTGGCCGCACATGGCCACCAGGCCGGTCTGTTTTTGCAGATCGGCCACGGCCTGGGCGTCCTTGAGGCTGTCGGCCAGCGGGATCTCCACCTGCACATGCTTGCCGGCCTTCAGGCATTCGATGGCCTGGGCGGCATGCATCTGCGTGGGCGTGCACAGGATGACGGCGTCCACCTCGGGCAGGGCCAGGCTGTCGGCCAGCTCGGTGGTCACATGCTTGATGCCGTACTTGTCGGCCACTTCCTGGGTCTTGGCCAGCTCGCGGCCCACCAGGGAGACGACTTCCACGCCGGCTATGTTCTTGATGCCGTCCAGGTGCTTGATGCCGAAGGCACCGGCGCCCGCCAGGGCGACTTTGATGGTCTTGTTGCTCATATGAGTCTCCGTAGAGCCGCCTCAAGGAGGCGAAGGCCCCCTCGGGGGGCAGTGAATACACGCAGTGATGAACGTGGGGGCCTCAGCCGTTCTCCAGGATGAGGTGTCCCACGGCCGTATTGGACGCGGGCACATGGTAGAAGCGGTGGTTGACCTTGGGCAGCGGCGCAGGGCCATCCACATCGGCCATGGCGCCGCGCGCGATCAGCCACATCACCAGCTCGATGCCTTCGGAGCCGGCCTCGCGCACGTAGTCGATATGCGGCATCTTGGCCAAACCGGCAGGGTTCTCGATCAGCAGATCCAGGAAGCGGTTGTCCCACTCCTTGTTGATCAGGCCCGCACGCGCGCCCTGCAGCTGGTGGCTCATGCCGCCCGTGCCCCAGATCTGCACGTTCAGGTCTTCGTCGAAGCTTTCCACGGCGCGGCGGATGGCACGGCCCAGGTTGAAGCAGCGCTGGCCCGACGGCACGGGGTACTGCACCACGTTCACGGCAAACGGAATCACCGGGCAGGGCCAGGCGCCCGTGCGCGCATCCTGCTCGCCGCACATCAGCGACAGCGGCACGGTCAGGCCGTGGTCCACGTCCATCTTGTTGACGATGGTGAGGTCGAAGTCCTGCTGGATCACGGACTGCGCAATGTGGCTGGCCAGCTCGGGATGGCCGACGACCTTGGGCACGGGGCGCGGGCCCCAGCCTTCGTCGGCGGGCTGGTATTCGGCGGCCGTGCCGATGGCGAACGTCGGGATGAAGTCCAGGCTGAACGCGGTCGCGTGGTCGTTGTAGACCAGGAAGATCACGTCGGGCTTGTTGTCCTTGAGCCATTGGCGCGAGTGCTCGAAGCCCTTGAACAGCGGCTGCCAATAGGGCTCGTCTGCCTTGCCCAGGTCCATGGCCGCGCCGATGGCGGGCACATGCGAGGTGTAGACGGATGCGGTGATGCGCGCCATGTCAGTTGCCTTCCTTGTTGTTCTTGTCCACGCTGCCGGCCTTGCCCTGCGGCTGGCGGTGGGCCTGGGCATCGCCCTCCTCGCCCACGCGGCGGTTGCCTTCGGCCGAACGGCCTCCGCCCACCATCATGTTGCGGTATTCCTCTTCGGACATGCCGGTCATGGAGCCTGCCATCTGCTGGAAGCTCTTGCCGTCCGTGGCGCCGATCTTGGCCAGGAAGTAGATGTTGCCGCCCGTGCGCATGCACCAGTTGAGGTCGCGGGCAAGCACGGCCTGCTTCTGTTCCTCGCTCATGGCCCATTCGTCCAGGTAGGCACGTTCGTCGGCCTTGAAGCGCTCGCGGTTCTCGGCCTTCATCAGCGACATGCAGAACTGGTTGAGCCAGTAGCCTTTGCGGGACTGCTCGGCATCAAAAATGATGGTGCCGGGCACGTCCAGATAGGGTTTGTCCAATGCCATGGATATCTCCTTGAATATGTCCGGCACCCAGGCCGGACATGGTCGCCTTCAGGCCTCTTCGGGCCAGTACAGGCGCATGGGGTTGTCCACCAGCAGCTTCTTCTGCAGCTCGGCAGTCGGTGCAATGTGCGGGATGAAATCGACCAGCAGGCCGTCATCGGGCATGTGGTCCTTGAGGTTGGGGTGGGGCCAGTCGGTTCCCCACAGCACGCGGTCGGGGAACTCCTCGACCACGCGGCGGGCGAAGGGCACCACGTCACGGTAGGCCTTTTGCTCGCCGTCCAGCGCCTTGGGGCCGGTGACGGACAGGCGCTCTGGGCAGCTGACCTTGCTCCAGACGTTCTGGTGCTCGCGCATGAACCTGAGGAACAGCTCGAACTCGGGGCCGTCCACGGGCTTGTTCACATCGGGGCGGCCCATGTGGTCCACGACCACGGTGGTGGGCAGGCTGGTGAAGAAATCCCACAGCTCGGGCAGGTCCACGGCCTCGAAGTAGATGACCACGTGCCAGCCGAGCTTGGCGATGCGGCCCGCGATCTCCAGCAGCTCGTCCTTGGGCGTGAAGTCCACCAGGCGCTTGACGAAGTTGAAGCGCACGCCGCGCACGCCGGCGGCGTGCAGCTCCTGCAGTTCCTCATCGGTCACGCTGCGGCGCACCGTGGCCACGCCGCGCGCCTTGCCGTTGGCGGCCTTGCAGGCATCGACCATGGCGCGGTTGTCGGCGCCGTGGCAGGTGGCCTGCACGATGACGTTGCGCGCAAAGCCCAGGTGGTCGCGCAGCGCGAACAGCTGCTGCTTGCTGGCGTCGCAGGGCGTGTACTTGCGCTCGGGCGCGAAGGGGAATTCATCGCCAGGGCCGAAGACGTGGCAGTGGGCATCCACAGCGCCTGCCGGCACCTGGAACTTCGGCTTGGAGGGGCCGGCGTACCAGTCCAGCCAGCCGGGGGTCTTCTCGAAATTGCTCATGCGCTTCTCCTCCTCAATCGATATAGCGCAAGCCGGCCTTTTCCAGGGGCTCGCGCATCTTGTACATGTCCAGGCCCAGCACGCCGGAAGCCAGCTTGGCGCGCTTCTCGCCCTCGAAGCTTTCGCGCTTTTGCGCGGCTTGCAGCGTGGCGGCGGCCTTGGCGGCGGGTACGCAGACCACGCCGTCATCATCGGCCACGATCACGTCGCCGGGCGTGACCCACATGCCTGCGCAGACCACGGGGATGTTGACCGAGCCCAGCGTGGCCTTGATCGTGCCCTTGGAGGAGATGGCGCGGCTCCACACGGGGAAGTTCATTTCCTGCAGCGTCTTCACGTCGCGCACGCCGGCGTCGATGATCAGCGCACGCGCGCCGCGCGCCTGAAAGCTGGTGGCCAGCAGGTCGCCGAAGTAGCCGTCCGTGCATTCCGAGGTCACGGCCGCGACCACGATGTCGCCGGGCTGGATCTGCTCTGCGGCCACATGCATCATCCAGTTGTCGCCGGGCTGAAGCAGCACGGTGACGGCCGTGCCCGAGACCTGCTGGCCCGCGTAGATGGGACGCATATAGGGCTTGAGCAGGCCCACGCGGCCCATGGCCTCGTGGACGGTGGCCGAGCCCAGGGCGGCCAGGCCGTCGGCGGCCGCGCGGTCGGCGCGCTGGATGTTGCGGTAAACCACACCGAGTTCGTACATGGTGTTCTCCTTGGATCTGTGGTGGCGGCCTGCTTACAGGCCCTTGTGCTTGAGGGCGGCGTCCAGGCGCGGGAACACGCGGCGCGCGTTGCCTTCGTAGACCTGGTAGCGCTCCTCTTCGGTGAGGTTGGCCGTGGCCTCGATGTAGCGCTTGGTGTCGTCGTAGTAATGGCCCGTGGTCGGGTCGATGCCGCGCACGGCGCCGATCATCTCGCTGGCGAACAGGATGTTCTTGACCGGGATCACCTTGGTCAGCAGGTCGATGCCGGGCTGGTGGTAGACGCAGGTGTCGAAGAAGATGTTGTTGAGCAGGTGCTCGTCCAGCAACGGCTTCTTGAGCTCCTGCGCCAGGCCGCGGAAACGGCCCCAGTGGTAGGGCACGGCGCCGCCGCCATGGGGGATCAGGAACTTGAGCGTGGGGAAGTCCTTGAACAGGTCGCTGGTCAGGCACTGCATGAAGGCCGTGGTGTCGGCATTCAGGTAGTGGGCGCCCGTGGTGTGGAAGCACGCGTTGCAGCTGGTGGAGACGTGGACCATCGCGGGGATGTCGTACTCCACCATCTTTTCGTAGATGGGATACCAGGAGCGGTCCGACAGCGGGGGCGAGGTCCAGTGGCCGCCTGAAGGGTCGGGGTTCAGGTTGATGCCCACGTTGCCGTACTGCTCCACGCACTTGACCAGTTCGGGGATGCAGGTGGCGGGGTCCACGCCCGGCGACTGCGGCAGCATGGCGGCCGGGATGAAATGCTCGGGAAACAGCTCACTGACGCGAAAGCACAGCTCGTTGCAGATGGCGGCCCAGGTGCTCGATGTCTGGAAGTCGCCGATGTGGTGGGCCATGAAGCTGGCGCGCGGGCTGAAGATGGTGAGATCGGAGCCGCGCTGCTTCATCAGCTTGAGCTGGTTGGTCTCGATGGTCTCGCGGATCTCGTCGTCGCTGATCTTCAGGTCGCTGGCCCTGGGGGCCTTGGACGGGTCCTTGAGGCCTGCGATCTGCAGGTCGCGCCAGGCGCCCAGGGCCGCGGGCGCGGTGGTGTAGTGGCCGTGTACGTCGATGATCATCGGATGGTCTCCTGCGTCTTTATGGGGTGGGAATGTGTCAGTGGAGGGGTCAGTGGAGGGGTGCGGCAGGCGCCGCGCCGCCTTGCGGCTCGGGACTGCTGTACTGCTTGATGATGAGGGCGGCCATGGCGATCACGCCCGGAATGGCCACCACGGCAAAGATCTCGCTGAAACCCAGCTGGCGCGCCGACAGCTCGGCCACCAGGAAGGAGCCCGCGATGCCGCCGAAGCGCCCGATGCCCAGCATCCAGGCCACGCCCGTCGCACGGCCACGCGTGGGGTAGTAGGCGGCGGCCAGCGCCGGCATGGACGATTGCGCGGTGTTCATGATGGTGCCGGCCAGGAAGACGGCCACCACCAGCCAGCCCAGGTGGCCGGCCGTCTGGCCTATCCACCAGATCGAGGCCGCCGTCAGCGCATAGCCGATGGCGATGATGCGGTTGGCATTGAAGCGGTCCATGAGCCAGCCGAACAGCACGGCGCCCACGCCGCCCAGCGGGAACAGCGCGGCCACCAGGGTGCCGGTCTTGGGGTCCAGGCCCGCTTCCTTGAACAGCACGGGCATCCAGTTCATCAGCGCGTAGAAGATGACCAGGCCCATGAAGTAGGCGATCCACAGCATGATCGAGCCCACCCGGTACTCGCGCGACAGCACCACGCCCATGCCGCTGCTGGCCTGGGATTCGGGCTGGGGCTTGGACTCGGTCAGCACGAAGCGCTGCACGCCCTGCACGGCATCACCGGCAATGCGCGCCAGCACCTTGCGGATGCGCTCGGCCGGGTAGTTGTTGGCCACCATGTGGCGCACCGACTCGGGCAGCAGCACGACCAGGGCCACCAGCAGCAGCAGCGGCGCGGCACCGCCCAGGATGAGCACGCTGCGCCAGCCGAAATGCGGGATCATCCAGGCCGCCAGAAAGCCGCCGAAGGCCGCGCCCAGCGGAAAGCCGCAGAACATGGCGTTGGTCAGCGTGGCGCGGCGCGAATCAGGGCAGTACTCGCTCATCAGCGTGACGGCATTGGGCATGGCGGCGCCCAGGCCCAGGCCGGTGACGAAGCGCAGCACGGCCAGCGTCCAGATGTCGGGCGAAAAGCCCGAAGCCAGGCAGGACACGGCAAACACCGCCACCGAACCCACCAGCACGGTCTTGCGGCCCAGCCGGTCAGCCAGCGGACCAGAGAACAGGGCGCCTGCGGCCAGGCCGAACAGCGCCGCGCTGAGCACGGGCGCCAGCGCAGGCTTGCTCACGCCCCACTCGCCGATCAGCGAGGGCGCGATGTAGCCGATGGCCGCCGTGTCAAAGCCGTCGAGCAGGACGATCAGGAAACACAGCGCAAAGATCACCCACTGGAATCCCGAAAACGGGTGCTCGTTGAGCAGGGTCTGCACATTGACGCCGGTTGCTGCGGCGTCCTTCTGGACGGATGTCATGACTTGTCTCTTCCACTGTCTCTCAGCCTGGCGGATACCGCATCTGCGCGCGCGAGCCGCCCCTTGCACTGCAGGGGCCGGCAAGCCCCTGCGCTGTTTCTTCAGTCCTGCCTGCGGCCGTCCCAGGCCGAGCGCGGCACCATCACTTCGCCGCGCATCAGCAGGCGCGCCGTGCGCAGCAGGGCCGCCTTGGTCACCACTTCGGGATGGGCCGGATCGCTGTCCAGCGTGACGCTGAACTCGCCCGTGGGATGCTCTACCGAGACGGTGAGCGGACCCGTGCCCTGCTGCAGCTGCGCCACGCCCTCGCACACGGTGCCCGGCATCTTCACGGCCGTACCCACGGTGACGGCTGCCAGCACGCCGATGGCGTCATGGCAGACGTGGGGGATGAAGCTGCGCGTGGTCAGCGCGCCGCCATGCCGGGGCGGCGCGATCAGCGTCATCTTGGGGTAGTTCTTGGCCGAGACATCGCCCAGGCCCATGGTCCGGGAGATCTGCAGGCGCAGCGCCTCGATGCGGCGCTTGAGGTCGGTGTCGGCGTTGAGTTCGGCCACGGTCTCCAGGCCGGTGGCGCCCACGTCGGCGGCCTTGAAGATCACCAGCGGCATGCCGTTGTCTATGCAGGTGACGTCGAGCGTGAAGGGCTCGAACCCCTCGCCCGTGACCGTGACCGTGTCCCGGGGCTTGCCCGTGGGCAGCAGGCCCGAGCAGACCGATCCGGCCGTGTCCAGGAAACTGATCTCGATGGGTGCCGAGCTGCCGGGCGCGCCGTCGATGCGGGCCGAGCCTTCGTACTCCACCTGGCCGCCGGGCGTCTGCACGGTGATGTCGGCCGCCATGCCGGTGTTCAGCGTCAGCACGCGGAAGGTGCTGGTCTCGCCGCGCGAGGAGACCATGCCGGTCTCCAGCGCAAAGGGAACCACGCCGGCCAGCATGTTGCCGCAGTTGGGCGTGGTGTCCACCGTGTCCTTGTCGGGCTGCAGCTGGGCGAAGAGGAATTCGAGGTCGATGCCCTCCTTGTCGGAGAGGCTGACGATGCCGACCTTGCTGGTCAGCGGATGCGCGCCACCCACGCCGTCGATCTGCCGCTTGTCGGGCGAGCCCATGGCCGCGAGCAGCACGCGGTCGCGCGTGGGCAGGTCGGAGGGAAGATCGGTGGCCCGGAAGAAGGGGCCCTTGGAAGTACCGCCCCGCATCAGCAGGCAGGGAATGGCCGTTTGCATGGCTGTCTCTATCAGTATGGGTATGACAGCTATTGTGAGCATGGCGCGGGCCGGGCACCACTGAGCAAGCCCGCTAGCAGCTATAGCAAACCGGCATAGCCCAATGCCAGGCCTGGGCCACAGACTGCGACGCCCGAGCGCCGCAACTGCTTGATACAACTTATTTTTATGCGGTGCCGCTCAATCGCGGCCATGGCCCCGGCCGCGATCATGGTCATGCCCGCGGCCGCGGTGGTCGTCACCACGCCCGCCATGGCGATCGTGGCGATCGTCACGGTCCCAGCGGCGGTCATCGCGGCGGTGTTCCCATTCACGGTGGCGGCGCTCCTCGCGCCAGCGAGGATCAGGCCGCGGTGGCCCGGCGTGCCAGTGCGGCGGCGGGTTGCGCAGGAAGTACACCGGGCGGCCGCAGGCGCCGTAGCGGGCGCAATGCTTGCCCCAGTGCTTGGCGTGGCCCGGGGGCACCCACATGTAGACAGGCGGCGGAGCCATGGGGGCCGGCGCAATGATCACGGGGCGCTGGTACAGCAGCGCTGGCGGCGGCGCGTTGCCGATGTCCACGGTGCCGTAGACGCCCGGTGCCAACTGGCCCGAGACCGAGCCGCTGATGTAGGTCTGCGCCTGGGCCGCAAGGGCCGAGCAGGCCAGCGCAAGGGCGGCCGCGGCGCGCAAGGTGGATCGCAAGGTGAGCAGGGCCATGTTCTTTTGAAGTGGGTGAAACAGGAAAGGCCCCGTTTCTACCAAGCGCGCGGGGCCGCGTGGGCCGCTGCGCCTGAAAAGGTGTAAGAACCCGTTCAAGCCAGCGCCCGTTCCTGTTCAACGCGCCAGGGCTGCCTGCGGTGTACAGCAGACCGCAATGGTCCGGCTTCTGGCCTGCACGCGCTCAGTCCAGCTTGAGCCGGGAATCCTTCACCACCTTCTGCCATTTGGCGATCTCGGCGCGGCGGAAGGTCTCCAGCTCGGCCGGCGTGGAGCCTATGGGCTCGGCGCCTATGCCAGCCAGCCGCTCCACGATGGCGGGCTCGCGCAGTACCTTGGCCAGCACCGTGGACAGCCGGTTCACGATGGCGGGCGGCGTGCCGGCCGGCGCAAAGATGGCGTTCCATTCATAGGTCTCGTAGCCGGGCACGCCCGACTCGGCAATGGTCGGCAGCTCGGGCGCAGCCTTGGAGCGCTCCAGCCCGCCCACGGCCACCGCGCGCAGCTTGCCGGTCTTCACGTGCTGCCAGGCCGAGCCCATGCTGGCAAACATCAGCGGCACCTGGCCCGACATCACATCCATCATGGCCGGGCCGCCGCCCTTGTAGGCCACATGGTGCAGCTGCGTCCTGGCCAGCAGGTTGAACAGCTCGCCCGCCAGGTGCTGGGCCGAGCCCGGGCCTGCGGACGCAAAGTACAGATGCCCGCCCGCCTCGGAGCGGCCGGCCTGGATCAGGTCCTGCACGCTCTTGATGGGGGACGACGGCGCCACCACCAGCACATTGGGCACGCGCAGCAGCAGCGACACGGGTGCAAAGGCCTTGAGCGTGTCGAACTGCATGCGCGCGTGGATGGCCGGGTTCTGCGCGTGGTTGGAGGCATCGAGCATCAGGGTGTAGCCGTCGGGCTGGGCCTTGGCCACCTGGGCGCCGCCGATCATGCCGCCTGCCCCGCCGCGGTTCTCGATCACCACGGGCTGGCCCAGCTCGGCAGACAGCCTGGGGCCGATCAGGCGCGCCACCACATCGACGGTGCCGCCCGGCGGATAGGTCACGACCAGGGTGACGGGGCGCTCGGGGTAGCTGGCCGCTGCAGCCGCTGCAGTCGCTGCAGCCGCAGCAGCCGGCGCGGCCATGCCGGCAACGGCCCAAAGCAGGCCTGCGGCCGCCCACAGGCTGGCGGTGCGTCTGGACAGGGAATTCATGGTGTGTCTCCTTGGTTTGGCATGTCGTTTTGGAATCGGAACAGCGCGAAGGCGGTGCGGCCCAGCACGGCCTGCAGGGGGCCGGCATCGTCCAGCCAGGCCTGCAGCCAGCGCACGGCCGCCGGATAGCTGGCCTGGCCGGCGTGCTGCGTGTGCGGCCAGTCGCTGCCCCAAAGCAGTCGCCCGGCCGTGAAGGCCTGCAGCAATTGCACGGTGGCCTGCCGGCCCGAGGCGGCGCAGTCGGCGGCCTGCCAGATGCGGTAGGGCGCGGATAGCTTGACCCACACACGGCCGCTGTCGGCCTGCTGCAGCAGATGGCCAAAGCCCGGATCGCGCACGCCCAGGGCCGGGTCAGGACGACCGAAGTGGTCAATCACCACGCGGCAGCCGGCTGCCAGCAAGGCGGGCAGCAGGTCCGGCAAGCGCCCGGCCTGCAGGTGCAACTCCACATGCCAGCCCAGGGTGTTGGCCTGCTCCAGCACGCGGCGCCAACCGGGCGCATTCAGATCGGGCAAAGGCAGGCCGATCAGGTTCAGGCGCATGCCCACCACGCCGGCATCGGCCAGGGCCTGCAGTTGTTCATCGCCCGTGCTCTCATCCACCACGGCCACGCCGCGCAGGCGCTGCGGCTGGGCGCGCAGTGCCTGGAGCAGGTAGCTGTTGTCCGTGCCCAGAAAGCTGGGCTGCACGAGCACGCCATGGGCCAGCCCATGCGCGTCCAGGTGCTCCAGATACGTGGCCAGGGCCGCATCTGCGTCGGGCGCGTAGCGGCGCACATCGGGCATGGGCAGGCCACGCTCGAAGACATGGGCGTGGGTATCGACGCTGGACGCAATGGCGAACCGGGGCACGGCAGACACGGGACGAACTCCTTGTGGGTTGCGCCATGCAAGGCGCGGCGCTGGGGGCATGGGGCCGGATTCTAGGAACGGGGGGTATATATTTCCATTCTTCAAAATGGATTTATTCATACTGGATCGATATGGAAACCCGGCATCTGCGCTACTTTCTCGCGGTGGTGGACCAGGGCAGCGTCAGCCGCGCAGCCGACTGGCTGGGCATTGCACAGCCGGCCCTGAGCCAGACCCTGGCGCGCATGGAGAAAGACCTGGGCGTGCAGCTGTTCCAGCGCTCACGCCAGGGCGCCTTGCCCACGCCGGCCGCCCTGGCCATGCTGGACGATGTGCGCACCAGCGTGGCCCGCATAGATGCCGCCGCCAGCCGCGCGCGCGAGATCGCCAGGGGCAGTGCGGGCCAGTTGACCGTGGGCCTGGTGTCCTCGGCGCTTTTCGGCACCCTGCCCCGCGCCCTGCGCGCGTTGCGGCAGCAGGCGCCCGGCGTGCGGGTCATCCTGCGCGAGATGAGCAATGCCGAGCAGGCCGAGGCCCTGCAGACCGGCGCCATCGACATCGGCCTCATGCACACGCCCGTGGCCGTGGGCGGGCGCATGCGCGAGCGCCAGCTGCTGCGCGAGCGCCTGGTGGCCGCCGTGCCCGATGAATTGCAGATCGGCGAGGACGGCCGGGTCAGCCTGGCCCAGATCGCCGAGGCCGGGCTGGTGATGTACCCGCAGGCGCAATTGCCCGTGCTGCATGCCGGCATCCTCGACGCGCTGCGCAAGGCCGGGCACGAGGCCCATGTGGCGCAGGAAGCCAACCGTACCCTCACCGTGCTGGCCTGCGTGGCCGGCGGCTGCGGCGTGGCCCTGCTGCCCAGCTGGATACGCTCCATGGACTTTCGCGGCGTGCGCTTTTGCGAGGTGCGCGACGGCCAGGCCCTGCCCAGCCTGGACCTCAGCGCCATCTGGCCCGCACGCTCCACGCCCACGCTGGCCGACCTGTTCGCGCACCTGGATCTGGGGGAAGACTGAGCCGCCAGAGCCCGCTGCAACCAGGTGCGGACCGGCACCCGTGCAAGAAGCGGGATGCGCCTGCGCCTGCGCCGCACTACAAACCGCTTTCCCTCATTCACGGAAAGAAAAGGTGCGAGATGCAGCCATCGCCACAGCAACTCCACGGAAAAGTCGCCCTCATCACCGGCGCCAGCTCAGGCATAGGCCGCGAAGCCGCCAGGCTGTTTGCCCGCCACGGCGCCAGGCTGGTACTCACGGCCCGCCGCCAGCCGGAACTGCAGACGCTGGTGGCGGAGATCGAGCACAACGGCGGCCAGGCCATCGCGCTGGCCGGCGACGTGCGGGACGAGCCGCTGGCACAGGCGCTGGTCGAGACCGCCACGGCACGCTTTGGCGGCCTGGACATCGCCTTCAACAATGCAGGCATGACCGGCGATCCCTGCGCCCTGCCCGATCTCTCGCTGCAGGCCTGGCAGGACGCCATCGCCACCAACCTCACCAGTGCCTTTCTGGGTGCCAAGCACCAGATACCGGCCCTGCTGGCACGCGGCGGCGGCTCGCTGATCTTCACGTCCACCTTCGTGGGCCATACGGCGGGCCTGCCCGGCATGGGCGCCTATGCCGCCAGCAAGGCCGGCCTCGTCGGCCTCACCCAGGTCATCGCCGCCGAATACGGCCCCCGCGGCCTGCGCGCCAACGCCCTGCTGCCCGGCGGCACCGACACACCCATGGGCCGCGCCAGCACCCCCACGCCCGAGGCGCGCGCCTTCGTCGAAAACCTGCACGCCCTCAAGCGCCTCGCCACGCCCGCAGAAATCGCGGCGGCGGCGCTGTTTCTGGCGTCGGACGCATCCAGCTTCATCACCGGCACGGCCATGGTGGTCGATGGTGGCGTGTCCATCAACCGGACTTGAACGAGATCCCTGGCCGGCATGCCCAGGCCAGGGGCCTCAACGCCTGGACCGCATCTGTCCCATGCGGCTTACTGTTACGTCCTGGCCATGCCTGCCCGTGCAACTTCAGGGCCGTCGCTGCAATGGCGGCCCGGTTTGATTCCCTGCTCCCGCTGCCGGGCGTGGTTGTTTTGCGGATCGCCTGCGCCGGCCTTTTCAGGAGGATAGAAAGGAATGAATTCATCCCCGGGCAATGCGCCGTGCGAGGCATGCTCGAAGAAGAAGAAGAAGAAGAAGAAGAAGAAGAAGAAGAAGAAGTAGATGCCTTCGTGCTCCATCCATCGCGGGACAAGATCGCAATCGCTTTCGTTGAATTGAACGCAGCAGTCCCAGCTGCGATAGGCGCGCGTGAGTTTCCTTTGCAGCGGATGGCCATAGACGCCCAATACCTGCTCGATGATGTCGGGCACGGTCTGGTTCTGGAGGATGCGAAATTCGCTCTTGCGCGTTTCCAGCCACAGCCAGCGGCTCAGGCGCGTCTTGCAGGCATAGTGGCGGTGGTCCCGTCCCTGCATGCCAAAGCGGGTGACGATGCCGTCGATGAAGCGCCTGCCGCCGCCCTGGATTTCTATTCCTATGGTGGCCGCGCAATTCACGGAAATGCAGCTGCTCGCCCAATGGCATATGGATGTGGCGTATGGCTGATGACCAGGCGTGTCATTGTGTGAACCGCCCTGGGAATCAGTTCCAGGGCGGCCTCCTCTTCCCTTTCAAGGGAACGGAGCATAGACAAATGAAGCGCATTGATGCAATCCATCTGAATTGGAAATACACTATCCATGCAGGCAACTGCACCCCATCTTTGGCCAGCGCCATCTGTTGCATTCCAGACATAAAGCGCCATAAGCCCCCGCATTCCAAGCACTCTTCAAGCAATAGATCAATTACATCCCATTACAGCATTGTTGACGGCTATGGCATTTAACCTTCGCACAAGGACCATCGAATGCTCACGACATATACTCGCGCCAAATTGCAGGAATGGAATACCTGCAGTCCGTCAACTGTGATCTGTTGTCTTTGGAGCAAGGATTCGTTGCCTAGACTGCATCTCCATGCCTGCAGGAGCTACAGGCAGGCACAGTTCCAATTCGGCTGTGAGCGTTCGTGAACACTGACTAATCGCGTCGAGATTGTTATAGCAAATAACGGAATCACCATGACTAGACACACTCAGCCCATCGTGGAGCGCTTGTTCAGGCCCATGGAACGCTCGACCCGTCAGCGCAGTTCGATACGCACGGTCATGGAAGAGGCTGGACGCCCCCTGCTTCCGGCCGAGATCCTGGGCGCAGCGCAGCGCGAGGTGCCAGCCATCGGGCTGGCCACGGTGTACCGCAACATCAAGCAGCTGATGGAAGCGGGCGAAGTGCAGGCCGTGGACCTGCCGGGCGAGGCCACGCGCTACGAACTCAGCGGCCGCGCCCATCACCACCATTTCCGCTGCATGAGCTGCAACCGCGTGTTCAACGTGCCCGGCTGCCCTGGCGACATGCAGCGCATTGCCCCCGAAGGCTTTGTGGTGGAGCGCCATGAGATGACGCTGTACGGCGTCTGCAGCGACTGCCACCAGAACGTGCAATAGCAGGCGGCCGCCAGCCTCGGGCTCAGCCTCTGGCCCACGGATCAAGAAGATGACAGCCATGGTGCAGGCCCTGCCTGAGCCATGGCTGTTTCTTTTTTACCCGCCCTTTGCTCAGCGCCTGCCGGGCCGGACGCGGCCTGCGGCAAAACAGGCGGCCAGCACGGCCAGCGCAGCCACCACCCACAGCATTGCCGTCTGCGCCCAGGCCGGCCGCGCAGGCCGCAGGCTGGCCGTGAAGGCGGGCTGGGCCGCAAAATCCTGCGCACCGAATGCGCGGTCCTCAAACAGATAGGGATAGAGGAAGGCGCGCAGGCGCGCGTGAAAGGCGGCGATGTCGTCCTGATAGGCCAGTTGCGCCAGCAGGTCGGTGCCGGCCTGGCGGTGCAGCGCGGCCTGCACGCCCACGCCGGGCAGCAGCCAGCCCAGGCGCCCGGTCCAGGCCTGGCGTGCCTGCAGGCCGGCGCGGTAGGCGGCGAACTGGGGCGCGACACTTTCATCGCCGAGCTGCTGGAAGGCGTAGTACCACTTCCAGTGAAAGCCTGCGGGCAGCGGCGCGGTGTCGCGCCATTCGGGGTGGTTGCGGAAAAAGCGCTCCATGGTCTGCTCGCGCGGCAGGTCCCAGGCGCCATGCACGGTCTGGCGCTGGGCCAGCATCAGCTCCACGCCCTGGCTCACGGGGATGGTGCGCGACAGAGCGGCATTGGCCAGCGTGGGCAGCACCAGGGTCAGCACGGCCCAGCAGCCCATGAGGGCCATGGCATTGGCGACCGAGCTGCCGCCCAGCGTGGCAACCACCAGGCACAGGCCGCTCCAGAAAACCACATAGGCCGTGGCGGACAGCAGCACCGTGGCAAGGGCGCCGGCCGCCGCACCGCCGGCCAGTGCACCTGCCAGGGCAGGCAGCATCACGCAGGCCAGCACCAGCGAGCAACGCAGTCCCGCGCGGCGCAGCCACAGCCGCCGCCCGGTGCCGGGCATGGCCTGCAGCGTGCCCAGGCGACCCGATTCGCGCTCGCCCGAGACCAGGTCGTAGAGCAGCGCGATCAGGAACAGCGGCACCAGGTAGACCAGCACGAAGGCGAAGTCGAAGCGGCCCGCCAGCGCCAGCTCCGGATTGAAGATTTCGCCTTCATGCAGCTGCGCCTGCAGCGCCAGGGCACGC
Source organism: Delftia sp. UME58 (assembly GCF_014170385.1). NCBI lineage: Bacteria > Pseudomonadati > Pseudomonadota > Betaproteobacteria > Burkholderiales > Comamonadaceae > Delftia > Delftia sp. UME58. Next base: position 79,453 of record NZ_LZZV01000115.1, read on the forward strand.
ACGCGCAGCACATAGGGCGCGGCATCACGCAGGCCCAGGGCAAGAAAGGCCGTGGACGATGGTGCATCCCAGGTGGCGTGAAAGCCGTAATAGGCCACCGAGCCTGCGTCGCCGGACTGGGCATGCCGGCCTGCCTGGGCAGCCATGTCCTGTTGCTGCAGTTGCGCAAGGCGGTCCAGGGTCTGGCGTTGTGCGGAGATCTCGCGCAGGCCCGACAGCACGGCCAGCGTGGACAGCAGCAACAGCAAGGCCAGGGCGCACGGTGCCAGGCGCGAGCGCGTCAGAAGACGCCATTCGTGCAGGAGCCAGCTCATCGCGCCACCCTCCCCAGCCGTTGCGCGGCCAGCAGCAAGGCCACTACCAGTGCAGCCAGCCATGCCAGCAGCACGCAGGCGCCAGGCGCCGCACGGCTCAGGGCCGCCAGCGGTGGATCGGGCTCGTGGTGGAAAGCGGACACGCCGCGCCAGTGCTCGTGGCCGATGCGGTTGTCGCGGCTCGATCGGTCGGCCGCATAACTGAGCTTGTCCACCTGCAGACGGTTGAGGGCCTGCACCATGCGGTAGCGATGCTGCTCGGCCTGCTCCAGAAAGCGCCGGTAGCCTTGCAGGTCGGTCCCGGCCACGGCCATGGACAGGCGGCGCAGCGCGATCACGGGGCTGACCAGGGCAAATGCGTCGGCCCGGCGCAGTTGCTCGGCCTGCAGATCGAAGCTGGCCTCGGCATGGCGCCTGAAGAGTTCACTGGTCAACCGCTCGCCCTCCATGCCGACCAGGCCCTTGTAGTTGACGGGCAGATCCTCGACGCGCGAGACACCGTACTGCGCCAGCACCCTGGCGCGGAAAGCGGCGAAATAGGGATCGTCGGGATTGTGGCTGTCGCCCAGTGCCGCCAGTTCGCGCGCGGTGGCGATGTCGGTCTCGAAGCGCGTGGGCAGCGCCAGGGCAGATCCCACCAGCTCAGGCACCAGACGGGGCAGCAGTACCACGGCGACGGCCCAGGCCGCCAGCAGGGCCAGCAAGGCATCGCGCCCGCGCCGCATGAAGGCCGAGACAGCGGCGATGCCCACCGCCCAGAGCATCAGCCACAGCACATGGCCCGCCGCCAGCGTGGCCACCAGGCTGATGGGCACCGGCGTGGCCACGGCCATCCAGGCCAGGGCCAGCAGGGCCGGCAGCAGCACCAGGGCCGCCACGCCCGCCAGCGCCAGCAGCTTGCCGGCCACGAATTGCCGCGTGCCCACGCCCTGGGCCAGCAGCACGCGCAGGGTGCCGGCCTCGCGCTCGCGTGCAATGCAGGCATGGCCCATGAAGACCAGCAGCAGCGGCGCCAGCACCTGCAGCACAAAGGCCGGCGTGAGCTGGCCGAACCGCAGCAGCAGCGAGGACTGGCGCACATCGCCGAAGTTGGCGCTGTTCTGGCGGTGGCCCTCCAGAAACAGCGTGTGGCCGGTGTAGGCGTCGATGCCCGCATCAAAGGCCGCCAGCGGATTCAGCGGACGGAACACGAAGTGGCCGTAATGCACCATGCGGTGCGGATGGCGGTCGGGCTGGGCTTCGAACTCGCTGTCCACCTGGGACTGGTGGCGCTCGCGCTGGGCCTGGGCCGCGCTGCGCTGGTCCCAGGCGGTGAAGGCGGCAGCGGCACTGAGCAGCAGCCACAGCGCCATTCCCAGCACGGCCACGCGGTCGCGCAGCAGCAGGCGCCATTCCTCGCGCGCAATGGTCCAGGCCGCGCTCATGCCGCTGCCCCCCGCCTGTCGGCTTCAATGTCCGTGTCCGTGTGCCTGTCCATGCCCACCCCTGCATAGTGGCGGTGCAGTGCGCGCACATCGAAGCGCCCCTCGCCGCTGGCAGCCACTTCCTCGATCAGGCGCCCGCCTGCGATGAAGCCCATGCGGTCGGCCACATCGGCGGCCCCCAGCAGGTCGTGCGTGACCATGAGAATGGCCACGCCCTGGCCGCGCAACTGCATGAGCAGCCGGCTGAACTCGGCCGTGGCCTGCGGGTCCAGGCCCGAGGAGGGTTCGTCCAGCAGCAGCGCCGGCACCTTGCGCGCCAGCGCCAGCGCAATCGCCACTTTCTGGCGCATGCCCTTGGAAAAGCCGGAGACACGCCGGTCGTGCGCGGCGGCGTCCAGCCCTGCGGCAGACAGCGCCTGGCCGATGGCACCGGCCGTGGCCGGCTGGCCCGCCAGCTCCAGCAGGTAGGCCACGTTCTCGCGCGCACTCAGGTGCTCGTACAGCGCCACGTTCTCGGGGATATAGGCGATCAGGGCACGCGCCTGTGCAGGCGCCGTCACCGGGTCCACGCCCTGCACGCGCACCTGCCCGCTGCGCGGCCGCACAAAGCCCAGCAGCAGACTCAGCGTGGTGGTCTTGCCCGCGCCGTTGGCGCCCAGCAGCGCATAGATCTCGCCCGCATGCACGGCCAGGTTCAGGCCCTGGAGGATGGTGCGCTCGCCGTAGTCCACCACGGCGCCCAGCGCTTGGAGCACGGGCGTGGAGGCAGAAGTGGGGTTGGAAGAAACAGGAAGGGATGGATGCATGGCGGGGCTCAGAACTTTGCTTGAAGGCCTACGGTGACGGTGCGGGCCGTGCCCGGCGTAACCCACAGTCGGCTGTACGAGCTGGTGTAGTAGGTCTTGTCAAAAAGGTTGTCCACGTCCAGCGTCAAGCGCAGCGTGGGGCTGATGCGCCAGTAGGCAACCAGCTTGGCCGTGGTGTAGCCGGGCAGCTCGAAGGCCGCCTTGCCGGCATCGGCCTCGGCCTGCGTGCGGGCCTGGCCCAGGCGCTTGCCCATGTGGGTGACGCCGCCGCCGATGCCGTAGCGCTGGCCGTTGGAGAAGGCGTTTTCATAGACGGCCAGCACGCTGCCGTTGACCTTGGGCACGTTGAGCAGGCGCCCGCCCACCTCCAGCGTGTTGTCGCGGGAGATCTCCACATCGTTGAGCACCAGGCTCGCATTCAGGCGCCAGCGCTGCGTGACCTGGCCGGCAAAGTCGAATTCCAGGCCCCGGCTGCGGATCTCGCCGGCCGAGACCGAGTAGCCGGCGTTGCCCGGGTCGGCCGTCAGCACATTGCGCTTGCGGATGTCGAACAGCGCAGCCGTGGCACCCATGCGCTGGTCGGCGCTTTCCCACTTGGCGCCCAGCTCCATGGAACGACCGGATTCGGGGCTGAAGCCCGCACCAGCCACATCGATGCCCACGTTGGGCCGGAACGAGCGGCCCGCGTTGGCATAGAAGGTCCATTGCGGCAGCGGCAGCCAGCTCAGGCCCAGGCGCGGCGAGGTCGAGGCCGGGTCCTGCTGCGTGGTCGCGCCCGTGCGGCGGTTGTGCAGCGACTGGTCATAGCGGTCCATGCGCAGGCCGGCCACCACGCGCCATTGGGGCGAGAGCTTGATGGCGTCCTGCAGGTAGAACGCCGTGTTGCGCTGCCGCTCGAAGGTGTCGGTATTTGCCGTAGGCACGGGGCGCGCGCCGCCGTAGATGGGGTTGTAGATGTTGATGGCGTAGGGATTGGCCGCCGTCGGGTTGGCGCGCAGCATCAGCGTGTCCATCTCGAAGCGAAAGCTCTCCAGGCCCAGCAGCAGCTCGTGTTCGACGGCGCCCGTTTTCACCGTGCCCTGCAGCTCGGCCTGCACGGCGATGTCGTCGGACTGGTAGTCGCGGAAACGCCGCTGGCGCGTGAGGTCGCCATTGGCCAGCAGCGCGTGGGGTTCGGTGGAAAAGCCGTTGATGGAGGTTTCGCGATAGGACAGGCCCAGGCGGCTGCGCCACTGCGCGCTCCACTCGTGCGAGAGGATGAACTGGTGGGTGCGGTTTTCCACCGTCACATCGCCGTCGCCCGGCTCGCCCAGGAAGCGGCTGCGCGAGATGGCGCCCAGCCGGTCGCCCACGGCCACCACGCCGCGGTCCAGCGGCGTCTTGTGGCGCAGCAGCTCGCCCGCGTACTCCAGCACCGTATCGCGCCCCAGCTTCCAGGTGAAGGCCGGTGCGATCACCTGGCGGCTGGCGCCCACGAAATCGCGGAAGCTGTCGCGGTCCTCCACGGCGATGTTGAGCCGGTAGGCAAAGTTCTCGCCCACCGGTCCCGTGGTGTCCAGCGCGCCACGCCGCAGGCCGTAGCTGCCCGCATAGGCTTCCACGGAATGCGAAGGCGTCCACAGCGGGCGCTTGGAGACCACGTTCAGCGTGCCGCCCGGCTCGCTGCTGCCATAGAGCGCAGCGGCCGTGCCCTTGAGGAACTCGATGCGCTCCACGCCGGCCAGGTCACGCGGCGCATTGAAGCCGCGCCCCGAGGAAAAACCGTTGAACAGGGTGGCCATGCCCACGTTCTGGTCGCCGGGCAGGCCGCGGATGACGATGTTGTCCCACAGCCCGCCAAAGTTGTTCTGGCGCGAGACGCCGCCCACGTAGTCCAGCACGTCGTCAAGCTTGGTGGCGCCCAGGTCGTCCATGGCCTGGCGCGTGATCACGCGCACCGACTGCGGCAGCTCGCGCAGCGGCAGGTCGGTCTTGGCGCCGGCCGCCTCGTCGGTGTGATAGGCGCCCGAGGCCGTGCGGCCCACGACCTCCACGGCAGGCAGCAGCGCCTGCTCCTGCGGGGAAGCGGAGGCGGCGGCGGGGCTGGGGCCAGGGCCGGAGGACGGATCCTGGCCTTGGGCCAGCGCAGGCATGGACAGGAAGGCGGCAGCGCTCAGGGCAAGCGGCAGCGGGCGAAGGCGGGGAAGCGGCTTCGCGGGGAAGAAGAAGGCAGTCATGGTGAAAACGGGCACAGGCGCATGCCGCCGGCATCCAAAGCCGGCGCGCGCAAACACGGACATGCCGCCAGCACCAATGGGCGCTGGCGGCAGAGAAGAAGAAAAGTGCTTGCGGGTTCAGCGCGGCGGGTCGCGCGATGCAAAGGCCCAGCGGTTCTGCGAGGGGATGGCGCCGCCCACGGTGCGCGGCGGCACCCTCTCGGGCGGCGCGGCCACGGCCAGCGGCAGGCCGAAGTGCGGCAGCCAGGCCGCCGCATGCGGTGCATGGCCCATGCACCATGCGCAGACGGCTTCGGCGGCTTCGACGACTTCAGCCTTTTCGCCAGCCTGGCCGCGTTGGCCGGCCTGGCCGGCCAGCGCATCCTCTTCGCAGCCGTTGAGGCCTACAAAAGCCTGGGCAGGCCCGGCCACCGCCTGCCGGATATGCGTTGCGCCGTGCAGGGGCATGCCAATGGCCGTGTTGAAGAACACGGCCAGCAATAGCAGGCGCAAAACAAGCAGACGCATAAGACGGCGATCTTACTATTGACAGTTAAATATCATTAACAACCCGCCGCCATTTTCTGCACAGGGCCAAGACAGCAGCGCGGGAATATGCCACCGGCATGTGACAGGCCGATTGGCGATTTTCAGCCTTGCGCCTATTTATCTGCCGGCCCCACGCCCCGGAAGAACATGTCGCAGATCTGGTCCGCGACCTTCTCCAGCGAGCCCTTGCGGGGGTTGAACCAGGACTGTATGGAGTTGATGCTGCCCAGGATCATGATGCGCGCCAGGTGGATGTCGGCGTCGGCCCGCAGGCGGCCTTCGGCACGCAGGTCTTCCAGCAGGCCGCTCCAGAATTTCTGGTGGCGCTCGCGGCGCTTGATCTGGCGCTCGCGCACCTTGTCGGGCAACTGGCCCAGCAGCCGGCCGTGGGCCAGGGCGAAGTCGCCATGCTTTACCAGCCCCGCCATCTGGCCCAGCACGGCTGCGCGAAAGCGCTGCTCGGCCGTGGCGTCGGCGCCCAGCGCGGCAAGGCGCTCCTGCTGCTGGCTGATGATGCGATTGCCGCCCTGCTCCATGACCTCGTCCACCAGTTCTTCCTTGGAGGCGAAGTGGTAGTAGATGCTGGCGGCCTCGATCCCGGACTGCTCGGCAATGTTGCGCATGGTGGTGGCAGAGTAGCCCTGCTCACCGAAGGTGCGGGCGGCCAGCTTGAGAAGGGTCTCGCGGGTCTCGTTGCCGTCGTGGGCGCTGGTCTGCCTTCTTGCCATGTCTGCCAGGTGGTGGATCGTTGTAGTGCGGCGATCCTAACAGGCTGTTGGTAGCGCGCCAATCAAGCGTTCGGTGCCTGCCGCCCGCCGACTGCCGCATGGCCGGGCCGCGAAATCCGATTCAAGAATCACCCTTGAAACGACTGCAGGCTGCAATGGCTTCGGCAATCGGTAAGCCGATGCGCTTGCCTTGTATCGACAGAAGGTGCCGCCATTCGCCATTAGAACAGGCAATCTTTGCCAATACAAAAAACCTATCCTGCAAATCGATTATTCAAATGGAACCACAGGCATCAATCGATTCATCGAATAACCCGATCAAATCACATGCAATATATTTTATAAATCAATTTCATTATTCGATTGATAAAATACAAATGCTGATTGTTTTCCATAACCAAGGCGGAACTTTCGAGGTCAACGCTGCGCACTCACCTGAAAAAGTCATGACAGCACGTCGCCTCCAGAGGAGGAAGCGCCAACCACAGTGCTCTGCAAATGTAACAACGGCACAACAGCTTTTGTAAAGTGCCGGTTATCAAGATTGCCCTGGATATAATGCAGTTCGCCTTGGAATATGCCAAGGCATGAGAAGAAGCGCCCTACCCTCCATAGAGCGCCAAGATCATCAGTATTTGTACTTACGGTGAGTTCTTCATCCCCACTGCACATGCACCAGAATTGACCATTCTGCAAAGAGTCCTGGGTCCAGGCTCTTGCTGCGCAGTTTTCACACAAATAGCCGCACTTAGAAATTCTTCCATCAAGATGACTACATACCAAGAGCTGATTGCCCAGAAAAAATTGCTCGACCAGCAAATCGACGATGCCCGCAAGCTGGAGTCCAAAGCGGCCCTGGCATCGGTGCAGGAACTGGTCCGTGAGTTCGGCTTCACGGCACAACAGGTCTTCCCCTGGAAGCCCGATGGCAAAAAGAGCGCTCCCGCCAAGTACCAGGACCCCGAGTCCGGCAAGACCTGGACCGGCCGCGGCAAGCCGCCGAACTGGATCCTGGGCAAGGACCGCACCCTGTTCGAAATCAAGTAAGTCCCTGCCGCGCATGTGCCCGCCCGCCCGGCGGCTCACATGCGCGGGCATCGCGCGGTTGGCGCGCAAATGGGGCGCGGATGGACATCAGGCCGGCACCACCGCCGTGACCTCGATCTCCACCTTGGCCCGGTCTTCCACCAGATCCGCCACCTCCACGGCCGTCATGGCCGGGAAATGCCGCCCGATCAGCGCGCGGTAGTGCTTTCCTATGGCGGGATAGGCCGCCACGTATTCCTGCTTGTCGGTCACATACCAGGTCATGCGCACGATGTGCTCGGGCCTGGCGCCGCCTTCGGCCAGGATGGCGACGATATTGGCCAGCGCCTGCCGCACCTGTTCGGCAAAGTCGTCCGTCTCGAATTGCTGCTGGCCGTTCCAGCCGATCTGGCCACCGACGAACACCAGCCGGGAGCCGACCGTCATCTCGGTGAGGATGCCATTGGCATAGCCTCGGGGCGCCAGCCAGTCCGGGGGTTGCAGAGTCTTCATTGCTTCATCCTGTTCTCGTTGAATCCATAAAACCGTCCTGCGGCACCAGATAGGCCTGCAGGCGCTCGCGCAGATCGGCCGGCAGTGGCGTGGCCTTCATGCTGTGCAGATCCATGGTGACGATGGTCATGCGCGCAGACAGCCGGCGTTGGCCATCCAGCCCCTCGAAACGCACATCGAACTGGAACGATGCCCCGCCGATTCGGCGCACCTCCAATACCTGGCGCAGCGTGTCGTGCCAGTGGCTGGGCGCCGTGAAATCGCATTGCACCGACACCGTGGGCGTGCCCACCTGGCGCTGTACATGCAGGGTGTGGAATGGCAGGCCCATTCCCCTGTCGAACCATTCCTCGACCAGGTCGTTGACCATCTCGAAATAGCGCGGGTAAAAGACGATGCCGGCCGGATCGCAATGGCGAAACAGCACCTGCACCTGGCTGACGAAGGCGGAGGCCATGGCGCGCGCTCACTGCATCTTGCGCAGCACGAATCGCTGCAGCTTGCCGGTCTCGGTGCGCGGCAGGGCCGGCACGAAGACAATGGCGCGCGGGTACTTGTAGGGCGCAATGCTGGCCTTGACGAAGGCCTGCAGCGTGGCTGCCATGTCGTCGCCGGCTGCAAAGCCGGGCTTGAGCACCACGAAGGCCTTGACCACCTGGCCACGCTCGTCGTCTGCCGCGCCGATCACGCCGCATTCGGCCACGGCCTCGTGGCGCAGCAGCGCGTCCTCCACCTCGGGACCGGCGATGTTGTAGCCGGCGGAGATGATCATGTCGTCATTGCGCGCCTGGTAGAACAGATAGCCGTCCGCGTCGCGCACAAAGGTGTCGCCGGGCAGGTTCCAGCCGTTTTGCACAAAGCGCTTCTGGCGCTCGTCGGCAAGATACCGGCAGCCCGTGGGGCCCTTGATGGCCAGGCGGCCGGGCGTGCCGTCGGGCACGGGCTGCATGTCGTCGTCCACCACCTGGGCCACGTAGCCGGGCACGACCTTGCCGATGGCGCCCGCGCGCACTTCCTCGGGCGGGCTGGACACGAAGACGTGGATGAGCTCGGTGCCGCCGATGCCGTCGATCATCTCGATGCCCGTGGCCTGCTTCCACAGCTGGCGCGTGGCGTCCGGCAGGGCCTCGCCGGCCGACACGCTTTTCCTGAGCGACGACAGATCGAAGCGCGCTGCCTGCGCCGCCATCTGCCGGTAGAAGGTGGGCGCGGTGAAGACGATGGTGGCGCGGAAATCCTGCACCAGCTGCAGCAGGCCCTCGGGCGTGAGCTTTTCGGCCAGCACGGTGCTGGCGCCCACGCGCAGCGGAAAGCACAGCAGCCCGCCCAGGCCGAATGTGAAGGCCAGCGGCGGCGTGCCGCAGAAGATGTCGTCCGGCCCCGGCCGGATCACATGGCGCGGGAACAGGTCGCACATGGCCAGCACGTCGCGGTGGAAATGCATGCAGCCCTTGGGCGCGCCCGTGGTGCCGCTGGTGAAGGCGATCAGGCAGACATCGTCTGCCGCCGTATCGCAGCAGGCGAAGGTGTCGGGCTTGGCTGCGGCCAGGGCGTCCAGCGCATCGGCTGCGCCGTCGTTGAAATACAGCACGCGCGAAAGGTCCGGGCAATGGTGTTCATGGCCGGGCTGCAGGCACAGCTGCACCTCGTCCTTGAGGCGCACATCGCACAGCACGGCCTGCACCTGGGCCTTGTCGATGATCTGCTGCAGCTCCTTGGCACGCAGCAGCGGCATGGTGGGCACCGTCACCAGCCCGGCCTTGATGGCAGCCAGCCAGGACGCGGCCATCATGGCGTTGTTGGGGCCGCGCAGCAGCAGCCGGTTGCCGGGCACCAGCTGCAAGTCTTCCACCAGCACATGGGCGATGCGGTTGGTCAGTGCCTGCAGTTCGGCATAGGTCATGGCGGCCTGGTCCGCGCCCTGCCTCCAGCGCAGGGCCACGCGGCCGCCCTGGCCGCGCGCCACCATGGCATCGACCAGTTCGGCCGCGCAGTTCAGGCGTGCGGGATAGGCCACGTCCGGCCCGTCGAGCAGGAACTCGGGCCATTGGTCGGGCGGCGGCAGATTGTCCCGGGCGAAAGTATCGATGTGGGCGGAGGCTTGCATGCGATGTTCCCTGGCTTTGCGTTGAATGGGCAGCCTGCCGCTCAGGCCTTGAGCAGCTCGCGCGCGATGATGAGTTTCTGCACCTCGGTCGCGCCCTCGTAGATGCGCAGCGCGCGGATCTCTCGGTACAGCGTCTCCACCGGCATGCCCGAGACCACGCCCGCCCCGCCGAACATCTGCAGCGCGCGGTCGATCACGGCCTGGGCCGATTCGGTGGCCGTCATCTTGGCCATGGCCGCCTCGCGCGTGGTGCGCGTCTTCTTCACATCGCGCATCCAGGCGGCGCGGTAGGTCAGCAGGGCCGATGCGTCGATGGCCGTGTCCATGTCGCCCAGCGCGGCCTGGGTCAGCTGCAGGTCGCCCAGGGTCTGGCCGAACATGCGGCGCGACTTGGCGCGTGCCAGGCCTTCGTCCAGCGCGCGGCGTGCAAAGCCCAGTGCGGCGGCGGCCACCGAGGCACGGAAGATGTCCAGCGTCATCATGGCCAGCTTGAAGCCCTGCCCCGGCTCGCCTAGACGCTGCGACACGGGTATGCGGCAGTTGTCGAAGCGGATGGTGGCCAGCGGGTGCGGCGCGATCAGCTCGATGCGCTCGCCGATCGAAAAGCCTGGCGTGTCCGCATCGACCACGAAGGCGCTGATGCCGCGCGCGCCCGGCGCCTCGCCCGTGCGGGCGAACACGCAGTAGAAGTCGGCGATGCCGCCGTTGGAGATCCAGGTCTTGGCGCCGTCGAGCACATAGTGGTCGCCTTCGAGCCGCGCCTCGCAGGCCATGGCCGCCACGTCGGAGCCCGCATCGGGCTCGGACAGCGCAAAGGCCGCAATGGCCTCGCCGCGCGCCACGCGCGGCAGGTAGCGCTGGCGCAGCGCGTCCGACCCCATGAGCGATATCGCACCGCTGCCCAGGCCCTGCATGGCAAAGGCGAAGTCGGCCAGGCCCTCATGGCGGGCCAGGGTCTCGCGCAGGATGCAGACCGCGCGCGAGTCCACCTCGGGCAAGGCACCGCCCCAGGCACCGCCGGGGCCGGACGGCACGGCATAGCGCAGCCAGCCGGCCTGGCCCAGGGCCTTGACCAGCTTGCGGCAGGCCGCATCGGCATCGTGGTGGTCCACATCGCCCAGGGATTGGGCGCACCAGGCATCGGCCTCATGCGCCAGCGTGCGGTGGGCGTCGTCGAAGAAGGGCCAGTCCAGCCAGGAGGAATCACGCATTTTCAGTTTCCTTCAAAGACAGGCTTTTGCTTGGCCACGAAGGCCTCGTAGGCGCGGTGGAAGTCGCGCGTCTGCATGCAGATGGCCTGGGCCTCGGCTTCGGCCTCGATGGCCTCGTCCACGCCCATGTTCCATTCCTGGTGCAGCAGCTTCTTGGTCACGCCATGGGCAAAGGTGGGGCCTGCGGCCAGCTGGGCGGCCAGCGCGTGGGCGGCTTCGCCGATCTGTTCGGCGCCATGCAGGGCATTGAAGAAGCCCCAGGCAGCGCCCTCCTCGGCCGTCATGGCGCGGCCCGTGTACAGCAGCTCGGAGGCGCGGCCCTGACCGATCATGCGCGGCAGCAGCGTGCAGGCGCCCATGTCGGCACCGGCCAGGCCCACGCGGGTGAAGAGAAACGCCGTGCGCGCCGCGGGCGTGCCCAGGCGCATGTCGGCGGCCAGCGCGACCATGGCGCCCGCGCCCGCGCAGATGCCGTCCACCGCCGCCACGATGGGCTGCGGGCAGGCGCGCATGGCCTTGATCAGATCGCCCGTCATGCGCGTGAAATCCAGCAGCTCGGGCATGCTCATCTTGGTGAGCGGGCCGATGATCTCGTGCACATCGCCGCCCGAGCAGAAATTGCCGCCCGCGCCCGTGACCACCACGGCCTTGATGTCGGTGGCATAGACCAGGGCACGGAACAGGTCGCGCAGCTCGGCATAGGAGCCGAAGGTCAGCGGGTTCTTGCGCTCGGGCCGGTTCAGGGTGATGGTGCCGATCTTGCCGTCGGCCGATACCTGCCACACAAAGGTCCTGGCCTCGTAGCCGGCCAGGGGGCGCTTGTGGTGCTTCATGCTGTGTTCTTCGGGCTGGGTGCTCATGGTGTCTCCATCAAGAATTCAGAAAACGGGGGAAGTGGACCGGGTTCAGCCGGTCATCACCTCGCCGCCATCGACGGCAATGGACTGGCCGTTGACCGAGGCGGACGCCGGCAGGGCCAGCCAGGCCACGGTCTCGGCCACTTCCTCGGGCTGGACCAGGCGGCCCTGCGGGTTGCGTTCGGCCAGCCTGGCGCGGGCCTCATCCGCCGTCATGCCGGTCTTGTCCACGATGTTGGCCACGGCGCCGCGCACGATGTCGGTCTCGGTGTAGCCGGGGCAGACGGCATTCACCGTCACGCCCTTGCCCGCCGTCTCCAGCGCCAGCGAGCGCGTGAGGCCGATCACGCCATGCTTGGCCGCGCAATAGGCGCTGACATAGGCATAGCCGATCAGCCCTGCCGTGCTGGCCACATTGACGATGCGGCCCCAGCGCGCAGCCAGCATGCCCGGCAGCGCGGCCTGCATGCAGTGGAAGGTGCCCGTGAGGTTGACGGCCAGCATCGCCTGCCACAGTGCGGCATCGGTGCGCTCGAACTTCTGGCTGCTGGCCTGGCCCGCGTTGTTGACCAGCACCTGCACGGGACCGAAGGCCGCCTCGGCCTGCGCGAAGGCCTGGCGCACCGAGGCCTCGTCGGCAATATCCGCCTGCACGGACTGCACCATCTGTGCTGCCTGTGCCGTGCCGCCCAGCTCGCGCACGGCAGCCTCCAGCGCCGCACCATCGCGTCCCAGCAGCGTGACCCGCGCGCCGCGCGCCAGCAGCGCCCGCGCACAGGCCAGGCCTATGCCGCGCGCCCCGCCCGTCACCAGGGCATGGCGCCCTTCAAGAAGATTCAAAGATATGGTCATTTCAATCACCCGTGGCGATGCGAGCCACCCGCAACCTATGAAACCGGCGCGCCACACAGCGAGGGACGCCGAGGAAGGGCCTGGGCCGGCCGCGCCGCCCCGCACCGACGGTGTCGCCGGTGGCCCGTATGCCCCCCTCCCGCGAAGCGAGAGAGGGCGCCGTGCACACGGGGGAAGGCGCGAAGCGACTCAGGGGGTGTAGTTTCATTTCGCGTCCAACTGCGCCATGGCGGCGGCGCGCTCGAAGTTGGTTTCCAACTGGCGCTTGCCGGGCTGGTACTGCGGCGGCCAGTCCACATCGTGGGCGCCCAGGCGTGCGGCCTCGCGCAGCGTCCAGGCGGCATCGGCCAGGTGAGGACGCGCCAGCGCGCACAGGTCGGCGCGGCCCGAGGCGATGATGGCGTTGGCATGGTCGGCCTCGAAGATGGCGCCCACGGCAATCGTCGGTATGCCGGCCTCGTTGCGGACACGATCGGCAAAGGGCGTCTGGTACATGCGGCCATACACCGGCTTCTGGTCGGGGCTGACCTGGCCCGAGGAGCAGTCGATCATGTCGGCGCCCGCCGCCTTGAAGCGGCGTGCGATCTCCACCGCATCGTCGGGCGTGATGCCGCCCTCCACCCAGTCATGGGCCGAGATGCGCACCGACATGGGCCGGTCCTGCGGCCAGGCTGCACGCACCGCCTCGAACACCTCCAGCGGAAAGCGCAGGCGGTTGTCCAGGCTGCCGCCGTATTCGTCGTCGCGCTGGTTGGTCAGCGGCGAGATGAAGCTGGACAGCAGGTAGCCGTGCGCGCAGTGCAGCTCCAGCCAGTCAAAGTCCGCTGCCGCAGCGCGCCGCGTGGCGGCCACGAAGTCCTCGCGCACGCGATGCATGTCGGCGCGGGTCATGGCGGCGGGCACTTGCGAGAGTCCCTCGATATAGGGCAGGGCCGATGCCGACAGCAGCGGCCAGTTGCCCTGCTCCAGCGGATGGTCGATCTGCTGCCAGCCCAGCTGGGTCGATCCCTTGCGCCCCGCGTGCCCCAGCTGCACGCCCATGCGCGCACCGCCCTGCGCGTGCACGAAATCGACAATGCGCGCAAAGGCCTGCGCCTGCTCGTCGTTCCACAGCCCGGGGCAGCCGGGCGTGATGCGCGCGTCGGGCGAGGTGCAGGTCATCTCCACCATCACCAGGCCGGCGCCGCCCATGGCGCGCGCGCCCAGGTGCACCAGGTGGAAGTCGCCAGGCACGCCGTCGGTGCAGGAATACATGGCCATGGGCGAGACCACGATGCGGTTCTTCAGTCGCAGGCCGCGCGCCTGGTAGGGCGTGAGCATGGGCATGGGCGGACGGCGGCCTTCGGGCACGGTCTCGCCCGCATGCTCGGCAATCCAGCGCTCGAAGCCCTCCAGCCAGGCGGCATCGCGCAGGCGCAGGTTCTCGTGCGAGATGCGCTGCGAGCGCGTCAGCAGCGAATAGGCGAACTGCTCCGGCTCCAGGCCCGCATAGCGCTGCACGTTCTCGAACCATTCCGTGGAATTGCGCGCCGCGTTCTGGATCTTGAGCACCTCCACGCTGCGCACCTCCTCGTAGTGGCGCAGGCCGGTCTCGATGCCCCCCGCAGACCGCAGGCTGCGCGCCAGCTCGATCGCATCCTCCAGCGCCAGCTTGGTGCCCGAGCCAATCGAGAAATGCGCCGTGTGCGCCGCATCGCCCATCAGCACCACGGGCACGCTGCGCGGGCCGCGCGGCGTGTCCAGCGCGTTCCAGTGCACCCAGGTATTGCAGATCACGCGCGGAAAGCGGATCCAGATGGCCGAGCCGCGCAGGTGCGTGGCATTGCTGACCAGGGCATGGCCGTCCAGCCAGGGGGCGAACAGCTTCTCGCAATAGGCAATGCCCTCCTCCTGGCTCATCTGCTCTATGCCGGCGGCCTGCCAGGTCTCCTCGGGCGTCTCCACGATGAAGGTGGACATGCCGTCTTCGTAGCGGTAGGCATGGGCCTGGAACCAGCCATGCTCGGTCTGCACGAAGGCGAAGGTGAAGGCATCGAACACCTTGGTCGTGCCCAGCCACACGAAGCGGCAGCGGCGCTGGTCGATATCGGGCCGAAAGGTATCGGCATAGCGCGTGCGCACCTGGCTGTTGATGCCGTCCGAGGCGATGACCAGGTCGGCGTCGTACTCGCGCGCAATCGCCTGGTCGTCCTGCACGAAGTTCTCGAACACCAGCTTCACGCCCACCTCCTCGCAGCGCGCCTGCAGGATGTTGAGCAGCTTCTTGCGGCCTATGCCGATGAAGCCATGGCCGCTGCTGCGCAGGCTGCGGCCCTTGAAGTGGATGTCGATATCGTCCCAGTGGTTGAAGGCGTCACCGATGGTGCGGGCCGACACGGGATCAGCCTCGCGCAGGTTGTCCATGGTGGCATCCGAGAACACCACGCCCCAGCCAAAGGTGTCATAGGGCCGGTTGCGCTCCACCACCGTGACCTCGTTGGCGGAGTCCTGCAGCTTCATCAGCAGGCCAAAGTACAGGCCGGCGGGACCTCCACCGATACAGACGATCTTCATACCGCAAACCCTTTTCTCGACGGGCGGCAGGCGCCCCAGGTTCAGCAACAATGCCCAATCACTTTAGGCCTGAATAGTTTAGGTTTGAAATATATGGACAAACCGCCACCGCGGACATGGGGAGAACACGGATATGCCACTGGCTTCCCGTTACGATGCCCGCTCAACAGGAGACGCCCGCTTGGAAAAATACCGCTTCAATGTCTTTGGCCGCATCATCGCCATCGAACGGGCAGACTCCCACTGGCGCTGCTTCAACGTGGGCGCGGACGGCAAGCGTGCCCCGGCCCTGCTGGCCATCCCTGCCGACGTGACGCACGCCGAACTGGCCCAGTACCTGTACGACATCTATCACGAGAGCGCGGCCGCATCCGACCAGGACATCTTCGAGATCACCTGACACCCGGCTACGGCAAGGGCGAGCCCATGGAGCAGGACTACCTGGACAGCCTGGGCGGCGGCATCTGGTACGGCAACTGGACCAGCCACCCGCCCATTCCCCCGGCCTTCCAGCTGGACGAAGCGGAAAACGCCGGCATGGGCGATGCACTGGAAGACGACGGCATCCGCATCATCCGCGACGGCAAGCCCTTCTTCCACGTGGCCAACGCGGCCGGCTACAACTGGTGCGCCACGGGCGCGGACAGCATCGTGCTGGTCTACGAGCCGGAAAGCCGCACGGTGCTGTTCACCTTCGACTGGACCTGAGCCGCCGGCATGGGGCCGCTCACACGCGGCCCGGCTCGAGCGTGACGATCAGATGCGCCAGCAGCGGGCGGATGCGATCGTCCTGGTAATAGCCGCCGTACTCCGTGTAGCGCAGAAAGGCGGCATTGCAGTGGTGGCAGCGCCAGAGCGTGCAGCGGTTATACGGGTGCCAGCCCAGGGCGATGGGGGCATCCGGCGACCACTGGTTCGTGCCCTGCGGGTGATATTCATCGAGCAGTTCCCGTGTCTCCGGCGTGCCCAGCACACCAACCTGCTGCAGATGCGAAGTCTTGTCCGCTCCCGACAAGGACTCCCAGCCCGGCCTCCACAGCACCGCGCAGTCTGCGCATCGCTGCTGCTCGGCCGCCGCCGCAGCGAAGGCCCTCAATTCGGGTTCGGAAAGGGGGGTTGAAGTTGTCATGAGGCTTGCATGCCGCCGTACTTGGCGCGCCACTTATAGAACGCGCGTTCGCTGAACCCGCATTGGCGGCAGACCTTCTCGACTGACAGGCCGGGCTCGGCCTGCTTCAAGAGCCCAATGATTCTTTGTCTAGTAAATCGACCCTTCCTCATGTCCGTCATTCTCCAAGATGGCGGACCTCACTTCCATTCAACCGGTACGGCTATGAGGGGAAAAGTCAGTGCAACCCTCTTCAATAGAAATTCTTCTTGTTATTTTAATATTCAATCTTTTCCAGCTTCCCCGAAGAAAATATAAACCTAACGTCACCATACCATATCAAATCATCTTCCATTTTTATTTGAGGAATAATTCCTTTTTTGTTGATGGTTGCGTTTTTCATCTTATCTTGAACCACTTCCACATCCATGCCAACCCATTCTCTTTCGATGAGTACAACCAAATTATCAATATCTACACGTGCTGATTCATATCCTTGATTTGAATAAGACAATGTTATTGATTTATCGACATTGGAATACGACAAAAAAACAATCACTGATATCATGGAAATTATTAAGATGAATGTTTTATTTATCTTCATTTGATTATGAACCTGCTTGGGCGACATCTGTCATAAAATAAGAGGCAGTGATTTTAACCGAATGGATTACGGTTGTATTTTTCTCGATCATTATTTTCTCAAATTTCCTTTGCGTAGTTAGCAACCTTTTTTGGCCCCCTGAACTACAGACCAATTTTGCTGGTGTTCCTTTCCCTGATCTTCCTGCATGCCGTTGAGCAGGCGTGTGGTGCTCTCAGCCTGTTCGCCCAATACGGCCTGGGCACTGGGCGGCAGTCCGTGGTTCACGGCTGTAGCGCAGGTGGCGGGTGGCCTCTTGCTGCTTGAGCCTGCGGCCCAGGGCGTCGTAGGTGTAGCGGCTGTGGTGGCGCAACTGCCCTGCGTTGCCCTGGATCTGGCTGCTGCGCACGGCGATGAGTCGGTGGGCTCCGTCGTAGTGCAGTTGCTGCTGGCTGTGGTCTGCCTCGGACGTGGTGCCATCGCTGTAGTGGTAGTGCGGGCAGCGCCCGAGGCGGTCTATCTGGGTCATGAGGCGCCAGGGACCATTGGCAGGTCCACAGTGCGGAGGGCCAAAGCCCCAGAGGATGTTGCCACCGCCGCTCCTTAGTTACTCATAAGCACTCTTTAAATAAAGAGCAAGAACTCAAAAAATAGGAAACATAGAAAATTGGAACTGCCAACGAAATATACATGACCCTATATTCTTTTTTCTTTGGCACAAAAATGAATATCAAGAAAAAACACAATATGGAAAATATTATATTGATACCTTCTAGATTGTCAGAAAGAAAATCGACGTCGCAATTATAGGAAATATAATATGAAGCAGAGAAGAATAGCCAAATTATTGCGCCATATAAAAAAATCAACAGTACACTTTTCTTCATTGTGAACCTATCTAAACGATTTCTATGGGTGCAATGTAATTTTCGATGGGCATCGGGCTCCCATATCCCGGCGCTTGCCACTCCCCATTCGTTTGTAACGTTGGAAGAGTCGCTCCCGCATCTTTAGTCACTCCTGCAACATATGAATTGCCATTGCATTCTCCATTATACATCTGACCATCTTGCACCCTAGAAATCAATGAGGCATTAGGTTTTGAGAAAAAAACAATTGCAATATGACTACGATGATTTTTTTCAGTTTCTTTTAAAAATCACAAACTTTTTTTGGTTTGTCGCGTGGCGCATTGGGACTGCCAGCCCCAGCAAGGCTGGGGTATCGGCAGCTATGGTCCAGGGTGTGGTGCAGGCATATTTTGCTACCAAGATGTTCAATCCCACAGTGAGATGGTGCGGATGAGCCTAAAGCGGCCTGGATCTTTTTCCCATGCCTCGCAAATCACCCGGAATGGCGTCTTCCACCCGAGCGCCTTCAAGTGCTTGCCGAAGTTGTAGCCTTGAACGAATGCCTGGACATGCTCCCGTAGCTGCGACAGCCCCTCGTACTCGTAGGCCTTGATCGGGGATTCCTTGATGGTCCGGTTCATGCGCTCGACCATGCCGTTCGTCCAGGGGCGGTACGGCTTGGTATGCCTTTTTTAGACATGCGTGAATTTTGTGACGCGGTCTATGGCGACGAACATGTGCTGTTTGCCGCGTGCCTTCGTGGCAGCTGCGTTGCGGACTGTCGGCTGATTCCGCGACGCTGCAGGCATCGATGCAAGGCGCTGCGGCTGAGCTTGGGTGCTGTCTCCAGGAGTTGCCCCATGAGATCGTCCAGCGACAGATGCCCTTGCTTGCGTAACGCAATCGCCAGGTGTTCTTGCTCTTGGGAAAGATGCTGGCTTGCGCTGTCCCGAGGACCCATGGGCTCATCGAGAACCGAGGTGCGCGCGCGCCACTGGGCCACGGCCTTGGGGTTGATGCCGTAGAGCTGGGCCAAGGACCGATGGGAGCCGGTCAAAGGCTTCTTCCATAGGCCAGCGGCACAAGGCAGTCAGACTCATAAAGCTATAGCCTGCGGATTGTCGTGTCTTTTGTCTGCTGGGAGTGCTC
Organism: Delftia sp. UME58; assembly: GCF_014170385.1. Lineage (NCBI taxonomy): Bacteria > Pseudomonadati > Pseudomonadota > Betaproteobacteria > Burkholderiales > Comamonadaceae > Delftia > Delftia sp. UME58. The sequence continues at coordinate 98,279 of NZ_LZZV01000115.1, forward strand.
GGCCTGTATACGATTATCGCCACAAACGAATTTAATGACTGTAATTGGTATAGCTTACCTTCAAAAAATAAAATTATTCTGCTGCGCGCCAACCGTTTTAGGGCGCATCGGCGCACCACTTGATAAAGCCATTGAAATCTTCCCATGATTTCTCTTGAAACCCATCATGCGAAAACTCTACAACGGATCCATCCATATTAAGGCAAATCGGATCTCCAGCATGAGTCTCCGATATCACCAAAAACCGCCCTTTCTCAATCATTCCATCGTCTTCATATTTATTTGTAACCTTATTAACTGTATTAAATGCGCATCCATCAATTCAACAGAACTTCCCCCATACAAAGGATAAGCACCTATTACCGCACCTCCAGAAAACTTCAAAAATTCTTGATACTGCGATGATACCAACCCATGATAAACATCAACCAATTTCTGAATTTCACTTTGACTCATGCCTTCTGAAAACATAAAAGGATAACTATTTTTCAGATCAACAATATTAGATTTCATAATTTACATCCATTTCTTCCATCTAGCTCTTCTTGAGCTTTAGCACGCCAATAATCTTCTCTCCATTTATTGAAATCTGTGCAAGCCGAATACCCTATTCCTTGACCGTTCTGATTACCATTCGGATGCTGATGGGGATTGCCGATATTATGATTTTTCCGGCATCTCAATCATTGGACCACTCGGATTTTAATGGTCGATGCTGGCCGTGGCGCCCCAGGCCTTGTAGCTGGTGGCCCAGACGATATCGCCATCTGCGTTGGTCAGTTCCCGGGGTGTGCCCAGGTGGTCCGTATGCACATGCAAAGCCTGGCTTTGCAGCGCCTTGGGGGGGGTTATTCCTGCGGCACGAAGCTATCGGGCTCGTAAAGATAGAGCTGGAGGCTTGTCGTGTACTTACCGTCTTTGTGCTGCAGGGAGTTTTCGGCCAGCAGGCTGGTTGCCGTCCCACAGGAGGTGGGTGACGGGGGAGGCAGTACCTAGTCCGCCCTGAACAATTCCGTTCTTAGCCACAGACCGATCGGCGATTGGCTGGAGCGGCGATCAACGCGGCGATGACCGCCTGCATGCACAGCCCAAAGCGGGCGCAATAAAGCCGCAGCGCGGCCAAGATCAGACGCAGGTTGTGCCCGGCGCCGCACATCACCGCGTGCAGCGCATCGCCCAGCGCGCCCTTGAGCGGATTGCGGCCCAACCGCCCGTCCATCTTCATGTGTCCTATGGCCGGCTCGATGGCGCTGCGCCGCCGGATCATGGCTTTCAGCGTCCTGGTGACGCCGCGTCGTTGTCCCGAGCGCAGGATGCGCACGCCTTCGATCTCCACGCCCCGATAGCCCTTGTCCACGATGGCCGTGGCGGGCAGCTTGTCCGTGCCGGTGAGGATGCCCACTTGCTCCAGCGTCTCGGCCAGTGTGAGGCCGTCGTAGGGGTTGCCGGGCATGGAGCGCATGCCCACCACCAGGCCTTCCTTCAACGTGGTGGCGATGCTGACCTTCACGCCGAACTCGTACGGTGTCCTGGCCTTGCCTTTGCTGATGCATTCCACCTCGGGCGCGTGCAGGGCGTACAGCTTGTTCTTGTCCTTGGTGCGTTGGGTCAGGATGCGACCGGTGCGCTGCAGCAGGTTCTGCACCTTGGCCTTGGCCCCTTCGGGCAACACGTGTAGTTGGCGGGCTACCTCGCGGTGCACGCGGCCGACCCGAGTGCGCAGCGTGCGCACGGCCTTGCGCATGCGCTTGAACTGCTTGGCGTGCGCGTAGCGCCCGATCTGTGCGGCCAGCCGTGGTGCCACCCTGTTGTAGTTCTGGCGCAGCCGCAGTCCGTTCTCCTCGGCCGCCTTGACCAGATGCTGGCGGCTCTTATCCAGCAACCGGCTGTCGGTGGGATGAGCGATGGCTTTGGGCATGACGGTCGTGTCCACGATCACCTGCTGCGTGCTGGACTTCTGCACGACGCCACCACGCCGGGCGGCATCGATGCTGACCGCCAGCAGCGTCTCCAAGCCTTCTTCCCCAACGCGCTTTCTCCAACGCGTCAGGCTGGACGGGTCAATGGGCAGTTCGGTCTGCAGATAGGTCTCGCCACAGAAGAACTGCCAGTACGGGTTCTCCACCCAGGTGTTGACCACGGCTTCATCGGAGGTATCGAAGGTGTGCTGCAGATACAGCAGCCCGGCCACCAGGCGCGCCGGCAAGGCTGGTCGGCCGCGGCCCGAAGTGAACGACACCGCGAACGTGCGCTCGATCTCGGACCAGTCGATCAACGCGGTCAGTCGGACCAGCGGGTGCTTCATGTTGATCTGCTCGTCCAGTCGTGGGCGGAACAGTTCGACCGTGTGTGGCTGCGAAGGCTTCGGGCCCATCGGACTCCTCGGAGGAATTTGCAAGAAAACAGGTACTGGCAAAACCATACCTTGCAAATCCCGCGCCCATCAACCCGACGAACCGCGAATCAGATCAACGGCTTCCGAGTTGTTCAGGGCGGACTACCTATGATGGGGACGGACT
>NZ_LZZV01000116.1:0-619 GCF_014170385.1 Delftia sp. UME58
GGTAGGTGTCGGCGTTGGGGAACCGCGCCGCGCCGTAGAACACCAGCCCGCTCTGGTCCTGGCGGCTCTTGGCCTGGTAGGTGGCGTGGTCCACCACTTCCATATTGAGCTTGATGCCGGCCTTGGCCAGCTGCGCCTGCACGATTTCCATGATGGGCTGCTGCGCCGAGATGTTCGACACGACGGACTTGATCTCGACGCCGTTGGGATACCCCGCTTCGGCCAGCAGCTTCTTGGCGCGCTCCACGTCGTAGGCGTAGGCGCCCGCGCTGCAGTCCTGGCCCAGGTAGCCGTTGGGCACCACCGAGCAGCCCTTGTCGGCCACGTCCTTGCCCGCATAGCGCACGATCTCGTCGACGTTGATCGCGGCGGCGACCGCCTGGCGCACCTTCAGGTTGTCCAGCGGCTTGACGTTGCGGTTCAGATGCAGCGTGCGGAATTCGGCCGGTTCGAAGATATCGACCTTCATGCCGCGCTTGGCCGACCGTTCAACCCACCGCTGTTCGCGCTTGCCCTGCATCACGTCGATCTCGTTCGACGTGAAGGCCAGTTCGCGCGCGCTGTCCGACGGGATCATGCGGTAGAGGATGCCGCCCAGCTTGGGCTTGCCGCGGAAGTA
>NZ_LZZV01000117.1:0-24768 GCF_014170385.1 Delftia sp. UME58
GAGGTGTACGTGCTGTCCAAGGACGAAGGTGGTCGCCACACTCCGTTCTTCAACAACTACCGTCCCCAGTTCTATTTCCGTACGACCGACGTGACCGGCTCCATCGAGCTGCCCGCCGACAAGGAAATGGTGATGCCTGGCGACAACGTGTCGATCACCGTCAAGCTGATCGCCCCCATCGCCATGGAAGAAGGTCTGCGCTTCGCTATCCGCGAAGGTGGCCGTACCGTGGGCGCTGGCGTGGTTGCAAAGATCATTGCGTAATTCTTGGAAAACTAGGAATACACAATGTCCAAGCAAAAAATCCGCATCCGCCTGAAGGCGTTTGACTACAAGCTGATCGACCAGTCGGCTGCTGAAATCGTTGACACCGCCAAGCGCACCGGCGCGATCGTCAAGGGTCCCGTGCCCCTGCCGACACGCATGAAGCGTTTCGACATCCTGCGCTCGCCGCACGTCAACAAGACCAGCCGCGACCAGTTCGAAATCCGCACCCACCAGCGCCTGATGGACATCGTTGACCCGACTGACAAGACGGTTGACGCTCTGATGAAGCTGGACCTGCCCGCAGGCGTGGACGTCGAGATCAAGCTGCAATAAGAACTTCACGGGCCCCTTGCGGGGCCGTTGAAGGGCTTTGATTTAACGCGAACTTGCTTGAAAAGGCAGTTCGCGTTAAAATTTGGGGCTTCGCCTTTCTTGAGCGAAGTTTTATCAACCTTCTTTCGTGCGCAAGGCCTTGGACATCTGGGGCGGGAGCGCAACGCTGGGCCAATTGCAGTTTCAGCGGCGGAAGTTTTGGAGCAAACAAATGAGTCTGAGCAACTCCCTCGGGTTGCTGGGTCGCAAGGTGGGCATGATGCGTCTGTTCACCGATGACGGGGACGCAGTGCCCGTCACGGTGGTGGATGTGTCCAACAACCGTGTGACTCAGGTCAAAACCCAAGAGAACGATGGCTACGTGGCCCTGCAGGTCACTTTCGGTTCGCGCAAGGCATCTCGCGTGACCAAGCCAGAAGCCGGCCACCTTGCCAAGGCAGGTGTCGAAGCCGGTGAAGTGATGGGTGAATTCCGCGTGACCGAAGAAACCGCTGGCAAGTACGCCGCAGGCTCCGTCCTGCCCGTCGCCGAGCTGTTCTCGGTGGGCCAGAAGGTGGACGTGCAAGGCACTTCCATCGGTAAGGGCTTCGCCGGCACCATCAAGCGTCACAACTTCCGCTCGCAGCGCGCCTCGCACGGCAACAGCCGTTCGCACAATGTTCCCGGCTCCATCTCGATGGCCCAGGATCCAGGTCGCGTGTTCCCGGGCAAGAAGATGACCGGTCACATGGGCGATGAAACCATCACCACCCAAAATCTCGACGTGGTTCGCATTGACGAAGCACGCCAACTGCTCTTGATCAAGGGCGCTGTTCCGGGCTCCAAGGGTGGCTTCGTGACGGTGCGCCCCGCCATCAAGGCCAAAGCTTCCAAGGGAGCGAACTAATGCAGCTCGAACTCCTGAATGAACAAGGCCAGGCCGCATCCAAGTTCGATGCGCCCGAGACTGTTTTCGGTCGTGAATTCAACGAAGACCTCGTCCACCAGATCGTGATCGCCTACCGTGCCAACGCACGCCAGGGCACTCGCGCTCAGAAGGACCGCGAGCAGGTTCGTCACACGACTGCCAAGCCGTTCAAGCAAAAGGGCACCGGCCGTGCTCGTGCCGGTATGTCTTCCTCGCCTCTGTGGCGTGGCGGCGGCCGCATCTTCCCGAATCTGCCTGAAGAAAACTTCACGCAGAAGATCAACAAGAAGATGTACCGCGCCGGTATGGTTGCCATCCTGTCGCAGCTGGCCCGCGAAGGCCGTCTGGCCGTGGTGGACTCGCTCAAGCTCGAAAGCCCCAAGACCAAGGTGCTGGCCGACAAGTTCAAGGCCATGAACCTGGAATCGGTCATGGTGATCGCTGAAGAAGTCGACGAGAACCTGTACCTGGCTTCCCGCAATCTGAAGAACGTGTTCGTGGTCGAGCCGCGCTACGCCGACCCCGTGTCGCTGGTGCACTACAAGAAAGTGCTCGTCACCAAGGGTGCGATCGACAAACTCAAGGAGATGTTCGAATGAGCACGCTCAAGTTTGACGAAGGTCGTCTGATGCAGGTGTTGGTTGCTCCCATCGTGTCCGAAAAGGCCACCATGGTTGCAGAGAAGTCCAACGCCGTGACGTTCAAGGTGCTGCAGAGCGCCACCAAGCATGAAATCAAGGCCGCCGTGGAACTGATGTTCAAGGTGGAAGTTGCTGGTGTCTCCGTGGTGAACATCAAGGGCAAGACCAAGCGCTTTGGCAAGACCACCGGCCGCCGCGACCACGTTCGCAAGGCCTATGTGATGCTCAAGCCCGGTCAAGAGCTGAACCTGTCCGGGGAGGCTGCGTAATCATGGCTGTTATCAAGCTCAAACCGACGACCCCCGGCCAACGCGGCACGGTCAAGGTCACGCGTGACCATCTGCACAAGGGTGCAGGTTTCGCCCCCCTGCTGGAGCCTCAGCACCAGAAGTCGGGCCGTAACAACAACGGTCACATCACCACCCGTCACAAGGGCGGTGGCCACAAGCACCACTATCGCGTGGTGGACTTCAAGCGCACCAAGGACGGCATCCCCGCCAAGGTCGAGCGCATTGAGTACGACCCCAACCGCACGGCCCACATCGCTCTGGTGTGCTATGCCGACGGCGAGCGTCGCTACATCATTGCTCCGCGCAACCTGGAAGTCGGCGCAACGATCGTCAGCGGCTCGGAAGCCCCGATCCGCGTGGGCAACACCCTGCCGATCCGCAACATCCCCGTGGGTTCGACCATCCACTGCATCGAACTGAAGATCGGCGCTGGCGCGCAGATCGCCCGTTCGGCAGGTACGTCGGCTACGCTGCTGGCCCGTGAAGGCATCTACGCCCAAGTGCGTATGCGTTCCGGCGAAGTGCGCAAGGTGCACATCGAATGCCGCGCGACCATCGGTGAAGTCGCCAACGAAGAGCACAGCCTGCGCCGTCTGGGCAAGGCCGGTGTGAAGCGCTGGATGGGTATCCGCCCGACCGTTCGCGGCGTGGTGATGAACCCTGTCGATCACCCGCACGGTGGTGGTGAAGGCAAGACCGGTGAAGGTCGTCACGCTGTTGACCCATGGGGCAACCTGACGAAGGGCTACCGTACCCGTAACAACAAGCGCACGCAGTCGATGATTGTGTCGCGTCGCAAGAAGTAAAGGGTAGCAAATGACTCGTTCTCTTAAAAAGGGTCCGTTTGTTGACCATCACTTGCTGGCAAAGGCCGAGAAGGCCGTCGCCACCAAGGACAAGAAGCCCGTCAAGACCTGGTCGCGTCGCTCCATGGTTCTGCCCGAGTTCATCGGTCTGACCATCGCCGTGCACAACGGCAAGCAGCACGTGCCCGTGTATGTGACTGACCAGATGGTCGGCCACAAGCTCGGCGAATTCGCGCTGACCCGTACCTTCAAGGGTCACCCGGCGGACAAAAAAGCCAAGAAGTAAGGAATAGAACATGTCTGAAACACGTGCTGTTCTCCGTGGCGTCCGCCTGTCTGTGGACAAGGGTCGCCTGGTCGCGGACCTGATCCGCGGCAAGAAAGTGGACCAAGCCCTGAACATCCTGACGTTCACGCAGAAAAAAGCTGCCGTGATCATCAAGAAGGTGCTCGAGTCCGCCATCGCCAACGCCGAGCACAACGACGGCGCCGACATCGACGAACTGAAGGTCAAGACCATCTTCGTCGAACAAGGCACCACGCTCAAGCGCTTCACCGCGCGTGCAAAGGGCCGCGGCAATCGCATCAGCAAGCCCACGTGCCACGTGTACGTGACGGTTGGCAACTGAAAGGCCTGGGAAGAATATGGGACAGAAAATCCATCCTACCGGCTTCCGCCTGGCGGTCAGCCGCAACTGGGCCAGCCGTTGGTACGCAAGCAACCGTGACTTCGCCGGCATGCTGGCCGAAGACATCAAGGTGCGCGAGTTCCTGAAGGCCAAGCTGAAGAATGCCGCCGTGTCGCGCATCCTGATCGAGCGTCCTGCAAAGAACGCCCGCATCACGATCTTCTCGGCACGTCCTGGTGTCGTGATCGGCAAGAAGGGCGAGGACATCGAGAACCTGAAGAAGGAACTCGCGACCCGTCTGGGCGTGCCCGTGGCTGTGAACATCGAAGAAGTGCGCAAGCCTGAAATCGATGCCAAGCTGATCGCCGATTCGATCTGCCAGCAGCTCGAAAAGCGCATCATGTTCCGCCGCGCCATGAAGCGTGCAATGCAAAACGCCATGCGTCTGGGTGCCCAAGGCATCAAGATCATGTCTTCGGGCCGTCTGAACGGTATCGAAATTGCACGTTGCGAGTGGTATCGCGAAGGCCGTGTGCCACTTCACACACTGCGCGCCGACATCGACTATGGCTTCTCCGAAGCCAAGACGACCTACGGTGTGATCGGTGTGAAGGTCTGGGTCTACAAGGGTGACACGCTGGGTCGTAACGACCTGCCGGCAGCCGAGACCCCCCGCCCCGAAGAAGAACGTCGTCCTCGCGGCCCCCGCCGTGATGGTCGCGGCGATGGTCGTCGTGACGGTGCTGGCCGTGGTGCCCGCCGCCCCGCAGGCGCTAACGCAGCACCTGCTGACGGCAGCGATAAGCCCGCCGGCGCTGGCGCTGATTCCGTTAAGCGCGTTCGCAAGACTGACGCGCCCGCTACAGCAGCGGACGGTAAAGGAGAATAAAGATGCTGCAACCTGCTCGCCGCAAATACCGCAAGGAGCAAAAGGGTCGCAACACCGGTATCGCAACGCGTGGTAACTCCGTTGCTTTCGGTGACTTCGGCCTGAAGTCCACTGACCGTGGTCGCCTGACGGCTCGCCAGATCGAAGCGGCTCGCCGCGCGATCTCGCGTCACGTCAAGCGTGGCGGTCGTATCTGGATCCGCGTGTTCCCGGACAAGCCAATCTCTACCAAGCCCGCAGAAGTGCGTATGGGTAACGGTAAGGGCAACCCCGAGTACTACGTGGCCGAAATCCAGCCCGGCAAGGTGCTCTACGAAATCGTGGGCGTCCCTGAAGAGCTGGCTCGTGAAGCGTTCCGCCTGGCCGCTGCAAAGCTGCCGCTGCGTACGACCTTCGTGTCCCGTCAAATTGGTGCCTAAGGAGAACAACATGACGAAAGCTGCTGAACTCCGCCAAAAAGACGTTGCCGGCCTGGAAGCCGAAGTGAAGTCCCTGCAAAAGGCTCACTTTGGCCTGCGTATGCAAAAGGCTACGCAACAGCTGGGTAACACGAACACGCTGCGTACCACGCGCCGTGACATCGCCCGCGCCAAGACCATCCTTGCTGAAAAGCAAGCCGCCAAGTAATCAGGAAGCCGACATGACGGAAGCTAAAAAATCCCTCAAGCGCACCTTGATTGGCAAGGTGGTCAGCGACAAGCGTGCCAAGACCGTGACGGTCATGGTTGAACGCCGCGTCAAGCACCCGATCTATGACAAGATCATGATCAAGTCCAGCAAGTACCACGCTCACGACGAGCAAGGTGAATACAAGCTGGGCGACGTGGTTGAAATCACGGAAAGCCGCCCGCTGTCCAAGACCAAGAACTGGGTTGCTACCCGCTTGGTGCAAAAGGCTGCTCTGGTGTAAGCCTACACAGGCCCACCGGCTGCAAGGCCACAGGAAACGACCCACAATGTGGGTCGTTTTTTCGTTTGGGGTCCGCCATTTCGGCGGCCCCCGGTTTTGCACCACAAAGGAGATAGAGATGATCAAAGTCGGAGATGCCCTGCCCGCGGCCACCCTGATGGAATACGTGGAAGTCGAAGGCAATGGCTGCAGCATCGGCCCCAACCCCGTGAAGCTGCCCGAAGCCGCTGCCGGCAAGACCATCGCGGTCTTCGCCGTGCCCGGCGCATTCACTCCCACCTGCTCGGCCAAGCATGTGCCCGGCTTCGTGGAGCAGGCCGAAGCCTTCAAGGCTGCCGGCGTGGACGAGATCTGGTGCCTGTCGGTCAACGACGCCTTCGTGATGGGCGCGTGGGCCCGTGACCAGAAGACCGACGGCAAGGTGCGCATGCTGGCCGACGGCGATGCCGCCTTCGCCAAGGCCACCGGCCTGACGCTGGACCTGAACGGCAAGGGCCTGGGCCTGCGCAGCAACCGCTACTCCATGCTGGTCAAGGACGGCAAGGTCGCCACGCTGAACGTGGAAGGCCCTGGCAAGTTCGAAGTCAGCGACGCTGCCACCCTGCTGGGCCAGGCCAAGGCCTGATCCTGATCGTGCTGCAGGCCTGCCGGGCCTGGGCAGCGCGCTTTTGCGAAAAAAGGCATTGCACCCAGGTGCAATGCCTTTTTGTATTTCAGGGTGCTGCTCCTGCCGGGCCCTAGAAGATATCGGCCTTGAGGTAATGCGCCCCCGCGACGGGGTTGTGATAGTAGGGCGGGATTTCCTCGAAGCCCAGATCTGCGTAGAGGGCGCGGGCCGATTCCATGTCGTCCAGCGTGTCCAGCAGCACATGGTCATAGCCTGCCTGACGCGCCACATCGAGCATGGCCTCGGCGAGCTGGCGGCCCAGGCCGAAACCGCGAAAGGCCTTGCGCACGAACAGGCGCTTCATCTCGGCGGCGTTGGCGTAATCGCAGTTGTCCAGCGGGCGCAAGGCGCAGCAGCCGGCCACGGCGCCATCGACCTTGGCCAGCAGGATGTGGCCGCGCGGCGAGGCGTAGTCGCCAGGCAGATCGGCGATCTCGGCCTCGAAATCTTGAAATTGCAGATCGACATCCAGGCTTGCGGCGTACTCCTGGAAGATCTGGCGGACTTCGTCCATGTCTTCCAGGGGATTCGGCGCCAGCAAGGCGACAGCGGGCTTGTCCACGGGCACTTGGCTAAAACGACGGAAAACGCAGTGTAGCGGCAAGCTGGCAACGTCTGGCCACGCCGTCAGAAAGCACCTCCCAGCTGCTGTACCCACCATGCGGCGGCCCCCGCCACAAACGCCAGGACCAATGCCAGCAGGCGGCTGGCTGCCGTGTCGCGTGAAGAGGGCAGGGGTTCGGGCAAGTGCTTGTCTCCCGTCACCATGGCGCGTACCAGACCCCGTCCGCGCCAGGCATAGAACATGATGGCCAACAGGTGCAGGGCCACCAGCGCGTACAGCAGATACTGCCCCCAGTGCGCGTGGTAGGCGGTGGCCTGTGCCACGGTGTCGCCCGATACAAAGCGGCCCAGCGGCCCGGAGAACGCAATCTCGTCATCGCTGAGCAACCCGCTGCCAACCTGGGCGACCAGCACGGCCAGCATGGCAAACACGGACAGGGCGCCCAGCGGGCTGTGGCCTGCGCTGTCGCTCTCCGTTCCTTGCCCCCGCACATGGCGCAGCACGGTGGCAGGCGCATGCATGAAGCTGGCAAAGCGCGACCAGCGGCCGCCCAGCAGGCCCCAGAGCAGGCGGAACAGCAGCAGGGCCAGCATGGCATGGCCCAGCAGCAGATGCCAGTTCATGGCATTGCCGCCCAGCTTGGCCGTCACGACCAGGGCAATCACGGTTGCGGCCAGCAGCCAGTGAAACAGCCGGGTGGGCAGGTCCCAGATACGGACCTTGTGCTTGGCGGCGCCTTGTGCGGTCGATTTTTGTGCCATGGCATGAGAGCTGGGGTGGGGATAAGGGCATTGTGCCGCCCCGCATTCCTGCGATGACCAGGAATGCACCCTGGCCGTGGTCAATCAAAGCGGCATCGGCAAGACGCCGCTGCGATACTGGCCCGGCAGATTTCCCCACACTCCCAAAGGAAAACCACGATGAAGAAAGTTTCTGCATGGGCGCTGGCCGCCCTGCTGGCCGCCACGGCGCTGCCCGCGTCCGCACAGTTCGCCAAGTCCGAAGACGCCATCAAGTACCGCCAGGGCGCGCTCGCCGTGCTGGGCCAGCACTTCGGGCGCCTGGGCGCCATGGCGAACGGAAAGATCCCCTTCGATGCCAAGGCGGCCCAGGAAAACGCCGAGGTGGTGGCCTTCATGGCCAAGCTGCCTTGGGCCGCGTTCGGCGCGGGCACGGAAGGTGGAAAGGCCAAGCCTGAAATCTGGAAGGAGCAGGCCAAGTTCCAGGACCTGTCTGAGAAGATGCAGGCCGAGACGGCCAAGCTCGCGGCGGCGGCCAAGTCCGGCAACCTGGACCAGCTCAAGGCCGCCTTCGGCCCGGCCGCAGCCAGCTGCAAGGCCTGCCACGACAGCTTCCGCAGCCGCTGATCGGCATGCAGATGCGAAAAACCGGCGTGATGCCGGTTTTTTTGTGCCCTGGTCTGCGCCGTATCAGGCCTCGGCCAGCAGTTTCTCGATCAGCCGATGCAGCTCAGCGAAGTCAGGTGCTCCCACGTAGCGCTTCACGATGTCGCCGCGCTTGTTGACGATGTAGGTGGTGGGAGTCAGTTGCACATCGCCCCAGGCCCGGGCCACGGCGCCGGTGTTGTCCAGCGCAACCTTGAAAGGTAGCTTGCGCGAATCGGCGAAGTTCACCACATAGCTGGGCGGGTCGTAGCTCATGGCCACGGCCAGGGTCTCGAAGCCCTGGCTCTGGAATTTCTGGTGGGTGGCGACGATCTCGGGCATCTCGGCCACGCAGGTGGTGCAGCTGGTGGCCCAGAAATTCACCAGGGTTACCTTGCCCTTGAGGTCGGCCGTGGTCTGCTTGCTGCCGTCCAGCAGCACGAAGGTGGACTGCGGCGCGGCCGTCTGGCCGGCACCCGAATACACCCATGCGCCCATGCCGGCGGCTGCGGCGATCACCACGCCTGCGATCCAATGTTTGCTTGCCATAGCGACGATTGTGCCCAAAGTTGCGCCCGAAGGCCTGCACGCATGCCGTGCACCGCACTTCGATGCACGGCAAGGGCAAAAGTTCGGGGCTCGGACAGGTCGGGCCATGCCGATAATGCCGGCATGACATTGATGGAAAGCTTTTCGAAGGCAAGGAGCCGCGCTCTTGCCCTGCAGCTCGGCGCTGCGCTGTTGGTGTTGGCGCCCCTGGCCGCCTGCAGTCCCAGGCTGGATTGGCGGCAGGTCGCCGTCGAAGGCACGCCACTGCGCGTGCTCTTGCCCTGCGATCCGCAATCCGCCACACGGCCGGTGGAGCTGGGCCAGGGCATGGGCACGGTGCAGATGTCCATGATGGGATGCGACGCCGATGCGTCAACCTACGCGGTGTCCCACTTCCTGGTCAGCGAGCCCTCCAGAGCCGCCGAGATGCTGTCGTACTGGCAGGCAGCCGTGCTCGGCCAGATGAACCCGGGTGCTCCGGGCCAGGCGCCGGCAGGCGCCAAGCAACTGCGCTCCAAGGAAGATGGCCCTTTCCTGCCTGCAGGCGCCCTGAATCTGCCGCAGTCGCTGAGGACCACGTTTGAGGGCGTGGGGCCCCAGGGCTGGAAGCTCACCGCCCATGGCGTGTGGTTTGCACGAATGGAGCCGGCAGGCGCACGCCTCTACCATGCCGTGATCTACAGCGACAAGCCTCGCACAGACGAGGCCAACAACTTCTTCGCCAGCCTGCAACTGCAATAGCCACGGCAACAGGTTTCGGAGCCACGGATGCGGGAGGCAGCTGTGGCATGGAACGCAGTGCAGGCGCGCAGGTTGCCCTGCATGCGCCTGCGCACGCCATAATCGACTCCGAACCCTGTGACTTCATGACCACGCGCATCCTTTTGTTCACCCACGCACCTTTGGCCCATGCACTGCGCGAATGCGCCTTGCATGTGTTCGCCGACAGTGCCGAGGACGTCCTCGCCCTGGATGTGCCCGCTCAGGAGCCGCCCGAGGCCACCCTGATGCGTGCCGAGCAGTTGCTGGAGGACCATGGCGGCCTGGTGGCGCTGCCCACGCTGGTGCTGACCGACCTCTTTGGCGCGACGCCCTGCAACGTGGCGCAGCGCCTTGTGGCGCAGTTGCCTGCCGGGCGGCTGGTGGCCGGAGTGAACTTGCCCATGCTGCTGCGCTCCATAGGCTATCGCCACGAGGCGCTGGAAGCCGTGGCCGAGCGTGCCTTGGCGGGAGGCAGCCATGGGGTGATGCAGGTGGGCGTGAACACGCCCCAGAACCAGAGTCCGCGACCATCCAATGATCAAGACCCCTATAACCATCAGCAATAAACTGGGCCTGCATGCCCGCGCCTCCGCCAAGCTCACCAAGCTTGCAGGCAGCTTTCCCTGCGAAGTCTGGATGAGCAAGGGCGAACGGCGCATCAACGCCAAGAGCATCATGGGCGTGATGATGCTGGCTGCCGGCATGGGCTCCGAGGTGCTGCTGGAAACCGAAGGACCGCAGGAGCAGGAAGCCATGGATGCGCTGACAGCCCTGATCAACGACAAATTTGGCGAAGGCCAGTGATGGGCCTCCGCTGCGCTGGCAGACGGTGAGCGCAAAAGAGCAACACGCGCCGGGCCCGGACGCTGCCGCATTGCGACGGCCCGGGGCTTGCGCAGCAGCAGGCAAAGGACAGGCGCAATGACGTTTGCAATCCACGGACTGGCCGTTTCACGGGGCATTGCGATAGGTCGCGCGGTGGTGGTGGCCTCCAGCCGCATGGAGGTGGTGCACTACTTCATCCGGCCCGACCAGGTGGATGCGGAAATCGACCGCGCCCGCAGCGCACGCAACGCCGTCATCGACGAGCTGCGTCGCCTGCAGGATGAAATGCCCAAGGATGCGCCGGGCGAGCTCGATGCCCTGCTCGACGTCCACCTGCTGCTTTTGCAGGACGAGGCCCTGGCCGCCGCCATCAAGCACTGGATATCCGATCGCCTCTACAACGCCGAATGGGCGCTGACCACGCAGCTGGAGGTCGTCTCGCGTCAGTTCGACGAGATGGAGGACGAGTACCTGCGCGAGCGCAAGGCGGACCTGGAGCAGGTGGTCGAGCGCATCCTGCGCTACATGAAGGGCATGGCCAGCCCGGTGCCCGCGCCTGCCGCGCTGGCGCGAGCCGATGCAACGGGGGAGGGCGCGCCGCAACAGCCGCTGCTGCTCGACGAAGTCACCGAGGCGCCCCTGGTCCTGGTAGCGCAGGACCTGTCGCCGGTGGACATGCTGCAGTTCAAGAGCCGGCTGTTTGCCGGCTTCATCACGGCCGTGGGCGGACGCACCTCGCACACGGCCATCGTGGCGCGCAGCATGGACATCCCGGCCGTGGTCGGCGCGCGCGCGGCCGGCCAACTGATCCGCCAGGACGACTGGATCATCATCGATGGCAACGCAGGCGTCGTCATCGTCGATCCTTCTCCCATCATCCTGGCCGAATATGGCTTTCGCCAGCGCCAGAACGAGCTGGAGCGCGAGCGCCTCTCGCGCCTGCGCCACACGCCCGCGCTGACGCTGGACGGAGAGCGCATCGAATTGCTGGCCAATATCGAGCAGCCCGGCGACGGGCCTGCGGCCGTGCATGCAGGTGCCGTGGGCGTGGGGCTGTTCCGCACGGAATTCCTGTTCATGGGGCGTGGCGGCAACCTGCCCGGCGAGGAAGAGCAGTACCGCGCCTACCGCGAAGCCGTGGATGGAATGCAGGGCATGCCCGTGACCATACGCACGCTGGACGTGGGCGCCGACAAGCCGCTGGACAAGGCACAGCCCAAGGACTACTACCTGAACCCCGCGCTGGGTCTGCGCGCCATCCGCTGGAGCCTGGCCGATCCGGCCATGTTCCGCACCCAGTTGCGCGCCATCCTGCGTGCGGCGGCGCACGGGCAGATCCATCTGCTGTTCCCCATGCTGGCCCACCAAAGCGAGATCGAGCAGACCCTGGCCCAGGTGCGGCTGGCGCAAAGCGAGCTTGACGCCCGCGGCGTGGCCCACGGCCCCGTCAAGCTGGGCGCCATGATCGAGGTGCCTGCGGCAGCGCTGATCGTGCGCACCTTCCTGCGCTACTTCGACTTCCTGTCCATTGGCACCAACGACCTGATCCAGTACACGCTGGCCATCGACCGCGCCGACGAGACCGTGGCCCATCTCTACGATCCCCTGCATCCCGCCGTGCTCAAGCTGGTGGCGGATGTGATTGCCGAAGGACGGGCGCAAGGCAAGAGCGTCTGTGTCTGCGGGGAGACTGCCGGCGATGTGGGCATGACGCGCCTGCTGCTCGGCCTGGGCCTGCGCAGCTTTTCCATGCATCCGGCGCAGATCCTGGTCGTCAAGCAGGAAATCCTGCGCGCCGACACACGCAAGCTGGCCTCATGGGCGCAGGAAGTCCTTCGTTCAGACAGCCCGGCAGCGCTGCTGAGTCCATGACGTCATTCAAGTGCTGAAGCAGCAAAAAAATCACAACTTCAGTTGCGATTGATTCTCATTCTATGTTATGATCCACTCCAATGCAGCAAGAAGCTCTCTGGTGGGGAATTCGAGCTGCAAGCTTTTTCAGTTTCATCGTGGGGCGACTCGCCAGGCCTGTTCAGCCTGCAGCAAGTCGGTTTGCCAGCCAGCGGTCTGCCGGTTAGCCAGGCTTTTTTTCTACGTGGATCAGGGAAGGCACGATTGCATCCAATTCAAGCAGGGCGTGCGTGTTGGCCCTGCTTTTTTATTGTCTTCAACTGCCTGGGCATCAGTTGCTTTCCGGCTCAGGATGGCCTCGCACGACAAAGCGCCGCGAAAACCCCAGGGGTCGCGTGACGGCGCGCGGATCGCCAAGAAATGGCAGCCGGAATCCAGGTTCCTGCAGGATTTCGACACTCCAGTCCGTATTTCCCATGAATCGAAACCGCACCAGCGATCGTTCGTCCGATGGCAGCAACGAGAAGCTGCCCGTGGAATACATGCTGCCTATCACGGCCTTGTCGATTGCCTGCAGATTCTCGTCGAGCAGCGTGATCCGCAGCATCTCCTCCATGGGCGTGTCATCGGTGGTGAACAGAAGGTAGAGGTTGTTCCATTGAAAGGCCGCCTCGAGAATGGTGCCGTCCACCAGGATGGCCGTGGCATTCCCGTTGAGCACAAGGCGGCTTTGCGGTACCTGCCCTGCAGGATGAGACGCGGTGGGCTGCAGTGACAACTGCCGGTCGGAGAGGATGTGCATCTGTTCTCCTGAAGTTTCACCAGAGGAATTCGACGCCTATGGCAGCCAGTGCCCCGCCGACAAATGCGCCGACCACCACGCAGGCGGGTGCCCCAGGCCCGCAGGCCAGCCCGGCCAGAGCACCACCTGCCATGCCTCCACCGATCCCGGCACCTGTGACGGCCAGCTCCTTGCCGGCGGCCTCCACCTTGTTGTCTGCGTTGGCGATGGTGTAGACCGATACCGCGATGGAGAAGACCAGGAGGCCGCGTCCTGCCCGCGAGAGCATGCGCATTCTCTGGGTGATGGCGGCATTGGACTTGCCGGCGGATTTGACGATTTCGCCATACACGGCATTTTGCTGGGCCGCCGTGAGGCGATCGAACCGCACGTTGGGGCCGTGCAATTGCTGGGCCTTGCGGGCAATCAGTTCATTGAGCGTCTTGCCCTCGCTCTTGATGCGCTGCGCCATGGCTCTGCCCACTGGGGTGCTGCGGCCTCGGATGATCTCCATGATGACATTGCGCGCCTCCTGGGCCTGTTGTGCAGCCTGGCCCCAGGTGATACGGCCACTCGTGGCCTGCAACTGAAGCTCGTTGGCCATGGCCTGAATCTGTCGGGCATAGGCCAGGCGTGCAGATGAGTCCAGCGAGAGATGTACCCCGGCATTGGCAACCTCTGCTTTCAGTGCCTGTATGGCGGCATCGAATGCTGCACGGTCCTTTTGCTCGTCATTGGCCATAAGCATTTTCCCTTTGTCAATGGAGCGGCGCCCGAACGACTGAAATCCGGGATTTCATGTCGATGAGCCGCATTCCTGGGTATTTCGGATTTTCTTGAATGCAGAAAGCATTTGGAAAGTCGGCATCATAAAGAGATCGGGAAATTGATCAACCGAGATGCCGGTGATACATGGCATGGCTTGTTTGTTGCTGAATGTGTATTCGGGTGGAAACCCGTAGCCGAATGCCATGCCTACAGGCATGAAAAAGGGGATGGCCTGCAATGGCCATCCCCGAAGTGCGTGAAGAAGGTCGCCCTGCAGGCGGGCGGCCGTTGCCGGCTCAGACGCCGGCGGCGTGGGCCTGCTGGTCCGCGTGGTAGCTCGAGCGCACCATGGCGCCCACGGCTGCATGCGTGAAGCCCATCTTGTACGCTTCTTCCTCGAACATCTTGAAGGTGTCGGGGTGCACGTAGCGACGTACCGGCAGGTGGCTGTTGCTGGGTGCCAGGTATTGGCCGATGGTCAGCATGTCGATGTCATGCGCGCGCATGTCGCGCATGACCTGCAGGATTTCCTCGTCGGTCTCGCCCAGGCCGACCATGATGCCGCTCTTGGTGGGAACCTTGGGGTGCAAGGCCTTGAACTTCTTGAGCAGGTTCAGCGAGAACTGGTAGTCCGAGCCGGGACGCGCTTCCTTGTACAGGCGCGGTGCGGTCTCCAGGTTGTGGTTCATCACATCGGGAGGTGCGGCCTTGAGGATTTCCAGCGCACGGTCGTCGCGGCCACGGAAGTCGGGCACCAGGATCTCGATCTGGGTCAGCGGCGAGAGCTCGCGGATGTTCTTGATGCACTCCACGAAGTGGCCCGAGCCGCCGTCGCGCAGGTCGTCGCGATCCACGCTGGTGATCACCACGTACTTCAGGCGCAGCTCGGCAATCGTCTTTGCAAGATTGAGCGGCTCGTTGGTGTCCAGCGGGTCGGGGCGGCCGTGGCCCACATCGCAGAACGGGCAGCGGCGCGTGCACTTGTCGCCCATGATCATGAAGGTGGCCGTGCCCTTGCCGAAACATTCGCCGATGTTGGGGCAGGAGGCTTCCTCACAGACCGTGTGCAGCTTGTTGGCGCGCAGGATGTCCTTGATCTCGTAGAAGCGCGTGGTGGGGCTGCCCGCCTTGACGCGGATCCACTCGGGCTTCTTGAGGGCCTCGCCATGCTCGACCTTGATCGGGATGCGCGAAAGCTTCGCTGCCGCCTTCTGCTTGGCCAGCGGGTTGTACTCGGCTTGGGACTGCGCTTCGCGCACGACGGTGTTGGTGGTCATGGTTCTGGATTCAGGGGGCTAGGCGGCGCTGCAACTGTCGTCCCAGCACGCGCGCGGCTTCGTCCCAGGTTGTCTGAACGCCGATTGTAGAAAGGTCCACCGTTTGCAGTCCTGCATAGCCGCAAGGGTTGATCCGTTCGTAGGGTTCCAGGTCCATGGCGGCATTCAGGGCAACGCCGTGATAGGTGCAATGCCGGCTGACCTTGATGCCCAGGGCCGCAATCTTGCCCAGCCCCGAAAAATCGGGCTGGGGCGCGGGCGAGCCGGGTGCGCGCAGTTGCGGGCGCTGGGCCAGCATGGCGTGGCTGCGAGGATCGTCAAGGCGCACGTAGATGCCGGGGGCGCCTTCCACGCGATGGCCAGTGATGCCGAAATGCTCCAGCGTGCGGATGACCGCATCTTCGATGCGGAACACGTATTCCTTGACGAAGTAGCCCAGGCGCTGCAGGTCCAGCAACGGATAGGCGACCACCTGGCCCGGGCCGTGGTAGGTGACCTGACCGCCGCGGTTGGTTGCGACCACGGGAATGCTGCCGGGGCTCAGCAAGTGGTCACTTTTCCCGGCAAGGCCTTGCGTGAAATGCGGGGAGTGCTCGCAGATCCACAGCTCGTCGCGCGTGCCGGCATCGCGGCCGCTCGTGAATGCCTGCATGGCCTGCACCGTGGCCTCGTAGTCCGTGCGGCCCAGCAGGCGCAGGTCCAACGACGGCGTCTGCTGCGCGCCGAGGGTGCTCACAGCACCACTTTCACCAGCGGATGCGAGGTGAAGGCGCGGTACAGATCGTCGAGTTGCTCGCGGCTGGTCGCCGTCACGGTGACGGTGACGCCCAGGTATTTTCCGCTGCTGCTGGGGCGCAATTCAATGGTGCTGGCATCAAAGGCAGGGTCGAAGCGCTGGGCGATCTGGGTGATCTCGTGCACCAGATGCTCGGCCTTGATGCCCATGACCTTGATGGGAAACTGCGACGGGTACTCGATCAACGAGTCCTTGCGCGGGTCCGCGCCCGGCGCGGCTGCTGGTGCGGGAGAGGGGGTGGGGGCGTCGGTCATAGGTGAATCAAGGTTAATCGCTTGGCGTTGGAGGCGATTGTGCGCTATCGTTCGCGGCCATGTCGCAGCCTGGGGCTGCCGCGCCGCCGGTCAAGAAAACTCCACACACAACAAACAAGCTGCCTGCGGTGCGAGGCTGGTGTTGTTGGCCTGTTGCCACACAGCCAGGCTGCCGCCGCCGTTTTGGGCATGCCCGTAACAACCCCTATCGTTCGGCAGGGGTTTTTACTTATAATCAGAGGCTTTGTGAAAAAGTCTTGTCTGGTCTGCGGCCTTCGAGAACCCAATGAAAAACTACGCCGCCGACACAGACGCTGACAGGGAACTTGAGGGCGAGGATTCCGACTTCAAGCCCCTGACCTCCGAGGAGGCTCAGGAGTGGCGCACGCGAAACCCGCAGATGTCTGTGTGGCGCTTCGTGGTGGTCCAGGCGGTGGTTGGCGTGCTGGTGGCACTGGTCGCGTGGCTGGTGACGGGGCGTGCCGAGGTCGGATGGTCGGCTGCCTATGGCGCCTTGTCGGTGGTGCTGCCGGCTGCGCTGTTTGCGCGCGCCGTCGTGCGCAAGAGGCCGGGCGGCGCGGCAGCCGCCATGGTGGGAATTTTTGGCTGGGAACTGGTGAAGCTGGTGCTGTGCATTGCCATGCTGGCGGCTGCACCCAAGCTGGTCCCGGGGCTGAGTTGGCTGGCGCTGCTGGCGGGCTTGGTGATCGTCATGAAAACGTATTGGGTCGCGCTGATAGTGCGAGCCAATGTCCGAAAAACCGATTGATATTTGAAGAGAAGTTGACCGATGGCCGCAGACGCGCACGCACCTACTGCAAGTGAATACATCGTTCACCACCTGCAGCACCTCCAGAACATCAAGCAAAAGTCGATCATCGACTTTTCGGTCATCAACCTGGACTCGATCGTCGTCAGCGCCACGCTGGGCGTGCTGAGCCTGTTCGTGCTGTGGCTTGCCGCGCGCAAGGCCACATCGGGCGTTCCGGGCCGCTTCCAGGCGGCTGTAGAGCTGCTGGTCGAGATGGTGGACAACCAGGCCAAGGCCAACATCCACAACGCGCAGAGCCGCAAGTTCATCGCGCCCCTGGCGCTGACCGTGTTCGTCTGGATCTTCATGATGAACGCCATGGACATGCTGCCCGTGGACCTGCTGCCAGTGCTGTGGCAAGGCGCCCAGGGTGACTCGCACGCCTACCTGCGGGTCGTTCCCACGGCCGACCTCTCGACCACGCTGGGCCTGTCCTCGGCCGTGCTGATCCTGTGCTTCTACTACAGCGTCAAGATCAAGGGCATGGGCGGCTGGGCCCACGAACTGGTGACCGCTCCGTTCGGCACCAGCAAGAATCCCGTGTTTGCACTGATCCTGGGTGTTATCAACCTGGCCATGCAGATCATTGAATATGTCGCCAAGACGGTTTCGCATGGCATGCGACTGTTCGGCAACATGTACGCTGGTGAGTTGGTGTTCTGTCTGATCGCTCTGATGGGCGGTGCGGCTGCCATGTCGCTTTCCGGTGTGTTGCTCCCCTTGGGGCACATCATTGCAGGCTCTATCTGGGCGATCTTCCACATTCTGATCATCACCCTGCAGGCCTTCATTTTCATGATGCTGACGCTGATCTATCTCGGCCAGGCACATGAAGCCCACTGACCATTTCCTTTCCCTCTCAACCTTTCTCTTTCTTTAATCTCAGGAGTCATCATGGAAAACATTCTCGGTCTCGTCGCTCTGGCTTGTGGTCTGATCGTTGGTCTGGGCGCTATCGGCGCTTCGATCGGTATCGCCCTGATGGGTGGCAAGTTCCTGGAATCGTCGGCACGTCAGCCTGAGCTGATCAACGAACTGCAAACCAAGATGTTCATCTTGGCCGGTCTGATCGACGCTGCCTTCCTGATCGGCGTTGCTATCGCTCTGCTGTTCGCTTTCGCCAACCCCTTCGTCCTGGCCTAAGCTCCGATCAACGCCCTAGATAGAAAGGTGTTGCCGTGAGTATCAACGCGACCCTGTTCGTCCAGGCCATCGTTTTCCTGATCCTGGTGCTGTTCACGATGAAGTTCGTGTGGCCCCCGATCGCGAAGGCGCTGGATGAACGAGCTCTGAAAATCGCCGATGGCCTCGCTGCTGCCGACAAGGCCAAGACTGACCTGGCCGCCGCCAACAAGCGCGTCGAGCAGGAACTGGCCCAGACGCGCAACGAAACGGCATCGCGGCTTGCGGACGCCGAACGCCGTGCCCAGGCCATCATCGAAGAAGCCAAGGCCCGTGCCTCCGAAGAAGGCAACAAGATTGTTGCTGCTGCCCGCGCCGAGGCCGAGCAGCAGACAGTCCAGGCCCGTGAAGCCCTGCGCGAGCAAGTGGCCGCGCTGGCCGTCAAGGGCGCCGAGCAGATCCTGCGCAAGGAAGTGGATGCCGGCGTCCATGCCGACCTGCTGAACCGCCTGAAGACCGAGCTGTAAGGAAGAGCAAACATGGCAGAACTCGCCACCATTGCCCGTCCTTACGCAGATGCCCTGTTCAAGGCCAGCACCCAGCAGGGTGCTGACCTGTCCGGCACTGTTGCCTGGGCGGAGGAATTGGCGGCGATTGCCGCCAATCCGCAATTGCGCCAGCTGGCCGACGACCCCAAGGTGACCGACGAACAACTGTTCGACGTCATCAGCGGCGTGGCCGGCTCGGCATTGCCTGATGCCGCTCGCAACTTTCTGCGCGTCATCATTGAAAACGGCCGACTGCAAGCCCTGCCAGAAGTGGCGGCCCAGTTTCGCAGCCTCGTGAACCGCGCCGGTGGCTCGTCCGACGCCGTGGTTCAAAGCGCTTTTCCCATAGATGCTGCCGCACTGGCTGCCCTCGGGACTTCGCTGGAGAAGCGTTTCGGCCGAAAGCTGAACCTGTCGGTGCAGCAAGATCAGTCCCTGATCGGTGGCATCCGCGTCGTGGTGGGTGATGAAGTTCTTGACACCTCCGTCAAGGCCCGCCTGGAACAAATGAAAGCGGCCCTCATTGCGTAACAACGCGACTGAGGTCTCGGCTAACCAAAGCTAAAGAAGGAAAGAGTCATGCAACTCAATCCCGCAGAAATTTCTGAACTGATCAAGAGCCGCATCGAGGGTCTGGCTGGCAGCAGCGACATCCGTAACGAAGGCACCGTGGTTTCGGTGACCGACGGTATCGTGCGCGTGCACGGCCTGTCGGACGTGATGCAAGGCGAAATGCTGGAATTCCCCGCAGGCAAGGATGGCCAGCCCTCCTTCGGCCTGGCGCTGAACCTCGAGCGCGACTCCGTCGGCGCCGTGATTCTGGGCGAGTACGAGCACATCTCCGAAGGCGACACCGTCAAGTGCACGGGTCGCATTCTGGAAGTGCCCGTCGGCCCCGAACTCATCGGCCGCGTGGTCAACGCCCTGGGCCAGCCGATTGACGGCAAGGGCCCGATCAACGCCAAGATGACCGACGTGATCGAGAAGGTCGCTCCCGGCGTGATCGCACGCCAGTCCGTGGACCAGCCCCTGCAGACCGGCATCAAGTCCATCGACTCGATGGTGCCCGTCGGCCGTGGCCAGCGCGAACTGATCATCGGCGACCGCCAGACCGGCAAGACCGCCGTGGCCATCGACGCCATCATCAACCAGAAGGGTCAGGGCGTTACCTGCATCTACGTTGCGATCGGCCAGAAGGCTTCCTCGATCAAGAACGTGGTGCGTGCCCTGGAGCAGGCCGGCGCGATGGAATACACCATCGTCGTGGCTGCCACCGCTTCCGAATCCGCTGCCATGCAGTACGTGTCGGCCTACTCCGGCTGCACGATGGGCGAGTACTTCCGCGACCGCGGCGAAGACGCCCTGATCGTCTATGACGACCTGTCCAAGCAAGCCGTGGCCTACCGCCAGGTTTCGCTGCTGCTGCGCCGTCCCCCGGGCCGCGAAGCCTTCCCCGGCGACGTGTTCTATCTCCACAGCCGCCTGCTCGAACGTGCAGCCCGCGTGAATGCCGACTACGTCGAAGCCTTCACCAAGGGTGAAGTCAAGGGCAAGACGGGTTCGCTGACGGCACTGCCCATCATCGAAACCCAGGCCGGTGACGTGTCGGCCTTCGTGCCCACGAACGTGATCTCGATCACGGACGGCCAGATCTTCCTGGAAACCAGCCTGTTCAACGCCGGTATCCGCCCCGCCATCAACGCCGGTATCTCGGTGTCGCGCGTCGGTGGTGCTGCACAGACCAAGCTGGTCAAGGGCCAATCCGGCGGTATCCGTACCGACCTGGCACAGTACCGTGAGCTGGCTGCCTTCGCGCAGTTCGCCTCCGACCTGGACGAAGCCACCCGCAAGCAGCTCGACCGCGGCGCCCGCGTGACCGAACTGCTCAAGCAGGCCCAGTACAGCCCCCTGTCCACCGCTTTGATGGGCGCTTCGCTGTTCGCAGTGAACAAGGGCTACATGGACGACATCCAGGTCAAGCAAGTGCTGGCTTTCGAGTCTGGTCTGCACCAGTTCCTGAAGACCAGCCACGGCGCCCTGATCGACAAGCTGAACGCTTCCAAGGCCATGGACAAGGATTCCGAAGCCGAATTGAACGCCGCCATCGTTGCGTTCAAGAAGTCGTTCGCTTAAACCGGACGAGGAGCCATCATGGCAGCAGGTAAGGAAATTCGCGGCAAGATCAAATCGGTGGAAAACACCAAGAAGATCACCAAAGCCATGGAAATGGTGGCCGCATCCAAGATGCGCAAGGCGCAGGAACGGATGCTGGCTGCACGCCCGTACAGCGAAAAGATCCGCAACATTGCAGTCCATCTTGGCCAAGCCAACCCCGAGTACGTGCACCCGTTCATGCAAGTGAACGGTGATGCAAAGACTGCCGGCGTCATCGTTGTGACGACGGACAAGGGGTTGTGCGGCGGCATGAACACCAACGTGTTGCGTGCTGTCACGGCCAAGCTGCGGGAGCTGCAGGATCAAGGCGTGTCGGCAGAAGCAGTGGCCATTGGCAACAAGGGTCTGGGCTTTCTGAACCGTGTCGGCGCCAAGGTGGTTTCGCACGCGACGGGTCTGGGCGATACGCCCCATCTGGAAAAGCTGATCGGCCCTGTGAAGGTGCTGCTCGATGCGTACGCAGCGGGCAAGCTGAGCGCGGTGTACCTGAGCTACACCAAGTTCATCAACACCATGAAGCAGGAATCGGTGGTGGAGCAGTTGCTGCCCCTGTCGTCCGAGAGCATGCAGGCCGAGAAGACGTCTGGCCATAGCTGGGACTACATCTACGAACCCGATGCGCAGTCCGTGATCGACGAGCTGCTCGTGCGTTACGCAGAGTCCCTGGTCTACCAAGCTGTCGCGGAAAACATGGCGTCCGAGCAATCGGCGCGCATGGTGGCCATGAAGGCCGCTACCGACAACGCCGGCAACGTCATCAGCGAGTTGAAGCTCGTCTACAACAAGACGCGTCAGGCAGCCATCACGACCGAACTGTCGGAAATCGTGGCTGGCGCCGCTGCGGTGTAAACGGCTTTAACAGACAAACTAATTGGAGCAAAAAATGGCTCAAGTGCAAGGCAAGATTGTTCAATGTATTGGCGCTGTGGTGGACGTCGAGTTCCCCCGCAACGCAATGCCCAAGGTGTTCGATGCCCTGAAGCTCGACGGCTCGGCCCTGACGCTGGAAGTGCAGCAACTGCTGGGTGACGGCGTTGTGCGTACCATCGCCCTGGGTTCGTCCGACGGTCTGCGTCGCGGCCTGATGGTGTCCAACACCGGCAACCCCATCACCGTGCCCGTGGGCAAGGCGACGCTGGGTCGCATCATGGACGTGCTGGGCAACCCCATCGACGAACGTGGTCCCGTGGATCAGGCCCTGACGGCCCCCATCCACCGCAAGGCACCGGCTTATGACGAGCTGTCGCCTTCGCAGGAACTGCTGGAAACCGGCATCAAGGTGATCGACCTGATCTCTCCCTTCGCCAAGGGCGGCAAGGTGGGTCTGTTCGGTGGCGCCGGCGTGGGCAAGACCGTGAACATGATGGAACTCATCAACAACATCGCCAAGGGCCACGGTGGTCTGTCGGTGTTCGCCGGTGTGGGTGAACGTACCCGCGAAGGCAACGACTTCTATCACGAAATGTCGGACGCCGGCGTGGTCAACCAGGAGTCGCTGAACGACTCCAAGGTGGCCATGGTCTACGGTCAGATGAACGAACCCCCGGGCAACCGTCTGCGCGTGGCGCTGACCGGCCTGACCATGGCCGAAGCCTTCCGTGACGAAGGCAAGGACGTGCTGTTCTTCGTGGACAACATCTACCGCTACACGCTGGCCGGTACCGAAGTGTCCGCCCTGCTGGGTCGCATGCCTTCCGCCGTGGGCTACCAGCCCACGCTGGCCGAGGAAATGGGTCGCCTGCAAGAGCGCATCACCTCGACCAAGGTCGGTTCGATCACTTCCATCCAGGCCGTTTACGTGCCTGCCGATGACTTGACCGACCCTTCGCCTGCCACGACGTTCGCCCACTTGGACTCGACCGTGGTGCTGTCGCGTGACATCGCTTCGCTGGGTATCTACCCCGCCGTCGACCCGCTGGACTCCACCAGCCGCCAGCTCGACCCCCAAGTCGTGGGTGAAGAGCACTACAAGGTGGCCCGTGAAGTGCAGGGCACGCTGCAGCGCTACAAGGAACTGCGCGACATCATCGCCATTCTGGGCATGGACGAGCTGGCTCCCGAAGACAAGCTGACCGTGGCCCGCGCCCGCAAGATCCAGCGTTTCCTGTCGCAGCCTTTCCACGTGGCCGAAGTGTTCACTGGCGCTCCCGGCAAGTACGTGTCGCTGGCTGAAACCATCCGCGGTTTCAAGATGATCTGCGCTGGCGAGTGCGATCACCTGCCCGAGCAGGCCTTCTACATGGTTGGCACCATCGACGAAGCCTTCGAGAAGGCCAAGAAGCTGGCGGCTTGAGCCTGCGGCACCCCCTGAGCGACTGCGTCGCTTCCCCCTCTCTACCCGCTTCGCGGGGGAGGGGGACGACACCCTCGCTGCGGGGCGGCCCTTGCTCGGTGTCCCCGATCTGGGCCCTGCCGGTTCCAAGTTCCAGTCCCACCTTTTCTGAGGAGCAAAGATGAACACCATCCACGTTGATGTGGTCAGTGCCGAAGAGTCCATCTTCTCCGGTGAAGCGCGCTTTGTCGCCCTGCCCGGTGAATCCGGCGAACTGGGCATTTTTCCCCGCCACACTCCGCTGATCACGCGCATCAAGCCCGGCTCGGTGCGTATCGAGATGGCGGACGGCAGCGAAGAGTTCGTCTTCGTGGCCGGCGGCATCCTGGAAGTGCAGCCCAACTGTGTGACCGTGCTGTCCGACACCGCCATCCGCGGTGCCGACCTGGACGCCGAGAAGGCCGAGAAGGCCAAGCTCGAAGCCGAGGAAGCACTGAAGAACGCCAAGAGCGAAGTCGATCTGGCGCGTGCCCAGTCCGAGCTGGCCGTCATGGCCGCTCAGATCGCGGCCCTGCGCAAGTTCCGCCAAAAGCGCTGAGCCCCCTTCGGGTCCCAGCTGCAAGAAAGCCGCCCTCGGGCGGCTTTTTCTTTGGTGCGAAAGGCTGCAAGGCCGGTCGCCGGCCCCATGACTCAGTCGCCGCAGCGGGCCTGGTACACGTAGGTCACGGCATTGTCCTTCGGATCGACCGTGCGCGACTTGTGCGTCACGGCCTTGGCGGGCACGGGGCACAGGGCGCGGATCTGTTGCTCGCAGCGCTTGGGGTCGTCTTCGCGCAGCTTGCAGCTGAGCACATAGTCATATTCCTGCGAGTCGTCGAGGATGGGGCTTGCGCAGGCGCTCAGGGTCAGCACGGCGGCCAGCAGGCCCAGGCGGGCCAGGGTATTCTTCATGTTGTGGATGCTCCTTGATGAAATGGCGTGACGCTATCACAGCCTCCGTGCCCGCGATAGCTTGATGAAGGGGGTGGCTCGGCCCGGCCTGCGCAGCGTGCCTGCCTTTCAGTGGTGCTGTATCACGACAGCATCGGGAAGATTGTCGCTGCCATCGTGCACAGGCTGCAGCGGGTCACGCGGAAAGTTGGTTTCAAGCAGCAGGCTCACGCGCTCCAGGGCTGCTGTCATGCCCATGGCGTAATGGCCGCCCTGAAAGGCGGCACCCATGTCGCTGATCAGCGTCTGCCATTGCTCCGCAGGCAGGGTACGCGCCAGGGCGCGGTCGGCGACGATTTCGATGGCGTGGTCGGCCAGCAGCAGGTAGATCAGGGCACCGTTGTTGTGCTCGGTATCCCAGACGCGCAGCTTGCCGAACAGCGTGATGGCGCGCTCGCGCGGCGTGGCGTCGCGCCACAGGTAGCTGGGCGGCAGTCCGGGTTCGACACAGATGCGAATCTGGCCTGTATGGCGCTGCTCGCTCATGGTGATCAGGCGCTCCAGCTCCGCCAGGCTTGCAGGCG
The DNA here is from genome assembly GCF_014170385.1 of Delftia sp. UME58. Lineage (NCBI taxonomy): Bacteria > Pseudomonadati > Pseudomonadota > Betaproteobacteria > Burkholderiales > Comamonadaceae > Delftia > Delftia sp. UME58. Next base: position 24,595 of record NZ_LZZV01000117.1, read on the forward strand.
GGAGTGCACGGCGCAACTGCCCTTCGGCCCAATGGTGGCGCAGCAGCCGGAGCAGACGCTGTACAAAGCCTGTGATTGCACGGGCTCGCAGGTCGTTGTGCTGATGGTGGCCTCCACCGCTCCCGAGGACATTGCCGCCTATGCCTGGCGCGTGGCCAGTGACTGGAAGATCGG
>NZ_LZZV01000118.1:0-2503 GCF_014170385.1 Delftia sp. UME58
GCAAGCGACGCAAAGCGAAAGCAGCGCGAAGCTGGCGGGTTCAGCGAAATGGCAGTGAAGAATTTAGCAGTACCGCTCTTTAACAATTAAACAACCGATAAGTGTGGGCGCTTGATGCGATGCACTGTGATTAGGTTAGGCGTTAAACCCTGACCTCTTCACAAGCACAATGAAATCAAGTGCTCACTAGAAGTGAAGTACCTTAGACGTCAAGTTTAAGAACATACCTCACTTCCTTTGAGTAGCGACGTATGACCTGGTTCGGATTTATTCGGACCAAGAATACGAAACAAATACAGAGATTAAACTGAAGAGTTTGATCCTGGCTCAGATTGAACGCTAGCGGGATGCCTTACACATGCAAGTCGAACGGCAGCACGGACTTCGGTCTGGTGGCGAGTGGCGAACGGGTGAGTAATGTATCGGAACGTGCCTAGTAGCGGGGGATAACTACGCGAAAGCGTAGCTAATACCGCATACGCCCTACGGGGGAAAGCAGGGGATCGCAAGACCTTGCACTATTAGAGCGGCCGATATCGGATTAGCTAGTTGGTGGGGTAACGGCTCACCAAGGCGACGATCCGTAGCTGGTTTGAGAGGACGACCAGCCACACTGGGACTGAGACACGGCCCAGACTCCTACGGGAGGCAGCAGTGGGGAATTTTGGACAATGGGGGAAACCCTGATCCAGCCATCCCGCGTGTGCGATGAAGGCCTTCGGGTTGTAAAGCACTTTTGGCAGGAAAGAAACGTCATGGGCTAATACCCCGTGAAACTGACGGTACCTGCAGAATAAGCACCGGCTAACTACGTGCCAGCAGCCGCGGTAATACGTAGGGTGCAAGCGTTAATCGGAATTACTGGGCGTAAAGCGTGCGCAGGCGGTTCGGAAAGAAAGATGTGAAATCCCAGAGCTTAACTTTGGAACTGCATTTTTAACTACCGAGCTAGAGTGTGTCAGAGGGAGGTGGAATTCCGCGTGTAGCAGTGAAATGCGTAGATATGCGGAGGAACACCGATGGCGAAGGCAGCCTCCTGGGATAACACTGACGCTCATGCACGAAAGCGTGGGGAGCAAACAGGATTAGATACCCTGGTAGTCCACGCCCTAAACGATGTCAACTAGCTGTTGGGGCCTTCGGGCCTTAGTAGCGCAGCTAACGCGTGAAGTTGACCGCCTGGGGAGTACGGTCGCAAGATTAAAACTCAAAGGAATTGACGGGGACCCGCACAAGCGGTGGATGATGTGGATTAATTCGATGCAACGCGAAAAACCTTACCTACCCTTGACATGTCTGGAATTCCGAAGAGATTTGGAAGTGCTCGCAAGAGAACCGGAACACAGGTGCTGCATGGCTGTCGTCAGCTCGTGTCGTGAGATGTTGGGTTAAGTCCCGCAACGAGCGCAACCCTTGTCATTAGTTGCTACGAAAGGGCACTCTAATGAGACTGCCGGTGACAAACCGGAGGAAGGTGGGGATGACGTCAAGTCCTCATGGCCCTTATGGGTAGGGCTTCACACGTCATACAATGGTCGGGACAGAGGGTCGCCAACCCGCGAGGGGGAGCCAATCCCAGAAACCCGATCGTAGTCCGGATCGCAGTCTGCAACTCGACTGCGTGAAGTCGGAATCGCTAGTAATCGCGGATCAGCATGTCGCGGTGAATACGTTCCCGGGTCTTGTACACACCGCCCGTCACACCATGGGAGTGGGTTTTACCAGAAGTAGTTAGCCTAACCGCAAGGGGGGCGATTACCACGGTAGGATTCATGACTGGGGTGAAGTCGTAACAAGGTAGCCGTATCGGAAGGTGCGGCTGGATCACCTCCTTTCAGAGCTTAAGTGCTCGTATTAAGTGTCCACTCTTATCGGTTGTTTGATATAGCTGGGATCAGTTGTAGGCTTGGGTCGAGGGAATCTTCCCTGGGTCTTCAGCTACCTGACTACTGATCCGAGAAGGTTTTGGGTCTGTAGCTCAGTTGGTTAGAGCACCGTCTTGATAAGGCGGGGGTCGTTGGTTCGAATCCAACCAGACCCACCAAAGTATTTCGCGTAGTGCTGGTCACTGTGTGGAATATGGGGGTGTAGCTCAGCTGGGAGAGCGCCTGCTTTGCAAGCAGGATGTCATCGGTTCGATCCCGTTCACCTCCACCATTGATTCTCAAATACTCACCTGGTGGTGATGTAGAGGCTAACTCATAGCGCTGCTTGCAGCGCTATGAGTTAGGTTTTACCTAACAGCTATATTCGTTCTTTAACAATCTGGAAGAAGCACAACGAAATGTACTTATCAAGTACTCGACGCAAGTCGAAGAAGATAAGTACGGGTTGTGATTGCATTATTTTGTTCCAAGTTCTCAAGACTGAGGTGAATAACCTCAGACTGCTTTGAAACTTATGAACGGCACAAACGCTAATACTCAGGTCCTATAGCCTACAGCGTTATAGGATCAAGCGACTAAGTGCATATGGTGGATGCCTTGGCGATCACAGGCGATGA